>NZ_JAWZSV010000009.1:0-9370 GCF_033875165.1 Polaribacter sp. PL03 | reverse complement strand
ACAACGTTTTTGTATAAGGTTAGTTGCGTGTTTTAAGCAGTAAATTTAGTAAATAAAACACGAACCAAGAAAGTCCGTTTGGACTTTCGTAAGTAAGCGATTTGCCAGCAATTAATTTTATACGGTGTTGCCACACGTTATTATTCATTTTTCTCTTTTTCTAAATATTCAAAACTTTGCTCGAAATATTTTTTTACTGATGGTTTCATAAATTTTGAATAATCTGTTTTTTCATTCCTTTCTTGAGATAACCAAGCCATTGAATAAGCAATTATTTGTTCAGGTAAATAACCTAAACCACTCGATTCCCAACCAAATCCTCCGTTTGTTGAAAATTGAGAAAAATTAAATCTTGAGTTTCCTGTAAAAACTCCAAAACCATAACTTATTGCAGTTAAGTCAGTCAAATATTCATCATTTTCTTCAATTCGGTTTTCTCCCAATAAAATTTGATGAGATAACTCGTGAGAAATTGTTGCAATTAAAGAAATAGGATTTTTTAATTGTTGAGTTTCAATTGAGATAGTAATATTTTCTTCATTCTTTTCGTAAATTCCAGCAGAACTTTCCCATTTTCCATTTATGTCAGCAGGCGTTGTTAAAAGGTTCCCATCTTCCATTTTCACAATATCGTCAGAGAAGAAGTCAAGTTTTATTTTCACATCTGTTATATTCATTAATTCCATTGTTCTTTCTAAAATAAATTCCGCATCTTTTTCAGTTCCGTCAAAAGTTCTATTGTAAAATTCTTTTGTTGGTGTTATAGTCCGAATTTCCTTAAAATGCTCTTCTCCAAATTCAGTTCGTAACCAATTCAAATCTTCATCTACCCAAATTCTATCTTCCTCCGTAATTGGTAATTTCTTTTTTCTATTCCAGAACATTTTCGGTTCAGTTTTTTATGTGTGGCAACGTTGATGTATAAGCTTTGTTGTGTTGTTTAAGCAGTGAATTTAGTTAATAAAACACGAACGGCGAAATTCCGGAGGAATTTCCTAAGTGAGCCAAAACCAGCAATAAAGTTTATACGGTGTTGTAGGTAGTTATTTTTCTATTTCCTTTTTCTGTTTTGAATTAATTAACTCTATTAATTTTGTTAGAGACGATTTAATTTTATCGGATTCACTCTTTTTAAGCATCAATTCCGCTTTCTTTTTCATTCCGCTATAATTTGTATCGGGATAAAGTTCAATAAGTTGAACAAAGTACTTATCTATTCCTTTAGCTAGTTTAGACTTTCCATTTTCCGAAAAAGATTTCTCTTCGTTTATTTCATCTAAATAAATAATGTAATTACTTACAAGAGTTCCAATATTGGAGTTAATATTATTTTTAACTCTCGATGAATTTGGGTCGTCTGCACTTTCTTTTATTTCGTCATTCCCTAATTTAAAATAGTCAATTTGTAAACTCAAACCAAATTGCCAAACAGATAACATTTCGATATCATAAAGATATTTATCTTTTCGGTCTCTTGCCTGATAAATTTGATTCATATCTTTCCAATGATTAAAGAATTCGGTTGCAACAGCATTACGATGTTTTAAACCTAATTCATTGTCTTTAAGAACGATTTTAAAATTTTGTTCGTCTGTTAGTTTTTGAACTATTATTCTTTGTTCTGGATTGTCAAAAGTTGGTTTTTTCTCATCTTTTTCATAACCATATCTTAATTCAAGAATTACTTTATCGTAATCATTAGTGTCCCAATACCTTTTTTCTAAAGGAAATTTATGTTTCTCTGTTTCACAGTTTGTTAATGTTAAACAAATAAAGACTAATAGTAAATATTTAATTTTTATCATCAATTGCAATTTTCGGTTTTTTAAATTTATTTAACAAAGTTAATAAACTATCTACTTCTTTTTCATATCTTTTTTGTTCACTTAAGACATAACTATGAAAAGTATTGTAATCATATTCTTTTTGAAAAGCTCTTTCTTTTGTTTTCGCTACTTTAATAATTCCTTTAATTTTGTTTTTATTGAAGATTTTTAATTCAGATATTTCTTGTTTAGCTTTTCGAGTAAACAATTCTGTAATTTTGATATGATATTTTTCGTGAGTTAAAAGTTCTGCACTATTCGTGTTTTTCTTATAAACGAAAGAACGAGAAGGGTGAAACAACGATTGTACAGTTATAGAATTATCTTCAATTTCGCTATCTATTGTTGTTACGACATAAGCAAATCTTTCATTTCCATAAAGTGATTTTTTAAAAAACTCCAGACCTCTAAAGTTCTGAAATGTAATTTGGTCGTATTTGTCAAAAGTTATAGGTTTTTCGTAATTTAAAAAGTTTGTATGACTTAGAATTCCGATTATTAATGAGATAAAAAGAAGAATCAAGAAACTATATTTTGATAATTTAATTATTTTTTTAAGTAATATTTTATTTTCAGATTTTCTTTCTCTTAATAATAAATACCATTGATAAATTGCTGGTGAAAATATTAATAATACAAATAATGTAACTATCAAATTGTCATTCATTCGTAGAGCTTGGTTTTAATTACCTACAACGTTGTTGTATAAGCTTTGTTGCGTTGTTTAAGCAGTGAATTTAGTAAATAAAACACGAACGGCGAAATTCCGGAGGAATTTCCTAAGTGAGCTAAAACCAGCAATAAAGTTTATACGGTGTTGTGGTGTCGTTTTTTAATTTCCTAAATATTTTCGTTAACAATTAATTTTATATGTTGTTTTAGTTCGCTTTTTCTTCCAATTTTTAAATTCCATTTTCACGATAACTTCTTGAATTCCGTGAATTTTTTCTTCGAAATTGAATTCCGTTTTATAAACAATTCCATATTTTTCATAGAATTCATCTACTTCATTTTTTTCATATTCTGAATTATATAATTCCGTTCTGAATTTATTAAGTTTATTATAACCTACTGCTAAAAATGTTACTCCTGTAGTTATAATTCCATATGAGAAATATAAAGTATAAATACTAAAAACAGTTTCGCGAACAAATAAAATTCCACCGATTATTAAAAAAAAACCAATTATTATAATAAAGTAAAAACTCAAATGAACAGATTTTTTCTTCTTTCTTATTCTCTCTAATTTAAGGTTGGTTCTTTCTAATTTTTCCTGAAACTTATTATTTAAGTTAATTATTGGACAAATATTCTTAAATTCAGGTTTTTTACTTGTTAAACTACAAGTTAATCCATTTTCAAGATTTGTGATTTCATTCTCACATAAATTGCAATGTTTTGAATAATTCATTTTTTATTTTCAGGTCGATTTTGTTGTTTTTATTTCGGCTCTTAAATGCACCACAACGTTTATGTATAAGAATAGTTGCGGGTTTGTATGCGAGGATTTTCCGAAGGAAAATCAGACGTTACAAACACGCAACGACCTTTGATTAAGCACTAAGCCGCAATTATTTTTATACGGTGTTAGGCACAGTTTTTTATTTTCAGTCGATTTTATTCAATTCCAAGTTTATTTTATTTTCAATCAAAAAGGCTCTAAATAAATCATAGTCATTAAATTCAGTCGTATGTTTTTTAATAATTTCAGAACTCGGTAATTGGTCATAATTGTTCTTAATTACCCAATATTTAAAATCCGATTCCGCTCTTTTATTTCCAGATTTGACTATAATCCATTCAGAATTATTCGATATTTCCAATACAGTCATTGGAACTATTTCCGAACCTGTATTCGCACATTTTTCTGTTTTATATAAAATTCGTCTGTCCACATTATCATATTCCGAGAGATAAATATTATTTCCAAGATGATTTTCTTTCGTTCCGAAACAGCACGAGTTCAGCACAATTAATAAAGTCAAATTGATAAATATTAATCTTGTTTTCATTTGTTGCTCAAATTGTGCCTAACGTTGATGTATAAGCTTTGTTGCGTTGTTTAAGCAGTGAATTTAGTAAATAAAACACGAACGGCGAAATTCCGGAGGAATTTCCCAAGTGAGCTAAAACCAGCAATAAAGTTTATACGGTGTTGTAAGTAGTTTTTATTTCAGTTCTTGTTTAATATATTTTTCCATTTTTATTAATCCTTTGTTTAATTCCTTTTTTTCTATTTCATTGAATTTGTCCCATTCTTTCTCAAAAAGGTCGTAATACAATTCCTCATATTTTGTAATAGTATCAGAGTTTGTTTTTTTAATTTCACGAAGATTTAAAGAACCGATTTTAAATTCCATTTTTCTCCGATATAATTCACACAAGTCAAAACGAGCTTGAGCAATTCTCAAAATAAGCGAGTCAGTTTTACTCGTTACAAATGAATTTTCAGGTTTAAAGACTGTCGTAGATCTATGTGTTATTTTTTCGGAAATTTGATGAACTGATATAATTCCAACAGTAACAGCAACATTGTCCATTTGAGTTTTTTCAGGTTCATAACTAAAGTCGCTTAATTTGAGTTTTTTTTCAGAACTCCAAACGATAGAATTTTTAATTTCTACATATTCCTGATAACTGTAATAAAGTTGTTTAATTTCCCTTTTATAGAATAATGAACAAACTAAAAATGAAAGCAATATAATTATAATAAATACCCTCTTTTTCATTTCGGTTTTTAATTACTTACAACGTTGTTGTATAAGCTTTGTTGCGTTGTTTAAGCAGTGAATTTAGTAAATAAAGTACGAACGGCGAAATTCCGGAGGAATTTCCCAAGTGAGCCATAAACAGCAATAAAGTTTATACGGTGTTGTGCAACGTTTTTTACATTTGATTAAAAACTCCATCGTAGTCAATTGGATAAATAATTTCGTAATTCCAATCGTCTTCAGCTGTGTTCAGGCGTTTTAAAATTAAACTTTTTTCAAGAAGATTCTCATTATTTAAAACTTTCATTATTATTTCAAAGGATTTATTCCAATTGTTCACGTCAAACAACATATTTGCTCCACCAGGACCTAAATCTCCAGCAATCCATTCGCCCAATTTATTACTATTCAATTCTTGATGTATTTTTCCTTCTATTGAATGTCTTAAATCTAAAACTTTTAAATCATTCTCACTTTTTGGTTGAATTTGCACAAAAATAACTTTACTGATATTGTCGAAATTTTCTCGGTAGTTTTCAGATTTTAATTTAGCTTTTATTGAATCTATTTCAGTTCCCGAAATAATTGTATTCGTTTTTATTTCTTGAAGAGTATTGTAGTCCTTATTCAATGATATTTTCCCTTCAATTTGTCTAAAATTTGAACTGTCTTTTGTTATTCGAAAAAATTTAATTTCTTCGTCATTTTCTTTTTTGTAAAATGAACTTATAAAGTCTAATTCCACATTTTTTATTGGTTCTTTATTTGTTTTAGTTTTACAACCAAAACCTAAAAAAGTCATTAATATTATTCCTATTTTTCTCATTTCGTAAATGTTGCACAACGTTGTTGTATAAGCTTTGTTGCGTTATTTAAGCAGTGAATTTAGTAAATAAAACACGAACGGCGAAATTCCGGAGGAATTTCCCAAGTGAGCTAAAACCAGCAATAAAGTTTATACGGTGTTGTACAACGTTTTTATTTTTTTTTGTATTCCTTTATTTTAAATGTTCCGTCACAAAGATTATAAGTTTTCCATTTTCCTACTTTTCTTCCATTCAGCCATTTTCCTTCTTTCCATAATTTCAAATTTCCTTCTTTCTCAATTGAGTTATATTCTTTTTCATAACTCTCAATTATAGTTTTTTTATTAGAATTTAATATTTTGTAAATAGTAGTTTCCGGTTTCAAGTCAATTTTTGTTGTTTCAATAATTCTATATAGTTGATTTCTGTTGTTGAATTGTTTTTGATAAATTAAATTTCCAAAATTCCCATAAAAAACCTCATAAAATAATCTTCCTTTTTTGTCAAATAATTGTTGTTTTCTACTTACAATCTCGTAAGTATATTCCCCATATTCATAAACTAAAAATTTAGAAATTTCTTTTATTCCACCATTTCTAAATTTTTTGATTTTGGTAATTGAGTCAATTGGTTTTAGATTTTTTGTTAATTCAATATATTTTTCAGAATGTTGAGAATGAGAAAATTCAACTTTTAAAAAAGCTAAAATTATAAATATTATGACGAATTTAATTTTCATTCTGTAATGTTGTACAACGTTGTTGTATATGGTTTGTTGCGTGTTTCAAGCAACTAATTTAGTAAATAATTACCGAACAAGAAAGTCCGCGAGGACTTTCGTAAGTAGGCAAGAAGCCAGCAATAAATTATATACGGTGTTAGCAAATGTTTTTTAGAAAGGAAGATTTTCAGGTTCATCTAATGTAGAATTATCATCTATCTTTCTTTCAATTTCTTGAATAAATTTAATTAAACTGTTTATATTATTAATAATCAAAATACTTTCAGAATAATTTACAATTGATTCATTGTCGTGAGCAAAACTTTGATTATTTCTCACGTGATTAAAAGAATCTAAAATTGAAATAGAAAATTTTAAAATTCTAATTGTCATTTGAGATTCGATTATATTAGTTTTGGTTATTGCTTTTACATATTTTCCGAAAATTGCGTTTAAAGATTCTTTTTTTTCATAATGTATTTGATGTTTTTCACATAAATTTCTAACGTATCCAACAAGATAAGTGTGTAATCTATCTAAACCAGCTTCAGGCTGATTTTTTGATATGTGATCTTTTACTAATTCAGCTAATAATTTATAATCACGAGTATCTTCAATTGGTTTTATTGCATCAATTTCAGCAATTCCCATTTCATCTCTTAATCTGTAACCAATTTGATAGCATTCATTTAAGGTGTCTTCAGACTTATTATAAGAAGAACCAATTTCTTTACTGTAATCAAGTAATTCAACTATAGATTTTCCAACTAAGTAATTACTTTCTTTTTTCCAAAATTCTCTTAATCTATTTGCTTTTGAACCACTATTACCACTGTTGTATTTTTCATTAGATATTTCAATATTAAATGAATCTAAAAAAAAATCTTCAAATGTTCTGTTAACAAAATCTAAAACATATCCTTCACCCATTTCAAGGCATTTTTCTAATTTCCTTTTTTCAATTCGAGTAATTTCAGCCATTTATTTTTGAGCATCTTTGGTTAATATTTGCTAACGTTGTTGTATATGGTTTGTTGCGTGTTTCAAGCAACTAATTTAGTAAATAATTACCGACCAAGAAAGTCCGCGAGGACTTTCGTAAGTAGGCGAGAAGCCAGCAATAAATTATATACGGTGTTACCACACGTTTTTTATTTCCATTTCACTTTATACTCTGCTGTTTGTTTTTCATTTATAGATAATGATATATTTTTCAAACTTTTATGGATTACTCTATATTCTAAAGTTGTCTTTTTATTTTCAACTGTTTTATTGATTAATTTTATAGAAGGAATCATTAAACTGTATTTATCAATATTCTCAAAATATTCTTCATCACTTGGTGCAGGTAAATTATTTAACGAAGCATAAGTTTCTCCAGGAAAACCTATTAATGAAATTTCACTTTCTATATTTTCAGAGGTAAATATAAATTTAAACTTATTGTCATTACTAATTTCAATTATTCCATTTTTTGGTGTGATAAGAGATATTCCTTGAGTAAATAAGTGATTAGAAACAATTAGAGGTAAGTCATAAAATTCATTGATATTCAGTTTTTTATTCAGTAAACTCCATTTTTGTTCAGTTGGGAAATGAGAATGAAAAAATTCTTTTGGATTTGTTAAAAACCAATAATCATTAAAATCCTTTTCAAAATTATTTCCTAATCCGTTTCCACTTGCCCAAGTTACATCTAATAGAAACCATTTATTGTCTATTTTGACAGCGTTCCAAGCGTGGTCAGGTTCATTTTTTCTTTTGACTCTATCAAGAAACTGTCTTGAAATTCCTTCAATAGATACAGATTCAACACCAACTTTATCACAAAGATTTTTGAAAAGGATAGAATATCCAGAACAGATTGCTTTTTTAGTCTTCAAAGTATGTTCAATGATAGTATTATTTGAAGTAAAAACTTTATCCTGAAGTTCTTGGTTATTTAGAAGTTCAAAATCATATTCAATATTATCTGTTATCCAAATAAAAATAGACCTTACTTTATCTATGTCAGAGGTTAAGCCTTTTGTTAATTCTTTTGCTAGTTCTTTATTAGGAGAATAATCCATATTCCTAGCATTTTCATCTATTTTTTCAAAATTCTTTTGTGAAAATCCATTAAAAGAAATAAGAAATAGTAATATGTTTAATTTTATTTTCATCAAATGTGTGGTAACGTTGATGTATAAGCTTTGTTGCGTTGTTTAAGCAGTGAATTTAGTAAATAAAACACGAACGGCGAAATTCCGGAGGAATTTCCCAAGTGAGCTAAAACCAGCAATAAAGTTTATACGGTGTTGGCAGTAGTAATTTTATTCATCTTTCCATTTATTCAACAATTCTTCTAATTCAATTATATCTTTTCTTATTTCTTTGTCAGTTACAATTTTCAAAGCTAAATCATTATATTTTTTAGATTCACTATAATTGTCAAGTTTGTAAAATGCGTTCGCAATATTATAATTAAAAATTCCTGTTTTTTCAATATTTCTCTCAATACTCAATCCTTTTTCCCAAATTTCTATAGCTTTTTTTTGTTCAGTAGATTTATTCAAAGCAGCACCATAACTCATATAAGTCAAAGTGTTTGTTTTATTAAATTTCAGAGATTTTTCAAAATATTCATAAGACTTTTCAAAATTCTCAAAATTTGCTTCTATACTTCCTAAAGAATTTAAAATCGAAGAATTTTCAGGTTCTCTTAAAAGAGATTTATTAAAATATTTTTTCGCTTTTGTCAGGTTTTTATTTCTCAATTCAGTTATTCCTAAATTGTAATTTAAAATTGATATTGAATCTTTAAATTCAAAACTACTTTTCTCAACCAAATATGCATCTCCACCAATTCTATTCAGAAGATTTTCGGGTTTTTTCTTACAGCTTATTGAAAATAATAAACTCGATATTGCTACGAAAATAAAAATCTTCATTAAATATTTAAGAGCATTTATTTTTTCTTCAGGAGAAGAATTAGTGTTTTCCTTAAAGTCATTTCTGTTACTAAAAAAAACTTTTTCAGGGTTTTCATATTTACTCAAAATTTCGACTAATTTGTAAAATAAATAAATCGAATAAATAGCAGATAATATTGCAACAGATAAATTCAACATTTTAATTATGTTTATAATAAGATAAAATCATTATTCTTTCTTTAATTTTTTTCAATTAAACTAATTTCATTTTTATTACTGCCAACGTTTTGGTATAAAAATTTTTGCGATTTAAAAATGCGGCAAATTTTCCACCGGAAAATTAGAAGCATTTTTAAAAAAGCAAAAAGCATTGATTAGGCATAAATTTAAGCAA
>NZ_JAWZSV010000008.1:13995-19142 GCF_033875165.1 Polaribacter sp. PL03 | reverse complement strand
AATTTGAGTTCTAAAGTTGCTTTTTCGTACGTTTTTTTTCGCCAGGGATCTTTTTGTGTTTTCATAAGTGACTATAATTAAGTGTTTAATTTTTAGTCAACCTATTTCAGGAAAGTACATTTCTCAAATGCACCACAACGTTGTTGTATAAGCTTTGTTGCGTTGTTTAAGCAGTGAATTTAGTAAATAAAACACGAACGGCGAAATTCCGCAGGAATTTCCCAAGTGAGCCAAAACCAGCAATAAAGTTTATACGGTGTTAGCAAATGTTTTTTGTTTTTCTCTCAGTTATTGTATAAACACCTATTGGATAAAATAATGAAGAGAGTATTAGTAAAATTCTTTTTCCTAGAGATTCTGCTCTTTTAAGTAAGTGATTAATTATAATAAAATAGTTTCCAAATACTGAAATAACACCAAGAATTGCACTAATAAAAAATGTTGGTCTATATAAAGAAGCAAAAATTAATCTAAACCCAAAAGACATTGATAAAACTATTATGAAAATATCAGCTATAAATAGATAAATCAATATATTATTGAAAATTTTAAATATTCTATGGTTTATATTCTCAGTTTTTGATAGTTCTAATATTTTACTTGAAGTAATTGTTAACCAAATTATGTGAATGAATAAAGAAAGAATCAACCAGTCGTTTAAACTGGCGACTTGAATTCCTAAAAGACTGAATAAAAATAGAATTGTAAATATTATTTTCTTAATCATTTTGATATTTGATAATGCTCAAGCATCTTTTTTATGGTACATATACCTGTTTAACTTCAATTTCATATTCCTCATTTTTTTCTCTTATTTCAGCGCTTATAACCATATCACTTAATCCTTCTTCTTTAGTGAATAAGTCAATAAGTACATTCCAATAGTTTCCATAAGATATGTATACTGAGGATTCCCAAGTTTCATTTGGAAGCTCAATTAATTCTTCTCCATAATCTTCAATATATTCTTTGATTTGTACAGTAGTTTCATCTGAGATAGAATTCACGTTTTTTATTTCTGAACTTAAACTGTAATCTCCTTTTACAAAAGCTTTTACAATTTCTTTAAAACTCGATCTCCAAATGTGTGGAATCGGAAGTTCATTTTCCTCGTTTTTCTCAACTTTAATTTCATTCATTTTCTATTCTTAATTAATGTCAGATTTTGTGATTGATATTCCGTTTTTGAGTTTGAGTGATAAATATTTGCTAACGTTTTGGTATAAAAATTTTTGCGATTTAAAAATTCGGCAAATTTTCCACCGGAAAATTAGAAGTATTTTTAAAAAAGCAAAAAGCTTTGATAAGGCATAAATTTAAGCAATTTTTTTTATACGGTGTTGTAATTTTGTTGTGAAACATTTGAGTAAATACATTTTAATTCCATTTTCAACTTTTCAGCATTTGAGTGATTTCCTACATTTTAACTTTAAAACATTTTTCTAAAAAAAAAGAATCGTGAGAAAATTCCGCAAATTTGGTTTCGAGTTTGAGTAAATTCCAACGTTTTGATTCCGCAAATATTTTCAATTCCGTTTGATTTACGATTAGCTAGAGAGTGTTCCACAAAATTCAGTTTTTACAAAATTGCTAAAATTCCAAACTTGAGTGAATTTCGCAAAGACTTTCAATTCAAAGTTTGAGTGATTTTAAAATTTATTCGTCTAAATTCAGTTTTTTCAATTTGCTTTTTTTCAGCGTTTAGATTTTTCTGAACAATGAATTACAACGTTGTTGTATATGGTTTGTTGCGTGTTTCAAGCAACTAATTTAGTAAATAATTACCGACCAAGAAAGTCCGCGAGGACTTTCGTAAGTGGGCGAGAAGCCAGCAATAAATTATATACGGTGTTGTAATGCGTAATTTTTATTTTTCAAATTTTAATTCGTTCGTTTCAAGGTTAATAAATCCGAACTTTTTCTCTCCATCCGAACTCTTTAATATAAATTTTTTGAATTCAAGGTCTCGTTCAATACTGCTTTCAGTCAATATAGATATTTCCCAATTTTCGAATCCGTTTTTATTTTTCCATTTTTTAATTGATTCCTTTAGACTTTCGGATTGTTCGTCATTCAGATTGTCGTAAAGCTTTTGATTAGTTATCTCAAATTGCTTTCCATTTTTCTCAAAGTCAACACGATAATGATAAATATGCTTCTGGTTAAAATTATCAAATTCGAAGAACGAAAAACGGTTGTCTGTATATTCAGTTTTGTCATTTTCTTTTGGAAAGTAGACGTTGAAAAACACTCGATTCTCATTAATTTTGTTAGTCAATAAACTACATAGTGAGTCTAATTCCGAAAATGTTTTTTCTTTTTCCTTTTCCAATGATTTCGCAGAATAAATATTATTTACCCAACGATAAGTTCCATCACGATTTTCAATTCGGTTAGAAGTTGCTCTCGCTTTTGGGAAATAAACTCTAATATCTTTCTCAAGTTGTTCAGAAGCTTTAATCTTTACCTTAATTGCCTCATATTCTTTTTCAAACCCTTGCTTGTCAAATTCAAAAGGGCTTTGGTTTCCAAGGTTGTATTCAACTTTGATAGGGTATTCATTGTTTTCTACTACATAAAACTGGAATCCGTAAATTTTTCCAAACTCGTGAAAAGTTCCAATAAATTCTGTTTTAAATTGGTCATTATAAATTTCCGCTATTTGAGATTCCATAAACTCAATTGCTTTCTTTTTTTCTTTCTCAAACATTTTATTTTGTGCTTGAGAATTATATCCAAAAGTCAAAAATGTAAGAAGAAATAATATCTGGAATTTCATAAGTTTATTGGTACGGTTTTATGCATTACAACGTTGTTGTATAAGCTTTGTTGCGTTGTTTAAGCAGTGAATTTAGTAAATAAAACACGAACGGCGAAATTCCGGAGGAATTTCCTAAGTGAGTTAAAACCAGCAATAAAGTTTATACGGTGTTGTGCGTAGGTTTTTTTCATTCCACTATTTTCAGTTTTATTCTATTCTGACTTTCTGGAAAACCAATTAGAGTATTATTGTAATAATACATATTATATTCTTCCCATTTGTCATAATCCCATCCTTTCAAAATTATACTATCTCCTTTTTTTTCATTCATTCCTATTTCGATGATTTTCAAAGAATCTTTGGGGTTTGTTATTAATTCATATATTCCATAATGATTTGGGTTTTTGTCAATGCTTAATTTAAGGTTTCTGCTCTCAATCTTGAAAGTGAATTCAGAAGTTGAGTAAGGATGATTTTCAATCCAAGAATTCCAAAAGAATGAGAATATTAAATAACAGACAATAGTATTTATAAAAAATAAAATCGAAATTTTCTTTTTAATAAAAAATACGATAATTCCGATAATAATATTCACGATAAATATTCGTGGTCTATAAGATTCAAGTCCAATAGACATCCAAGGGTCTGGTTTAATATTACTAACCCAAAATTTCATAAGAAATATGTCAATTAGTAAAATCAGAACTCCAATTCCGAGTAATATTTTTTTTTCAGATTTCGTTATTTTCAATTTTCGATTATTTTTTCGCTTTTAAGTATTAATAAAATTTAATGGAAGCAAGGTTTTCGTTGGTCTGTTAACTTACGCACAACGTTTTGGTATAAGAAAAGTTGCGGTTTTGTGTGCGAGGATTTTCCGCAGGAAAATCAAAGTACATAAAAAGCAACTGCTTTTGATTAAGCAGTAATTTAGCAATTTTTTTTATACGTTGTTGTGCGTTCGTTTTTTTTTATTTATTCAATTTCTAATTTTGGATTTCCTTTAATTATTCTTTCAAACAATTCATTTTTGTAATTAATATTCTCTCTATTTTCAGGATATAAATGTTCATTTTTTAAGTCAAACATAATTAGTGGTTCGTTATCATTTTTCCAAGTAACATATAAAATATTATCAAAACAATGAATTTCAAAATTTTCTAAACTTTCGTCGATTCTACTTGTAACTGCAAACGTTTTTCCAAACTTTTCTATTTTTTTGTTGTTTTTTATTATGTAAAATTGAAGAGCTTGTTTATGTTCAAATTCAGAATAATGAGTGATATTTATTTCATAATTTTCATTACAAGAGTTTGATAAATTTCCTAAATCTCTTTGTCCTTCCCAAAAAAGTAAATTCCATAAATAAATTATTCCAATAATTAGTAAAAGAATAATTCCTCCACAACCGATTTTCGCGTTTTTATTCTTCATTAATCTTTATTAATGGTAACTTTTTTTGATTTAATTGTTATAAATTTCAGTAAACTCATTGAATTCAAAAAGTCTAATTGGTAATGACGCACAACGTTGTTGTGTATGATTAGTTGCGTGTTTTAAGCAGTGAATTTAGTAAATAAAACACGAACCAAGAAAGTCCGTTTGGACTTTCGTAAATTGGCTAAAACCAGCAATTAATTATACACGGTGTTGTACAACGGTTTTTATGCATTTCCATTTATTCCTAATTCATAATATTCTTTAGTTTTCAAGTTAATTTTAATATTGTAATAACAATTTCCACCATCTTCAACTAATGCAATTTCTGTTTTCCAATTGTTTGTTCCAAAATCGTCACAAAAGAAATTAATCCAAACTTCTTTTTCTCCTTTTTCATTTATTATTGGAACGTATTGTCTTTTGTAACCATCTAATTTTAATTCAAAACCAGTTTCAGTCTGCTGATATTCAGGATATTTTTTATTGTGCTCAATAAGTCCAATTTTTTGGTTTTTATTATTTTCAATAATTGCTATTTTTAAAATTTCCTCAATCTCAAATAATTCCGATTGAGTAAGTTCTGTAGGTTTAGCATTTTTAAAAATCCAATACCATTCAGAGTTAAAAGTCATTATTACAAAATCAGATTCCGTTAGTTTAAATTCAGTCTGAGTGTTTTCTACTGATTTAATTTCAGATGTATTTTTTTTTGTTCCATTACAGGACAAAATTGACATTAAAATTAGAAATATTAATACTTTCACGATTTTCGTTTTAACTGTTGTACAACGTTTTGGTATAAAAATTTTTGCGATTTAAAAATGCGGCAAATTTTCCACCGGAAAATTAGAAGCATTTTTAAAAAAGCAAAAAGCCGAAAAACGAAAAAATTTTTACGAAGATTAAAAGGCCACCTTTTAAACGGCGTAAAAATTTAGCGTTTTTA
>NZ_JAWZSV010000008.1:3409-13985 GCF_033875165.1 Polaribacter sp. PL03 | reverse complement strand
ACTAAAAAAAAAACGTGAAAAATTCCGCATTTTTTGTTTTGAGTTTTAGTAAATTCAAACATTTTGATTCCGCAAACATTTTCAATTCCGCAACTTTGGAATTCCGTTTCAATTTTCGTGCGAGTAAAAATTCCGCAAACTTACTTAATTCATAATTTCTATAAACTTGCTAAACTCCGCATTTTAAAAAAATCTAACGAGCGAGAGAGTGTTCCACAAATATTCAGTTTTTTTGTTTTTCAGAGTTTCAATTCCGCATTTTTGGATTTTTGAGCAATGAAATATAACGGTTAGTATATGAAAAGTAGGCGATTTCGAAGCACAGAACTTTCGGTTAAGTACAAAGTTTGATACGACCCGAAAGCCTTGATTTTATTAATGTTTCGCCTATTTTTTATATACATTGTTGTGCTTTCGTGCTTTATTCCAACTCTTCTCCTTTTAAAAGACGTTCAATGTTATTTTTAGTGTCTTGATTTGGTTCAATTGCCTTTAATCTTTTTATTTTTTCAGTTATTTCATTCGACCAATTTTCTGCTTTCCATTTATCTAAAACTCGAATTGCCATATTTCTGTTTCTCGTTACAGGACTATCTAAACCAACTAGAATAAGTTTTTCTCCTTTTTTCGGATAATTCTCCAAAAAAGTTATTACACTATCTAAAGAAGAATGTTTTTGATAATCATCTCCAACTCCCGAAGAGTCTCTTGGTCCAGAACCTAAAAATTCTAATGGTAAGTTGTTTATTGCAAAAGCTATAATTTCTTCGACATTATTCTCTTTTGCATTTGCTGTTACATCATACCAAGCTGAACTATCTAATGGATTTTGCATTAATTTATTCCAAACAGTATCCCAAAGGTCAATTCCAAGTTTTTCTGCTGCCTGTTTACCATTCCAATATTCAACATTATCAGAACTTTTTAAAGCACTTTGGACTTCTTCTGTCCAATCTTTAGAGTTTAATGACTCATTAATATCTATTAGACAATTAGATAAATCATTTTGATTCCAATTTTTTAAGGATTCATTTTCTTCTAGTGGTTCTTCTAAATAATCTTTGATTCTATGAAGTGTAATGTAACTATTGATGTTTAAGTTTCTTTTCTTTGAATGTCGTATAAAATTTTCTATAGCCTCACTTGATTCATCATATCCTGACATTCCAACAGCAGGACCTTCATCCATTAATGCAATAATGATATCACTAGCTGAAGAATAAAGCTTGTTGTCAATAGATTCAGCATTTAGTTTTTCGTTGAGCATTCCATTTTGTGCACAGGTTAAAGCTAAATACTCATACATTATGTTGTTTTTATAACCTTCAAGTATAAGCCAATCTTTTATTTCGCTATTCAACTCCATTTCAGCCAATCTATCAACTAATTGAATTTTTCCCCAACCATCAACTTGTTTGGCAAGTTCCCACAAGTCATTAACTAAATTGTCTGATAAATTTGAAAGTGCGATAGTTGAAAAAACCGTAAATTCATCATGAAGCCCCAATATTTTAATATCGTCTATTGGTTTCTTATTTTGGCATAATCCAAGAATAGCAATCCCAAACTTTACTGTATTTCGATTATTTGTTTTCGTAGCTAATTTGCTAGCGTAATCAAATAGATGTGGCTCAACAGGTAATGAACTTTGTACTAATTTTTGCAAAAACTCGTCTATAATTCCAATAACACTTTCATTCTCTGTAATCTCTCTATAAAAGTCTGATTTACTTTGATTATCTCCGTTTTTGGCAATTTTGCCAATTAGGCTAGAAAGGTGTTTTATTCTTGATTTAGATTCTTCCGATTCGTCTGCGCCAAACATTGCATCCATTAGACCTGGTGCGAACTTTATTTCATCATCAGCTTTTTTTTCGTCTGGAAGGGTTTCAGCCGATTCTTTTAAAGAACCATCTTCATTAATGTTCTTTTTTAGGTGTTGAAGAATTGACTCCTCCGTTTCCCACTTAAGGATTTCCTTTGGCTCTTCGTTTTTCAATAAATTTCTAATCCAATCTATCATTTTTGGTTTTTTCTTGCATGAAGCACAACGTTGTTGTATATGGTTTGTTGCGTGTTTCAAGCAACTAATTTAGTAAATAATTACCGACCAAGAAAGTCCGCGAGGACTTTCGTAAGTAGGCGAGAAGCCAGCAATAAATTATATACGGTGTTAGCAGCTGTTATTTTCTCAACTCATTATATTTTAGTGAATTCATTATTTGATTGTAAAGAGTAAATTTAGAATTTGCAAAGTTTACTTTTTCTCTATCAATTGCATTAAATCTATCTCCAAAAAAGATAAATAACAAATCGTTATTATTAGATTTTTCTAAATATTCATTAAATAAAGTATGATTTGTTTTTGTAAACCTATGGTCGTCAAAAATCACTAAATTGATATCTGATGTTGGTTTCGTGTATTTATTTCCGATGGAATAAGTTACATTTTTAATATTTACTTCTTTAAAAAAAGTTGATAAGAATTCTTTATCAATCTCATTTTCTACTATAACTAAAAGGTGACTTTTTTCTTTTAAAAGAAGTTCTAAATTCTGGCTTTTAATAAGATTTACTATTTTGTCTTTGTTAGTTTCTACAATATTAGAAACGATGTCGTTAATTTTGTTTTCAGAAATTTCTTCAGCTTTTCTGTTTATGAAACTTTTAAAATAAAACCAATAGCCTAAAAGAAGTCCTAATACTCCAATTCCTAAAGTGTATAGTAAATTTCTAATCCCGCTCAAATCTTGGTCAATCTCAATTTTATTTGCTAAAAATTCAGAATTAAGGTCTTTTTTTTTAATTTCAAAATCCTTTTCAAGTAATTCAGATTGTTTATTTATGTTTTCCTTTTGACCTTCCAGAATTTCAATTCTATTATTGAGTTTATTTATCTCTATAGAATTAGATTTTGAGTTTTGACCATATATGACAATACTTGTCAAAAAGAAGATAATTAATATTTTTAATTTCATACTTACGATATTATATCTTTCCAATATTGTTGATTGATTGAATTTGCAGCTTGTTGGGCTATTTTATTTTTTTCTGTTATTGTTAATGACTCAGAAATAATGTTATTTGAATTAGAAGGATCTATAACTCTTAAGGTCTTAAATGAGTCACGTAAGTATTCAAGAACAGTCCAAAAGTTTGTAGATAGTTGATTCTTATTCCTGTTTTTTAAAGCTTCTATAACTATCAATTCAAGGTAGAAAGATGGAAATTCCAAATTATGATTTTCTCTCCATATTTTTGTAGCTCTAATTTCATTAAGTCTGTCTGAATTTGAAACTTTATTTATATGTAAATCAATATTGGCTTGAGTCCAAGTATCTTTTTTTCTTACATATAAACTGTGAAAATTGGAATTAGTCTTATGTTGTTTGGCAGGAATTAAATCAAATTTTAGATTATTCCAAACTACACCAATTGAAACATTTTGTTTTCGGATTTCAAGTTCTTTATTTAGGTTATCGTATAAACTATTATATAAAGTTTTTAAAGTATCAGGATTGCTTGATTTTAAGGAAATGAAAATATCAATATCTGTATTTCCTTTGATTAAAGTGTCTTTTGCTGTTGAACCAGATAGTTTTAGTTTATTTAAGTATATACCAGCCCAATTTTCAAGAAAATCTGTCATTTTTTTAATTCTTGAATCCGTTATTAAAATCGGACTCAAATAATATTTTTTAATAACATTTAATATGTAATCATTTGCTGACATATTGCTTGGTTTTTTTTTTAATTGCTGCTAACGTTGTTGTGTATGGTTAGTTGCGTGTTTTAAGTAGTAAATTTAGTAAATAAAACACAGACCAAGAAAGTCCGTTTGGACTTTCGTAAATTGGCTAAAGCCAGCAATTAATTATACACGGTGTTAGCCATTGTTCTTTTTATTCAAATTCAATATTCCAGTTATTTTTCAAAGATTGTAATTTCGGAATAATACAAGATTTTTTCTCATTTTCAGTTGAAACGAAAATAGGAACAAAATCACCTTTCTTTTTATCACTCATTATCGAAAAATCAGACGTGATAGATTCTCCAATTATTTTTTTTCCGTTTTTCATTTCATTTTCATAATGTACTATAATTCCTT
Source organism: Polaribacter sp. PL03 (assembly GCF_033875165.1). Taxonomy (NCBI): domain Bacteria; kingdom Pseudomonadati; phylum Bacteroidota; class Flavobacteriia; order Flavobacteriales; family Flavobacteriaceae; genus Polaribacter; species Polaribacter sp. PL03. Next base: position 9,877 of record NZ_JAWZSV010000008.1, on the reverse strand, counting down.
GCCCTATATTAAATAATCCAAATCCTGATTTAGGCATCATTGAAATAATTTTTCCTTTCTCTATTTTTCCAAACTTATATAAGTTCAATTCTTTTTTTAAATTAAAAATTGAATAAATTAAAAAAGGTAACCCAATAATTAGAAATGGAATTGGAATAAATAGAAAGAACCAAATTGAAAAATCATAAGGTTTTAAGTCCTTAATAATTGAACTTTCATTAAATGTTTTAATTTCAATATTATCTCCGATTTTCAATTCTTCTATTTTATTTTCCTCAAGAACTTTATATTTTGAATTTACTTCCTTTCCTTTTTCTAAATAGTTATATGAAATTATTGTTGGGTGAACACCATTATGAGAATGGTTATATTGAATTTCAATGCCTGTTATTTTAGCATTGGTTATTTTTCCTTTTGATTTGATTAACTCAAAATCAATTTCTGGTGTGTCATTTCCGATTGATAAAAATACAATAGTTAAAATACTAAAAATAAATAACGGAATTAGGGTAAATAGAAATCCAAAAAACATTGGAATTGGTCTCTTTTTTAAAATATTTAGTATAGTTGTAAATTTTACTTTTCTTGGTAGATTATTCATTCGTAAGTTTCGTTTTTCTAATAATGGCTAACGTTGTTGTATAAGCTTTGTTGCGTTGTTTAAGCAGTGAATTTAGTAAATAAAACACGAACGGCGAAATTCCGGAGGAATTTCCCAAGTGAGCTAAAACCAGCAATAAAGTTTATACGGTGTTATGTGTTGCCTTTTATTTCATCTTTAGTTCTATAGTCCATTGGAAAAGGATAATATGTAGCATATTTATTCAAAATAATTAATGGATTTATCAATTTCCTGTTTTTTTCATAATTTTTGAAACTCGTTATTTCAGTAAATTTCATTAATTGATTTGGATTGTCAATACTCAAGACAAAACCAAAAGGAGCGAAAGTAAATTCACATATTGCTCCGTACAAATTTGTATAATGAATGTTTCCATTTCTTGCTTGACCTTCATTATTCAAATACATATAAAATCTATATTTTTCAGGCAATTTTGTTAAGTTCTCATTTTTAACAAAATCTAACAATTCAGGATAACATTCTGTAAATATTAAATTATTAGAAGCAATAAAAATTGAAGTTATTTGTTTCAGGAAATTCAGAAGATTAATATCTGAAATATCAAATTGAAAGGCTTTAGCATTTTTGTCACTCGATTGAATTATATTCATTGCTATATGAGCAAATTCCTTATAAGTTCTAACGTATTTAGAACCTAAAAATCCATTACAATCTATACAAAAACTATATTCTCCAACACCTCCTTGTTCTTTTCTTGATTTTGGTTTAAGGTTTTCAAAAGTATATTCTTTCGCTTTTTTATAATATTCCGTTTGATCTACTATGTAATATTTTGTTTCTTTATTAAATGCAGAACGTGGAGGAATATGCTCAAAATTTAGTTCTTTGGTTTCTAAGCATAGTTTACATTTTCCAACTTTCGTTCTTTTTCTCATTTTTTTTTAGGTTACACATAACGTTTTGGTATAAAAATTTTTGCGATTTAAAAATGCGGCAAATTTTCCACCGGAAAATTAGAAGTATTTTTAAAAAAGCAAAAAGCTTTGATAAGGCATAAATTTAAGCAATTTTTTTTATACGGTGTTGTAATTTTGTTGTGAAACATTTGAGTAAATACATTTTAATTCCATTTCCAACTTTTCAACATATGAGTAAATTCCGACATTTTTTATGTAAAACACTTTTTCTAAAAAAAAAAGCGTGAACAAAATTCAGCATTTTTGATTTCGTTTTTGAGCAAATTTCAACGTTTTAATTCCGCAAAGATTTTCAATTCCGTTTGATTTGTAACTCGCGAGAGAGTGTTCCACAAAATTCCGTTTTCAACATTTCAGCATTTGAGTGAATTCCACAAAGATTTTCAATTCAGAATTTGAGTGATTTAAAATTTATTCGTCTAAATTCAGTTTTTCAATTCGCTTTTTTTCAGCGTTTCAATTTTTCTGAACAATGAATTACAACGTGTTTGTACAAGATTAGTTGCTGTGGTTAAGCAATAAAGTTAATAAATAATAACTGAATAGAAAGTCCGCGAGGACTTTCGTAAGTAGGCTAAAACCAAGCAATTAATTTTGTACGGTGTTGTGGTGTCGTTTTTTAAAATACTCAATTAATTACTGATATAAAACCAATAGTCTTTCAAATATTTTGTTCTAAAAATATTTTTTCACTTTCTTGTTTTTCTTTATTTCCGCATTTTTACTGCATTAATTTGGGGGATATTGTTTGATTTTTCTTTGTTGTCAAATTCTAATTCGACTAACTGATTCTTTCTGAATTCGAAAGGTTAAGTTTCATCTTCACGAAAAGTTATTTCTTGTATTTTTTTTCTTAATAATTAAGAGAGTTTCATGGATTTTACCACATTTCTTAATGTGTCCATCTTTTTGTTCGTCCAGAATCCGGTGTTTTTCTGCAGAATCTAAAAACCACTGTTATAATATAATTCAGCTTCTTTGGGATATTGATTATTTATATTTTTCCATCTTTCTGCTACTTTGAAATACAATCCTTTTCAATATCAAATTCTATTTACACTAACTTTTCTTTCAATTCAATATCTTTTGTTTTAAATAGAATAAATATATATATCAATTATTTTCTATTCATATAAGTTGAAATTATTCCAACTGCGACGAGGATCATTCCTAAAAAGAGTAAAAAGGTTCCAGCCTTGTAAAAAGTTTCGTTGTTGTTAACACCGTATAACATAACTCCAATTCCAAAGCTTTGTATTACTAGTCCAATTATAGATATTGGCAAGGCATATTTTTTCATATTTTTAATTTTAAGTTTTTAATTCAGTTTATTTTAAATTATATAATTATATTCTCAAGAATTATCTCTGAAATGCACCACAACGTGTTTGTGTTATGGAAAGTTGCGTTTTTATGAACGGCAGATTTTCCGCATGAAAATCAAAGTTTATAAAAACGCAACTAACTTTTAGTTAAGCTAAAAATAGCAATTTTTTATACACGGTGTTGGCAAATGTTATTTCATTATTTTTTCTAATCCTTTTTTTATTAAATTTAAATTATTGATTAAAGTTTTTTCTTTTGAATTTTCAATTTTTGAATTATCTTCAAATAGAGTTTCTGGATCAATTTTTCCGTTTACAAAATAACTTTCAGGTTTAAATGCACCAATTTGAATTTCAATTATTTCTTTTTCTGAATTAAGAAAATAAATTGTTGGAAACGAGAAAAGATGCTTGAATTTTCCAATTTCTAATTTAATTGGTTTCATTGAATTTGTTTTAACCAATGATGGAATTACTATTACATTATTGTTGAATTTTGAAGAGTAATTTTCAGCTTTTTTTCCCACATCATGTGTAAGCATAATAAATTTGACTTTCTTTTTATATTTTTCACTTAACTCATTTATTGCAGGAACTAAAGATTCACATGGAGCACACCAAGAAGCTGTTACAATTATTATAGTTGGTATTTTATAATCTTTTAAATCTATTTTTTTATTATCTGAATCGTTAAATATAAAATTATTAAATTTCTTTTTTATTAAATTATTTTTTAATTCGTCATGATGATTCCATATTTTTTTTTCGAATGATTTACCGTAATTTCCTTTCATTTTTTTTAAAAAGGAATCTACAACAATACTGTATGTTGAGTCTTTTTTGAAATTCGTATTTTCAAAACTTTTATCTTGAAATTCAAGTTCGACATTATTTTCTAAAAAAGTTATAAAAAATAAGGATAAAGATAAAATTTTCAGGTATTTCATTTATTTTTGTATTTAATGTTTGCCAACGTTGTTGTATAAGGTTAGTTGCGTGTTTTAAGCAGTAAATTTAGTAAATAAAACACAAACCAAGAAAGTCCGTTTGGACTTTAGTAAATAAGCTAAAAGCCAGCAATTAATTTTATACGGTGTTGGCAGTAGTTATTTTTTCTTTCGGCTTTATGTTATATTTTTTCAAAATTTCAGGGTACAAATTACGAGCAGACAAATATTCAGATAATTCCATTTCAAAATCGCCATAAACTTCAATCATTTCTTTTGTCGGCATATATTTATTTTCATATTCCCAAAAATATTTATTGTACAAATCCGTAAATTCTACTGTTTCCTTATAATTTTTAACATCTATTAAGATGTTTTTATATAATTTTACTTCTCCACCTGTCTCAAAAAATGTTTCTCCGTTTTTAAAAAGAATTAAATTCGTTTTTTGCCAATTTTCTGTTTTTTCATAACCGCCTGAAACTCCGATACGACTATTCTCATATTTTATTAACCAATCTATAATTGACTTTTCATTAGAATTGTCAAATTCAGAAAGTGCTTGTTTTGAAGAATTATGATTATTGACTAATTCATTAAAGTTTTTAATAGTTACGTAAATTGATAAAAAAGGCCAAACAAAATTATAATCCCAATCAAAGTTTTTTACTGAATTATATAATTTTTTATTGTCTTTAAACCAAGAAATAAATTCTTCAATATCCGTTATTTTATTCTCGAACTTCTCGAATTCTTTTACTGCAATTTTTACTTGTTTTTGAAGAAAAGAAATATGAGGTGATGGATTATAATTTTTGCTTTCGTCTTTTTTAAACCTAAAATAGATGCACTTTTTCTTAATTAGGGTTTCTTTGTTTTTAAAAGCACTGCATCTAAATAAATCTATGATTTCATTATTTTCCTCTTTAAAAAGTAAATCTAAATAATCATTGTTTTTGGTTAAAAAAGTATAACCATTACAACCTTTATAACATTTATTACAACTACCTTTTGAAACTTGTTCAAATTTAGTAATACCTTGCTTTTTTAAGATTTCAAATTTATTACTTAAAGTTTTTATAAATAAATCTTTTGAAACTTCCATATATGCTTTGTCATTGTCTAAAACGACATTTAACAAGTCAATATTCATTTCAGTTATTGCCTCTATTATGTTTTGTTTTTTTAACATTATATTTTTATTCATCAAAGTAACCATATCCTGTTTTATTCAAAACATTTATTGTGTCATTGATTATAGAAAGAGAGGTGATTGATACAAGTAATCTCTTGTCCTTTGTTAACCATTCATATTCATATAATTCAACATTTTTTTCAATATTATCAAATGTCTTATCAATAGATATGGTTGCGCCATCTAAATAATATTTATCATTAGAGTTTAATGATCTTTTTATTGGATTTGAAGTCTGTTGGTATAAATTTGATTGACTTACTCTATTAATAATGTTATCTTCATCGTCAAATATTTCAATTGCAATACTTTCAAGCAGAAAGTTAGCATCATCAGGTAAACCATCTTCTTCTTTATAACCTATAAATGATAAAGCAAGTATTTTTTTGTGTGTTGAACTTCCACCATAACTATCTTTTAAAACAATAAGTGAATAATGATATTCTGTGATTATTATTTCTCCTTGTTCTTGATTTTCTTCAGTGATACGTTCAATAATTCTATTTTCCGCATCATATTTTAAAGAAGGTTTTACTTCTATGGGTTCGTAAATATTTTCAGTTTTAACTGTTTTAGTCCTGAAATCAGTAATTATTTTAGAAATTACCTTACCATTCTCTATTTTTACATCAGTTGTTGTTATAGGTTCGTAGGTTTCTTCTGTTTTTGTTTTTGGGTCATTTGAAAAACTTGTAATAGGATAAGTTTCTTTTGTCTTAAATACAGATATTCTATAACCAAAATTATTATATTCATAATTATGCTCATATATATATTCGTTTGGACCATCATCTACGATTACTTTTTTTTTAATTAATCTATTATCTTTTTCATAAACGTATTCAATTTTATCACCTGGATATTGATTTTCAATTATAATGTTTCCATTTATATCAAATTCTTTATAGTAATTATTTGAAGTTTCTCTTTTTAGTTTCATTTTTAAATATTTTCAAAAAGAAGATGTATAGATTTATTTATTGCTTCTACCGTTTTTATTGCATTTTCTTTAGATGTAAAAGTATCTATTATTTTTGTTTCTCCGTATAAATTTTTATTAGTCAAAATTACCCAAAGATTATTTTTAAATTGATATTCGACATAATAATATGTGATATTAGTACTACTGCTTTTATTCACTTCTTTTGAATGAAGCATTGGCTTTATTTCAATACCTTTTTCTGTTTTATAAACTGTTTTATAAACTGTTTTTCTTTTGGTCTTACTTTCAAATATCAATTTTGACATACTAATTCAGGTTTGAGTGAGTTTAATTACTGCCAACGTTTTGGTATAAAAATTTTTGCGATTTAAAAATGCGGCAAATTTTCCACCGGAAAATTAGAAGCATTTTTAAAAAAGCAAAAAGCATTGATTAGGCATAAATTTAAGCAAGATTAAAAGGCCACCTTTTAAACGGCGTAAAAATTTAGCGTTTTTA
>NZ_JAWZSV010000008.1:0-3399 GCF_033875165.1 Polaribacter sp. PL03 | reverse complement strand
ACTTTGGAATTCCGTTTCAATTTTCGTGCGAGTAAAAATTCCGCAAACTTACTTAATTCATAATTTCTATAAACTTGCTAAACTCCGCATTTTAAAAAATCTAACGAGCGAGAGAGTGTTCCACAAATATTCAGTTTTTTTGTTTTTCAGAGTTTCAATTCCGCATTTTTGGATTTTTGAGCAATGAAATATAACGTTTTTGTATAAGGTTAGTTGCGTATTTTAAGCAGTGAATTTAGTAAATAAAACACAAACCAAGAAAGTCCGTTTGGACTTTCGTAAATGGGCAAAAAGCCAGCAATTAATTTTATACGGTGTTAGGCACAGTTATTTTTGATAATTATCATTTCGGCAAATATGTTTATATTCTTTGTTTCGTAAATTTTCAACCCACTTTCTTTAATTGCAAGTTTCCATTTATTCTTACTCAAAAAATGAAATGCTCCAATATTAAAAGACATAAAATTAATTCCGTTTCTCATTTGCTCAGAAATTATTAAAATTCCATTATTTTTTAATACTCGTTTTGCTTCTTTAAAAAATTCAACTCTCTTTTTGTGTTCTAAAATTTCGTGTAATGAAGTTATTGCAAATATTATTTCCTGTGAATTATCTTTAAAAGGTAATTTTGTCGGGTTTATTTTAATTTCTTTCGGATTTGGAGGGAATTCCTTTTTAGAAATGTTAATCATCTTTTCATCTAAATGTCTGTTCTCATAAATATCACAAACTATTAATTCCATTTTGGGATACTTTTTTTCAAGATAACTCGATATTGGGTCAAAACTTGCGTGAATAAATATTCCATTTTTTATTTCGTTCAGGTTTATATATTCAGGTAATTTTTCCAGTTTATATAAATCTGATTTATCATAAAGAAGATAAGACGCTAAAATTGAAATAATAATATTTAGCAGAATTAATCCACTAAATATTATAAGTACTTTCGAAAGTATTTCGGAATTAACATAATCGGAAATACAGTAACTTAATATTGAAATAAATAATCCGATTAGAATTTTTTTATAGTTAAAAAGTAGAACTAATTTCGTAATTTTCATTTAGAGGTTGAGTTGGTTTTTTATTGTGCCTAACGTGTTTGCATATGGTTTGTTGCGTGTTTAAGCACTAAATTTAGCAAATAAAAACCGAATAGAAAATCCGCGAGGGTTTTCGTAAGCAGGCTAGAACCAGCAATAAATTATATACGGTGTTACCAACTGGCTTTATATTTTATGTTCATATCCAATTTCGTTTAAATCAGATTTCAGTTTTTCAAAATCATCTAATTCAGGATTTAATTCAAGAACTAATTCCTTTGTTATTATGGTTCCATTATAAATCTTTTCTACAAGTTCCAATTTCAGCTCGTTTTCTTCAAAATTTTCCTCATAATATTCTTCTGCCCAATTTTTATATGTCAATGGTTTTCCGTCTAATAAATGCAGTAAATCAGTAGAGCCATCTTTATATCCGTCTTTTGGTAAATCGACTTTTCCTATTTTCCAATTATCATCTGTTTCTGTTTTCCAAATGCAGAATGTTGTTCCGATACTTTTTACAGGTTCTCCGAATATAAATTCATTAAATACTTTTGGTAAATTATCTACAATTCCTTTTGGGATTATTTGCGTTAATTCCGTTTTGATTTCTTTTTTTGAGCCAAATAGTTTCTCTGTAAAAGATTTTTTTTCTTCAATCGGAATGTTTTTCCAACCATTCATTTCGCTTTCGTGAGCAAATCCGTTAATACAAATTCCAATATTGCTAAAAGTGATTAACATTTGGTCTCCTTGTCCGTTTCTCATTTCGCAAAATTCTTCTGTATCACTCCAATCTTTTTGGTAAGAGTAATATCTGTATTCCCATTCAGGACAAATAATTGATTCCAATGCAGAAATTGATTTGCAAATCTTTTTTAATTCACTCGGATTTGGTAGAAGATTAAGGTTTTCAGAGGAAAGTTTGTTCATTTGCAGGATTTTTGTTCAGCTTGTTGGTAACGTTGTTGTATAAGGTTAGTTGCGTGTTTTAAGCGACTAATTTAGTAAATAAAACACGAACCAAGAAAGTGCGAAAGGACTTTCGTAAATAAGCTAAAAGCCAGCAATTAATTTTATACGGTGTTGTACACAGTACTTTATTTCCATCTAATAATTAACTCCTCTAATCCTTTTTTAATTCCGCTATGAAAATCCCCTTTTTTGAATTCAGGAATTATTATTTGGTCAATTACCTTTTTACAAATTTTATCGGTCAAAATTTTTTCAGTTCCTGTTCCTGTTGAAATTTGAATTTTTCCTAATGACTTACTAAAAAGAATTAAAAGTCCATTGTTCTTTTCAGCTTTTCCAATTCCCCAGTCATTTGATAATTCAGATGCATATGCTTTTATGTTTTCATAAGGTTTAATTGATTCAATTGTAACTATAGCAATTTCATTGGTGGATTCAATTTCATAAGTTCCAATTGTTTTATCTAATTTTATTCGCTGATTAATTGTGAAAATATTCTCAAAATCATTTACATATCCAATAGCTCGTGGAAATTTACTTTTTTTAATTGTAGATAAGTCAAGTTCAGTTTTAACTTTTTTAGTTTCCGTTTCTTGTGCAGAGCTTTTGCAAGAAAGTAAATTTAAAGTCAGAAAAAGGATTAGTATTTTAGTTCCGATTTTCATTTACACATTAGGATTTAGGGTCAATTAAAATTACTCCATTTATTGCTCTAATGCCATAAAGTCGATAACCAATAACCGGTTTCATTAAGGTCATTTTTTCTATTTTCAGGATATTAATTGTACTTGCAATCTCTTTTCCTCTTAATGGTTTTCCAGAAACTACTAATAAAGGATTTTTGTTTACAATTTCTTCTTTTGATGATTTATCAATAAAATTGAGAACTTCTTTATTATCTATTTTTTTATAAAATTTATAGTCTAATAATGGGTCTAAAAAAGACTTTATTCTAATAGCACCATTTTTTCCAGTTTCTCCATATTCATTTTTTCCTTCTTTTTTATTTAAATAATTAATATCAGTAAAATCTTTCAAGTCAAAGATGTTTAATTCTATAAGATTTTCATATGAAATATTTTTCTCATTTAAATAAATTAAAGCCTCTTTTGAAATTGTTTTATTTTCAATTTGATTATTAATTTTTCCTAATAAAGAACTCTCACTTTTTTCATTTGGAATTAATTTGGGTGAACAAGAATTAAGAATTAATGTAATTATTGCAAATAGAGTTATTTTCTTCATAGTTTTTGTATTGTGTACAACGTTTGTGTATAAAAATTTTTGCGATAAAAAAACACGGCTATTTTCCGCAGGAAAATAGAAAGTGTTTAAAAAGCAAAGACCTTTAATTTAGCTTAAAATTAAGCAATTTTTTTTATAC
>NZ_JAWZSV010000007.1:0-201973 GCF_033875165.1 Polaribacter sp. PL03 | reverse complement strand
TAACAATTTAAAAACAAAACTAGTTCAAAATATTTTTTGCCTTCTAAACGACTAAAAAAAAAGTTTGAACGGTATAAATTAACCTAAAAAAAGGTCAACCTATATCAGTATAATACAAAAAAAATGAGAATAACATTTTTACTATTTTTAATATTAACTTCATTTACTGTAAAAAGTCAATCGAGTTATTCTGGTAATTTAGGAAAATATCCAATAAAATTAATTATGTATCATTATAGCGATGGAGTTTCACTTGCCTACTATGTTTATGACAAATTTGATACACCTATCACAATAAATGGAAATTTAAAAAATGGTGAATTAAAGCTTTTTGAAAAAGATAATACCGGAAAAAAATCTGCTACTTTGACTTTTAAAAACTTTACCGAAAATAATGAAATAATTAATGGTAAATGGGTTAGTGATGACAAATCAAAAACCTATCAAATTTCATTAAAAAAAGATTTTGATATTAATTATGGTGATAAAATTGAGTGGATATCTAAAGAATTTATTCAATCAAAATCTACAAAAGAACATTATTTTAAAACCATAATTACAAAAGAAAAAGGACAACTCTACGGAAGAATATCAGGTGTTAAAATATTTCATAAAAAGACAGACAGGTTAATACAAACCATAGAACTAGATTGTCAATTATTCGGAATAGATAATGTTAGCATTGGAGATTATAATTTTGACGGAATAGAAGATTTTTCTATTTTTGAATCTAGTTATGCTGGTCCAAATACTTCTAGCATCTATATTTTGAGAAATACAAATTCTGAAAAATATCAAATAAGCAACTTTAGTGGAACTTCATTAAACTTTGACAATGAATCAAAACTAATTTATGAACATAATCAATGTTGTGCAGGTAGAAATCATATGAATGCTACTTATAAAGTAGTAAATAATGAAATGGTTTTAATAGAACAAAAATGTCTTGAATATAATGAACAAAAAGAGGATTATATAGAAACAAAATGTGAATAAAAACTGGTGCTAACAAAGAACTGAGCTAAAAACCAACTCTTTTCTTCATTAAATTTCTGCATTATTATTCTAGGCTCATAATTCTATTAATTAGTATTTTGAGTTTTTATTTTTTTATGTAAACACTAGTTATTTAGATAAAACCGACAGGTGAGTGTCATTATATGGCAAACCAGATTTTACGATTGTTAAACTTTGTTTTGGTAATTTATTACAGATAATAATTAAAGCCAACTTCTTACTCTTTATCCATTCTGAAAAAAAGTCATTTAAGAATTATTTGTTCAGCTTCGCTAGATTTATATGGCCGTTTAAAATAATCAATTTTATAAATAGACTAAAATATTAAGCTCTGTGTCATAGAAAGGTTTTTTACCTAGTTCATTATTAGATAAGTTTCTAATATCTTGATATCTATTTAATTTTAAACTTAATTTCTGTAAATCTCCCTTTGTAGCAGGTTTATTTTCTTCTTTTGTAAAAATGCTTGTTATTGTATTTACAGCAAGAGTTCCAAGAGCAGCGTTACCAACCCCCGCTATACTCATATCCTCCACTGTTTGCTTTTTAGGTTTTTTTCTTAGACTAGATAACTCAGAATTATTCATAGAACTTTTCTTTTGTAATTTAAAAAAACCTACACGACAACTGCTACTACAAAATTTTTGAACACTTCTTCTTTTAGGTATATACTCCTTTTTACAATAATTACATCTGTAGTTTCTATTTTCCATTCTTGCGTTAATTTTACGTACGGTTAACGTACAATTCATTACTTTTTATTGAAAACCGCTTTTAATAGATAGTTTATAGCATCTTGTTTATCTAGAATTGGTGGTTTTTTCTTTACAATATGAATATCAAGATCTTTTTTTAGTTTGGTCAATAGTTTTCTTTGCTCTTCAATTGTAAGAGCTTTGGCTATCTGAAAAACTACATTCGCATCCATATTATGACGCTAACGTAATTAATACTTAATTAAAATTTTCGGATAGCAAAGGATACGAAAGGATATGCACGGTTACGAATGGATATTGTTGAATAAATATGGGTTCTAAAAATTCTATTTTAAAAAACTAGAGTAATCTTGTGGCAATTCTGCATCAATATCCCTAAGATATTTTTCTAAGGCAACCATTGTTGAGTGGCCAGAAATGGTCATTAATTTACCTTTAGCTTCGTGAGACGACATTGTTTCTCTAAATTTACGATATAACTTTGTCATATATGTATGTTTAAGACCATACATTCCATATTCCTGCCCCAAATTTAAATGATCTTTTACTTTTTTAAATCTTGCAGAGAATTCATTTCTTTTATTCGTTTCTTCTGCTTCCCACGAGGCACCAATTTCATACCTACCAAATAAGAAGGCTTTTGGATCTAGTTTTGATAAATCAGGAAGCAGATTCAACAAAATTTCTGGTATTATTTTAATTTGAACAGGTTTATTTTTAGCCTTTATGTACAGTTTTTTATCCTCTACATCAACATCTTCGACTTTTAATCTACAAATTTCGATAGGTCTTAAAATACTGTATGATATAAATTTTGTAAAAAGGAATAAATGAGGATCATTCTTTTGTAAATACTCATTTATCGCCTTCTCTTGTTTTGGTGTATATGTTTTATTTCTTATTGGAGTAGATTTTAATACAGAAATCTTTCTCACAAAATTGTGCTCAATAATTTCATTATCCTCTAATAATTGGTACATAGAAGCAATATCTGTTCTTGAATTATTTCGATTTCTTGCACTTGTTCTTATTAAAACGTCATTTAAATAATCAACAACAATTCTTTTACTTATAAAATCAATAAAATTTTCATAATACCCCTTTTTCTGCAACCATTTTTCAAAAAGCTTTATCCTACTATTAAATTGAACAAATGAATTTTTATTCATCATGTTTACTTTTAAATCAAGCGTTAGTTTAATAGCATCCTTAATTGTGGTTTTAATAGGCTCTTCTTTATTGGAATTCTCTTTTTTTAATTCAACTTTTACTATCTCCTCACTAACTTCTATAGTAGATATTCTTACATCTGGTTTCTTTAGAGGCTTTGTCTCAGGGCTAAAAATAGATGCTTCTAAAGCACTATTATCTTCGTAAGGATTAAAACCATATTCTAATAATTGCAAAAGAGCTTTTTGCATTGTCCTTAAAAAAGAATAACGTTCTCTTTTTGTTTTTAATTTATTTACGCCAGCTTTAATATTTGGCTGTCTTTTTAATGTATTTGTTTTTGGATCTCTGTAAGAAAAATAGACATACCAAGGTTTTTGTAGAGCTGCTTTTTTCTCTTTTAAAGAGAGCTTAGACCAAGAAGAAATATCGACACCTCCAGTGTAAATTTTTGGTTCAGAATAATTCAACTTCATAGGCAAAACGTGTACGTTTTTGTGTACGGCAAGTAAAAGTAAGGAATTTAAGGACATAAAAAAACGGTTCGTAAGACACGAACCGTTGATTTAATTGGAGTTAACCTAGTAGCGGGAACTGGACTCGAACCAGTGACCTTCGGGTTATGAGCCCGACGAGCTACCTACTGCTCTATCCCGCGTTGTAATTTCAAAAATAACGACTTAGCTTTTAACTTTCGACTCATAAACTCGATACGTTATTTCCGACTGCAAAGATACAACTAAACTAAACAACTGACCAAACTTTTTTTCGTTTATTTTTTAATTATTTTTTAATACTCTAAATTCTAATCAAATATAAAAAGGAATTACCTTTGCAGCATGACACATAAAGCAGGTTTTGTAAATATTATAGGAAATCCTAACGTAGGTAAATCAACATTAATGAATGCATTAGTAGGTGAAAAACTATCTATTATTACAGCTAAAGCACAGACTACGAGGCATAGAATCTTAGGAATTGTAAATGAAGATGATTATCAAATTGTATTTTCTGATACTCCAGGAATTATAAAACCTGCTTATGAATTACAATCTTCTATGATGGATTTTGTAAAATCTGCCTTCGAAGATGCAGATATTCTAATCTATATGGTAGAGGTTGGCGAAAAAGAATTAAAAAATGAAGCTTTTTTTCATAGAATAATTAATAGTGAGATACCTGTTATTTTACTATTAAACAAAATTGATAAATCTTCTCAAGATGAAGTTGAAGAAAAAATTGAATACTGGAAAAATAAAGTTCCAAATGCTGAGGTATTTGTAATTTCTGCCTTAGAAAAATTTAATGTTGATGCTGTTTCAGATAAAATTAAAGAATTATTACCTGAAGGACCTGCGTTTTATCCGAAAGATCAATTAACAGATAAACCAGAACGTTTTTTTGTAAATGAAAAGATTAGAGAAAAAATTCTAATTCATTATAAGAAAGAAATTCCTTACTCTGTAGAAGTAGAAACAGAAGAGTTTGTAGAGGAAGAAACTATTGTTAGAATTCGTTCTATAATTATGGTAGAAAGAGAAACACAAAAAGGAATTATTATTGGACACAAAGGCTCTGCTCTTAAAAGAGTTGGTGCAGAAGCAAGAAAAGACTTAGAAAAATTCTTTGAAAAGAAAGTTTTTATAGAACTATATGTAAAAGTAAATAAGAACTGGCGTAGTGATAAGATTCAGCTAAAACGATTTGGGTATAATCAGAAATAAGTAAAAAAGCATAACTAATTAGTTATGCTTTTTTTTTAGCGTAAAATATACTTCTATATATTTTCTATCATAAAATCGTGTAAGTCTTGCATTTGAGATTTTCCTACATCTTTACCTATTTTACCTAGAAAATATAATAAACACCAGATTAAAGGCAAAAAAATCATCATTATTAATGGAAAAAAAAGAGATTCTTTTAAGGAAATTCTTGTGTACAATAACACACAAAACCCTAAAAAAGAAATTCCTATTACAAAATGTATAAACATAAAGAGCGTCCATACCTGTGGTTTAGGTCCAAAAAGACCTTTCAACTCAGACTTTTGTTCTGAAGTTTCTATAATTTCTAAGTGTAATTGAGGAGACCAAAAATGTTCTACTTTCTTAGAAACGGAAATAAAAACATGCGCATCTACTACATTACCTCTAAAACTAGTTTTCTCTTTGTTTAATACTTTAGAAAAACGATTTAAAACAACAGAAGAACTCTCTTTTAAATCAATAGAAAATCTTGGTCTTAAAAAGACATCGCTATTTCTTTTTTCTTTTACAGCCATTAAATAGAAATTATTATTTATTTAAATGTAATAAAAAAATTCCTTTCTCAAATAAATAATAATTAAAACACTCAATAATAAGTAATTAAATATTACACAACCTCTAAAAACAGCAAAAAAACATCTTTATTAAAGACTTCTTTTTTAGTATCTTTCTTACAAGCTTAAATTGTATCTTTGCAAAAAATTTGAATACAAATGAATAGTATTGTTGCCATCGTAGGAAGACCAAATGTAGGAAAGTCGACACTTTTTAACAGATTGGTACAGAGAAGAGACGCTATTGTAGATTCTGTTAGTGGAGTTACAAGAGACAGACATTATGGAAAATCTGACTGGAATGGAAAAGAATTTTCTGTAATAGATACAGGTGGTTACAGTATTGGTTCTGATGATATTTTTGAAGAAGAGATTAGAAAACAAGTAGCTTTAGCAATAGAAGAAGCAGATATTATTGTATTTGTTGTAGATGTTGAAGAAGGTATTACACCAATGGATGCAGAAGTTGCTAAAATTTTACGAAAAGTAAAAAAACCAATTTTTGTTACTGTAAATAAAGTTGATAATGCAATGCGAGATGCAAATGCTGTTGAATTTTATAATTTAGGTTTAGGTGAATACCACACAATTTCTTCTATTAACGGAAGTGGAACTGGAGATTTATTAGATGCAATTGCTCTTAAAATGCCAGAACCAGAAGAAGTAGATTTAGAAAAAGTAGATTTACCAAGATTTGCTGTAGTTGGAAGACCTAATGCAGGGAAATCTTCTTTTATAAATGCTTTAATTGGTAATGACAGAAATATTGTTACTGATATTGCAGGAACAACAAGAGATTCTATTGACACAAAATACAATCGTTTTGGATTTGATTTTAATTTAGTAGATACTGCTGGAATTAGAAAAAAATCTAAAGTTAAAGAAGATTTAGAATTCTATTCTGTAATGCGTGCAGTTCGTTCTATTGAATATGCAGATGTTATTATATTAGTAGTAGATGCAACTCGTGGTTTTGAAGGGCAAGATCAAAATATATTTTGGTTAGCAGAGAAAAACAGAAAAGGAGTTATTATCTTAATTAATAAATGGGATTTAGTTGAGAAAGAAACGAACACGATGCGAGATTTTGAAGCAATGGTTAGAAAACAAATCGAACCATTTACAGATGTGCCAATTGTTTTTACTTCTGTATTAACTAAACAACGTATTTACAAAGCCATTGAATCTGCTGTAGAGGTTTTTGAAAGAAGAAAATTCAAAATATCTACAAGTAAATTAAATGATGTAATGTTAGACGTTATTAAAAGCTACCCGCCACCAGCTATTAAAGGAAAATTTGTAAAGATTAAATATTGTATGCAATTACCTACATTAACGCCTCAATTTGCGTTTTTCTGTAATTTACCGCAATATGTTAGAGATCCTTACAGACGTTTCTTAGAGAATAAATTAAGAGACATGTACGATTTTTCTGGTGTACCAATTACAATCTATTTTAGACAGAAATAAGAATTAATTTTCTATTACCATATTATTATAAGCCTTTCATTTTGTACTTTTAAAGTATAAAATGAAAGGTTTATACTTTAAAAAGGACTATCAAATTACAATTTTGTAAATTTGTACATTAAATTTTAAACAATGAAAATTCTAGAATCGAGTTTAATAAACGAAGTTGAATTACCACTACAGCTATATATTTCTTTTCGAAAGGTTTTTAATGTTTTTGAAAAATACACGAATATAGAATACAAGCAGCACCCATTTCATAGTTCTGCTTTAGAAATGGTAAAACTTTTTGAACAACACCCAGAGTTAATTGATGGCTTTTCTGACTATTCTTTACTTCACAAGTATGAATACGAAATAAACTTATTATTAGAACCATTATTTCCAGAACCGCTGCAATTAAACGAAATAAAAGCTGCCAGTATTCCTTTTTCTTTTACTTCATTTAAATTTACAGATCGTTTTAAAAATATTTTAAGTAACGCAGGCGACGATTATGAGTTTACCGTAAGAAATTTCGAAGGTGAAAGCATGTATGTATTAGCGTGTACTTTTATTTTAAGTTTTGTCTATGGTTATAATATAGATATAAAAAGACCTTTTTACTTCGACATACCAGACAAAAATACTGGAACAATGAAGTATTATAGAGCTGCTTTTAATGGAGATTTCTCTGATATTATTCCAACAGAAAACGCACCCAAAATTACTAAAGAAGATTTTAGAGAACTATTAAATAACTTTGACAATATAGATTTGTGGAAAGAAAAATTTCCTGTAAATAGTTATATTTTTAAAGGGTTTGGTATTATTAATTTATTTGATGTTACTTCAGAAGAAATGTTATCTTCTATAAAAGCAAATCTATTAGCTAGTGATGATAATTTAATATTTAAGCTTCAGAACAACTTAAGAGATTTCTATGCTATTAAAAATCTAAAACTAGGATATTCTATTTTCGATAACTTAAATGACAAGATTTGTGAAACAATTGTAAATAAATCTAACAGTATTATTTTAAATAATAAAGAAGAAATTAACTGTTCGTCAAACTATTTTTGTGAAGGCATAATGCAAAAAGTGTTTGTAGATCACGAGACTTTTGTAATCTCAGACATCGAAGAATATGGTAAAAGCACAGATAAAAATCTTTTTTATCAAAATTTATATAATAGCGGAATACAAAGCATTATATTAATACCAATTAAAGCTACAAAAAGCGGAGATTTAGCATTACTAGAAATTGCTTCACCAAAAGCATATGATTTAAATTCTGTTAATATTAACAAATTAAAAGACATAATACCTGTTTTCGAGGCTGCTGTAAAAAGAACTTCGGAAGAAAGACAGAATGTTTTAGAAGCAACTATTCAAGAAAATTATACAGCAATTCACAATTCTGTAAAGTGGCGTTTTTATGAAGCCGCAGAGAAATATCACATAGAATCTCAAACAAACGACAACGCAAAATTAGATGAAATTGTTTTTAAAGATGTGTACCCTTTATTTGGGCAAAGTGATATAAAAGGTTCTTCAGATGCAAGAAACACTGCAATAAAAGAAGATTTAGTAACGCAATTAACTTTAGCAATATCTGTTTTAAAAGACGCTTGTAAGACAGAAAAATTACCCATTTACAATGAGTTAATGTACCGTGTTTCAAGCTACTTAAAAGAAGTTAAAGCAGATTTAAATGCTGGTGACGAAATTAATATTGTAGACTTTTTACAACGAGAAATTTACCCTGTTTTTAATCATATAAAAGACATAAACGCAGACCTTTCTAAAAAGGTAAGTATATACATGAATCGTTTAGATACAGATTTAAATGTTGTTTATGAAAAAAGAAAAGATTACGAAAAAAGTGTAAACCTTATTAATGAAAAACTTTCTAAATATATAGACAACAAACAAAAAGATGCTCAAAAGATGTATCCTCATTATTTTGAACGCTACAAAACTGATGGTGTTGAGTTTAATATGTACATCGGTGAATCTATTACTAAAAAGAATTCTTTCGACAGTATTTACCTTTATAACTTACGTTTATGGCAATTACAAACCATGTGCGAAATGGAAAACATTGCTTATGCTTTAGCAGGTACAATGCCTCATAACTTAAGAGTAGCTTCTCTAGTCTTAGTTCATAGCAATCCTATGGCAATTAAATTTAGAATGGACGAGAAACAATTTGATGTTGATGGTGCTTATAATATTCGTTATGAAATAATTAAAAAAAGAATAGACAAAGCTAACATTAAAGGAACCCAAGAAAGAATAACGCAACCTGGTAAAATTGCTATTATTTATTCTCAAGACAAAGATGCTTTAGAGTACATAAAGTATATAAACTTCTTGCAATCTAGAAAACAATTAGGTAAAATTGAATTTTTAGAATTAGAAGATTTACAAGGAGTTTCTGGTTTAAAATCATTGCGAGTAGAAGTTATTTATCAAAAAGATTTTGACGAAAAAAAAACAATTACTTTAAACGATTTACTAAAAGAAATTGAAGCTTAAAGCGGCATTACTTTATAATTAAAAGAAATTGCAAAAGCTAAAACACTAACAATAATACCAATCATAAAAACGGTATATGTAAGTCTTAGTATTTTGTATTTTCTATTTAAAACCAAACCTAAAAAGTATAAATCTTTAGTTAAAGAACCGTATAAGTAATCTCTATCTACCATCATTTCAGAAATTCCCCATTCGAAATCATCTAATTTCATTTGGTGAAAGTTTCCGAAGAACAATAAATTTACTTTTTTATTAGCTACATCTTCCTTATTAAATTTACCTTCTGTAACATTTGGTCTTGTTGCCAAAATAGATAACACAATAGAAGCAACTGTAAAAGCTACAAAAATTATGGTTGGTACTAATAAATGTGCATTAGAAGGATTATCTAATTTTGGTAATAAATTAGACAAAGCTAAAGAAACAATAATGGCATTTACAGAAAGTAAAATATTGGCTTTTGTATCTGCTATATTACTTAAAGTCATATGGTTTTTTAAAGCAATTCTAAACATTGTTTCTACACCACGTTCTGGTACTTCACTTTTATTTTTCTTTAAATCTAAAGCAATTTCTTTCTGATTAAATTTCTTATTCTCGCTTTTTAATTTTTTCTGATTTTTTAAAAGTTTCGCCAAATTCTTCTCTTTCCCCTTACTCCAATTCTTTAAAGCAAAATCTGTATAATACCTATGTTTCTGTGTTAAGAAAGATAAATTTAGCTCAATCCACTCCGACTGTGTATAAATTTTATCTAGAGACAATTCCCATTCTTTTCTTAATAAAGAAGCAAAATCTAAAAAGTTCTTAGATGCCAAATGCGCACAATCTGCATCTCTAATAATTTGTTCCAAAATATTTTTTGGTACGTGGTTTACTTCTGTTGCCTTAATTATTGTACCAATATTATCAATTCTTTCTTCTGATAAATTTTTAGCTTTTAAAAATTCAGTAGCAATTTGCACACTTTTTTCTTCGTGATTTTTAGAACCTTCAATGTAACCAGTATCATGAAACCAAGCTGCTATTTCTAAATCTTCTAATGCATTAGTATCAAGCTCTAAAGTTTCTGCAATTTCCTTAGACCTCTCAACAACTCTTTGAGTATGTGCAAGGTTATGGTATACGTAGTTTGAATGTATATTTTTGCTCAAAAAACTAAAAACAAATTTTTCTACTTCAATAATTAGTGCGCTCATGGAATAATTTTAAACAAAAATAAACAATTAATAATGGTTTCCTTTTCTATAAATTTTGTCGTAAATTTAAGTATTGCTTTCAGCAATTGCAAAATTTATTTATTTGTAAGCTGAAGGTACGTTTTTCGTCTAATAAAAGACCATTAACAATTAAAAAAGAAAGAAAAATAAACATGCTTACTTGGAAAGAAATTATCAGTTTTACGGCAAAGGGAAATCCAACTCCAGAAAAAAGAGTTGAAAAATCTGAAGAAGAATGGGAAACTATTTTAACGCCAGAACAGTTTAGAATTACAAGAAAAAAAGGCACAGAAAGACCTCATACAGGAGAGTTATGTTCTATTTATGATGAAGGTTTGTATAATTGTGTTTGTTGCAACACGCCTTTATTTGATTCTACCATAAAATTCGAGTCTAGTTCTGGTTGGCCAAGTTTTACACAACCAATTAGAGAAAACGCCATTAAATATCACAAAGATGTTTCTTTTGGTATGGTTAGAGTTGAAGTTATGTGTAATACATGTGATGCACATTTGGGTCATATTTTTCCTGATGGACCAGAACCAAGCGGTTTGCGTTATTGTATAAATTCTGAATCTATGAAATTAGATAAAGAGAATTCTTAAAAATGAATAAAGACATACAAATTGCCACTTTAGGAGGTGGATGTTTTTGGTGCACAGAAGCTGTGTTTCAAGAAGTAAAAGGTGTAGAAAAAGTGATTTCTGGTTATGCTGGCGGCAATGTCCCTGGAGAACCAACCTATAGAGAGATTTGTTCTGGTTTAACAGGTCATGCAGAAGTAATTCAAATAACTTATGATGCTAATGTAATTTCTTACGAAGATATTTTAGTTATTTTTATGACAACGCACGATCCTACAACCTTAAACCAGCAAGGAGCAGATAAAGGAACTCAATACAGATCTGTAATTTTTTATCATGATGAAAATCAGCAAAAAATTGCCGCAGAAATTTTAAAGCAAATGCAAGCTTATTTTAACGACGCAATTGTAACAGAGTTAAGTATTTTACCTATTTTTTATAAGGCAACTCAAGAGCATCAAGATTTTTACAAAAATAACAATGGCCAAGGCTATTGTACATTTGTCATAGAACCCAAATTAGCTAAATTGAGAAAATTACATGCAGATAAATTAAACTAACCCTACTTATTTCTAAACAAGTAGAAACGAATTTCTAGTAATTAAAATGATAAAATTATTTGGCACAGAAAGCTGCCATAAAACTAAATATTATAAAACATTTTTAGAAACGCGTAATTTAGATTACGCGTTTTTAGATATAGAAAAGTCTGAGTTGAATGCAGCGGAATTGCGTAACTTGTATGAGAATAGAAAACTAAATTTTCCTACACTTACAATTAATAATAAAAAATTAAGAAATCCTTCTAACAAAGACCTTTTAAAATGGATTGACACATTATGATGAACTTAAATATAAAAGACACTTTTACCAAAGAATTGCCGTTAGATTCTAATTTAGAAAACTCAAGAAGACAAGTAGAAAATGCTGCTTATTCTTTTGCAGAACCTAAGAAAACTGCCAAACCAGAAGTTTTACACGTTTCACCAGAAATGGCTGCTGAGTTGGGTATTTCTGAAGTAGAAACAAAATCTGAATTCTTTAAAAAAATTGTTACCGGAAACGAGATTTATCCGAATACAAAGCCTTTTGCAATGTGTTATGGCGGACATCAATTTGGCAATTGGGCAGGACAATTAGGAGACGGAAGAGCTATTAATTTATTTGAAGTAGAACATCAAAATAAAAATTGGAAAGTACAATTAAAAGGCTCTGGTGAAACGCCGTACTCTAGAACTGCAGATGGTTTAGCTGTTTTACGTTCTTCTGTTAGAGAATATTTATGTGCAGAAGCTATGTTTCATTTAAACGTACCAACCACAAGATCTTTGTCTTTAAGTTTATCTGGTGATACTGTTTTACGAGATATTTTATACGATGGAAATCCGGCATATGAAAAAGGGGCAATTGTTTCTAGAATTTCGCCAAGTTTTTTACGTTTTGGTAGCTTCGAAATTTTCTCAGCAAGAAAAGATGTAGAGAATTTAAAAGGTATAGTAGATTATACAATCAAACACCATTTTCCACATTTAGGAGAACCATCAAAAGAAAGTTATATCAACTTTTTTAATGAAGTTTCTGAGCGTACTTTAAAAATGATTATCGACTGGCAACGTGTCGGTTTTGTACACGGAGTAATGAATACCGATAATATGTCTATCTTAGGTTTAACAATTGATTTTGGACCTTACGGATGGTTAGAAGGTTTCGATTTTGGTTGGACACCAAATACAACCGACAGACAACACAAACGTTATAGATACGGAAATCAGCCAAACATTGGGTTGTGGAATTTGTATCAATTGGCAAATGCTTTGTATCCAATTATTGAAGAAGTAGAGCCTTTAAACGCCATTTTAGAGCAGTATAAAATCGATTTTGAAACCCAATCTTTAAAGATGATGAAATCTAAATTAGGTTTAGTTTCTTCGGATGAAGATGATTTAAAATTGATACAAGAATTAGAAGATAATTTACAATTGGTAGAAACAGACATGACAATTTTCTTTAGAAATTTAAGTCGTTTTATTGATGAAACAACCGCTTTTAAATTGATAGAAGATGCTTTTTACGATTTAGAAAACATTTCTGAAGAAGTAGAAAGTAGATGGAACTTGTGGTTTACAAAATATACAGATAGACTTGCTATAGAACGAATTTCATCCGAAGAAAGAAAAGAACAAATGGATTTAGTAAATCCTAAATATGTGCTTAGAAACTATATGTCTCAAATGGCAATTGATGAAGCAGATAAAGGAAATTATACTTTAATTGATCAATTATTTCAGCTCTTAAAAAAACCATATGCAGAACAACCAGAAAGCGAGAAATGGTTTGCAAAAAGACCAGAATGGGCAAGGAATAAAGTAGGTTGCTCTATGTTATCTTGTAGTTCATAAAATTTTTTAGAATATTAAGACCTCACAAGTTTTAAAAACCTGTGAGGTCTCTTAAAATAACACAAAAATGAAATTAGGATTAGGAACCGCAGCTTTAGGTAGACCACAATATATTAATGTTCGTACAGAAAATTGTGACAATTCAAACTTATCAGAATTTAAAAAACAAAGTTTTAACGTTTTAGAAGAAGCGTATAATTTAGGAATCCGCTATTTTGATACGGCTCCTGGTTATGGTTTGGCAGAAGAATTATTGTTAGAATGGTTGCAAACTAAAAAAGATAATTCTATTGAAGTTGCCACAAAATGGGGTTATACATACACTGCAAATTTTGATACAAATGCAACGGTGCACGAAATAAAAGAACATAGTTTAGCTAAATTAAAGGAGCAATGGACTTTTTCTAAACAGCTTCTACCCTACTTAAAAGTGTATCAAATTCATTCTGCAACTTTAGAAACTGGTGTTTTAGAAAACACCCAAGTCTTAGAACATTTAGCATTTTTAAAAAAGGAACATAATTTAAAAATTGGACTAACAACAACAGGAACAAACCAAGTTGAAGTAATAAGGAAAGCTTTAAATATTTTAGTTGATAACGAATCTATTTTTGATGTATTTCAAATAACTTATAATTTTCTAGATCAAAGTTTACAAGAAATTTCTGAGGAATTAATCAATAAAAATAAATCGATTGTTATTAAAGAAGCCTTGGCAAACGGACGATTTTTTAAGAATGAGAACTACCCGAATTACAATAAAATGTATACAACTTTAGAAAACTTAGCTAAAAAACACAACGTTGGTGTAGATGCTATTTCTTTAAAATATTGCGAGCAAACAATTCCGGGAAGTATTGTTTTAAGTGGTGCAAGCAACAGTAATCAATTAAAAGAAAACTTAAAAATTAATACGTTTTCTCTTTCTAATAATGAAATTGAAATTCTAAATGCTTTAAAAATTTCTCCTGAAGCTTATTGGAAAGAACGAAAGCAGTTAACATGGAATTAACCAAAATTGCTTTTGGTGGTGGTTGTCATTGGTGTACAGAAGCCGTTTTTCAAACTTTAATTGGTGTAGAAAAAGTAGAACAAGGTTGGGTTTCATCTACACAAAAAAACAACACGTTTTCTGAAGCGGTAATTATTCATTTTAATACAGAAAAAATTGCTTTAAAAACGTTGATAGAAATCCATTTATTAACGCATAAAAGTACAAGCAATCATTCTATGAGAACTAAATATCGTTCTGCTATTTATTATTTTACACAACAACAAAAAGAAGCAACTTTGCAATTAATAGAAAAATTTCAAGAAAGCTTCAATGATAAAATAATTACAAAAACATTAGAATTTAAAGGTTTTAAACCTTCTTCAGAAGAGTTTCAGAATTATTATCAATCGAACCCTAATAAACCTTTTTGTAAAACGTATATTAATCCAAAACTGAGACTATTATTACAAAAATTCTCTAAAAACATAGACAAACGTAAAGTTCTTCACCTTATTCCGACTACTTAAAAAATAAAAAAGTAATGAATACTGTTAGATTAGAGATTGAAAATAGAAAAGGCTTAAAACTACAAGCGTATTTAGAATTACCTGCAAACCAAAAACCGAATCACTTTGCCATTTTTGCACACTGTTTTTCTTGCAACAGTAATTTTAATGCGGTAAAAAACATCAGTCGTTCTTTATCTAATCATGGCTTTGGTGTTTTACGTTTCGATTTTACAGGTTTAGGAAGAAGTGAAGGCGAATTTGCTGAAAGTCATTTTTCTGCAAACGTAGAAGATTTGTTAGACGTAAGTGAATTCTTAGAAAAAAACTACAAAGCACCTTCTTTATTGGTAGGTCATTCTTTGGGAGGAGCAGCAGTTATTGTAGCGGCTTCTAAATTAGAAAATGTAAAAGCTGTAGCAACTGTTGGTGCGCCTGCAACTGTTGGGCACGTAACACATTTGTTTTCTCACGGAATAGATGATATTCCAGAAAAAGGCGAAGTAGAAGTAAAAATTGGTGGTCGTCCTTTTAAAATAAATCAAGAATTTGTAAATGATTTTAGTAAAACAGATTTACCAGAAATTATAAAAGATTTAAGAAAACCTCTTTTAGTAATGCATGCTCCTTTTGATAAAGTGGTTGGTATAGAAAATGCGCACGAAATTTATCATAATGCAATTCATCCAAAGAGTTTTGTTAGTTTAGATGATGCAGATCATTTATTATCGAGACCAAAAGACAGCATTTACGTGGGTAAGATGATTGGTACTTGGGTGGAGCGTTATTTTGAGCAAGAAGAAAACAAAATGATTTCTACTGAAGGTGAACAATTAGTTGGGCATTTAAACTTGTTAGAAGATAATTTTACAACATCAATTCAGACTAAAAAGCATTCTTTTATTGCAGATGAACCTGAAAGTGTTGGTGGTGACGATTTTGGCCCTTCTCCGTATGATTTTTTAAGCGCAGGTTTAGCTGCTTGTACTGTAATGACTTTAAAAATGTATGCCGAACGTAAAAAATGGGATTTACAAGAAGTCTTTGTCTATATTACTTATTCTAAAAAACATAGTGACGATTTAGATATTGCTGTAGATACACCAACTCGTTTCGATCATTTAAAAAAGAAATTAAAGTTTATAGGTAATTTAGATGAAAAACAAAGACAGCGTTTAAAAGAAATTGCAGCAAAATGTCCTGTTCATAAAACACTACAAAGTAAAATTATTATCGAAACAGAATTAGCTTAATCTTAAAACATGTATTATATGAATATTATAGAAAGCATTAAAACTTACTTTACAGCTAAAGTCGAAGGAAATACAAGTAAGAAAGCACCAGTTGGAATTTGCCCAAATTGTTGGGGAAAACAAGAATGGGAAGGAGATTTTTACAAACAAAATAAAGGAAATAAACTGGTTAGTAATGACCAAACCTATAATAATTTTATTAATAAAATTGTAGAAAGTAATATTAGTGGTATTGTAATAAATGCAGATACTTATCAATGTGAAACTTGCAAAACAAGTTATAAATCTTAACTTTAAACTTTTTATATTTATAAGTTAAATTTTACCATTTTTAAATGTTGCACGAACTTAAAGAAATTATTCAAAAAGCAATTATAAACCAAAACAAAGGCATTAAAAACGTCTTGGTAACTGTGGTTGATTTAGATGGTTCTTCTTACAGAAAACCAGGTGTTAGAATGTTAATTTCTAATAACAATTCTTACATAGGTGCTGTAAGTGGTGGTTGTGTTGAAAAGGAGATTATTAGACGCGCACAATCTGTTTTTACAGATAATAAGGCTAAAGTAATTACCTATGATGGTAGATATAGACTAGGCTGCGAAGGAATTTTATATATTTTAATTGAACCTTTTATTATTACAGACTCTTTTTTACACTCTTTTTTATTCGCTTTAGAAAATAGAGAAACTGTAAATATTAATTCTTATTTTAAAAAACAAGATGAAGCCATTGGAAACTATGGTTCTATTATTACATTTAAAAACACAGAACAGTTTACACTATCTAATTCCTTAAGTATAGAAACATTAAACAATGAGACCGTTTTTACTCAGAATTTAAAACCTTTATTTAAATTATTAATTATTGGAGGTGAACATGATGCTGTAAAATTATGTAAAATAGCTTCTAATTTAGGTTGGGAGATAGACGTTATTACTGCTGCAAAAGATTCTAAATTAAAATCTGATTTCCCTGGAGCAAGTGCCGTTTATGGTGAAACGCCCGAAACAATTCAATTTAATAATATCGAAGAAGATACAGCCATTGTATTAATGAACCACAGCTATGTACAAGATTTAAAATACTTAGTACAATTATCTAAACATACACCAAAATATATTGGTATTTTAGGAGCACCAAATAGGCGAGAAAAACTTTTTAATGCTTTATTTGACTTTGCTCCGGAAACAACAGAAGAATTTTTAGATATTGTTTATACTCCTGCTGGTTTACATATTGGTGCAAAAACACCCGAAGAAATTGCAATTTCAATTATTGCAGAAATTCTTTCTGTTATTAGAAAAAAAGAATCCTTTTCTTTGCGAGAATTACAAGGGAAAATAGATAATTAAAATGAATAATATTGCCGTTTTAGTCTTAGCAGCTGGTAAATCTTCTAGAATGAAGACACCTAAACAATTGGTTAAAATTGGAACTAATTTTTTATTAGAAACTGTCTTGTCAAAAGCAAAGGAGATAAACAGAAATCATGTTTACTGTGTTTTAGGCGCAAATTACCCGCTAATTAGAAGAGAAATATCTTCACCTAACATTCACTTTATTTATAATTCTAATTTTAAAGAAGGTTTAAGTTCTAGCATTGTTTCAGGAGTTTCTAAAATAGAAATGAAACTTGAAAATTATGATGCCATTCTAGTTCTTTTAGGAGACCAACCTGCCATAGAAAAAGAGTATTTAAATGCTATGTTAGTATTATCTTCTAAAGATAAATCAAAGATAATAGCATCTAATTATGGTAAAAAAATGGGGGTTCCTGCAATTTTTCCAAAACGTTATTTTTCAAAATTAAAAAAAATGTCTGGAGACTTTGGTGCAAAAGATATTTTAAATAAGAACAAAGATGTTATCTCTTTAGATAGACAAACAAATTTTATAGATATAGATACTGAAGAAGACTTAGAACTCTTTAAAAAATCTATTTTAAAATAGTTATTTTTACAGCATGAATTTCATAAAACAAATCCTTTTCATTCTTACCACTATTATTTTATTATCTGCCTGCGCAACAATTAAGATGCAGGTTAAAGAGAATCATAAATATATTTCTAGAAAAGATACTTCAAAAGTTCTACACTCTTTTTATTTAATTGGTGATGCTGGTAACTCTGATTTAAATAAAAAAGATTCTGCAATTTCTTATTTAGAACAAGAAATTAAATCTGCAAAGAAAAACGCTACATTAATCTTTTTAGGAGACAATGTATATCAAAAAGGAATTCCAGAAGAAAATTCTAAAACTTACGAATTAGCAAAACACAGATTAAAAGTTCAAACAGATATTGGCAAGAAATTTCCAGGAAACACTTTTTTTATTCCAGGAAACCATGATTGGTATAGTGGTTTAGAAGGCTTAAAAAGACAAGAAAAATTAGTTGAAAAAGCATTAGGTAAAAATACTTTTTTACCAGAAAAAGGTTGCCCTTTAGAGAAAATTGAAGTGAACGACGATATAAATATTATTGTTGTAGATACACATTGGTATGTTACAAACTGGGACAATCACCCGGGTATTAACGATAATTGTGAAATTAAAACACGTGATAAATTCTTTGAAGAATTTGAGGGCCTTTTAAAAAAATCTCAAGGTAAAACTACGTTAATTGCGTTACACCATCCAATGTTTACAAACGGACCTCATGGTGGTTATTACTCTTTTAAAAGTCATATGAAACCTTTACCTTTCTTTGGTACCGCTTTAAATATTTTAAGAAAAAC
Source organism: Polaribacter sp. PL03 (assembly GCF_033875165.1). Classification (NCBI taxonomy): domain Bacteria; kingdom Pseudomonadati; phylum Bacteroidota; class Flavobacteriia; order Flavobacteriales; family Flavobacteriaceae; genus Polaribacter; species Polaribacter sp. PL03. The sequence continues at coordinate 183,065 of NZ_JAWZSV010000007.1, read as the reverse complement.
TTCTGGTGTTACTAATACAGATCAACAAAATGAAAAATATAATCATTTAAGAAAACGCATTATCAGTTTAGCGCAACAGAATGAGAAAATAATTTTTGTCTCTGGTCATGAACATAGTTTACAATACATTGTACAAGATAATATTCCGCAAATTGTAAGTGGTTCTGGCTCTAAAATTTCTGCTACAAAAAATGTAAATGGTGGTATTTTCTCATACGGAACTCCTGGTTTTGCTAGATTAGATATTTATAAGGACGGTGCTTCAACTGTTCATTTTTATTCCGCAGAAGAACGTAAAATAGTCTTTGATGCCAATGTTTTTAAAAAGGATAGTATTATAGAATTTAATAATTTTCCGAATGCTAAACTTACAGAAAAAGCAGCAGGAATTTATACAGCTAAAGAAGTAGACAAGGGAAAGTTCTATAGTTTTCTTTGGGGAAAAAGATATCGTAAATATTTTGGTCAAAAAATTTTAGCTCCAACTGTAAACTTAGATACTTTGTACGGTGGTTTAAAACCGGTTAGAAAAGGTGGCGGACATCAATCTAAATCATTGCGTTTAAAAGATAAAAACGGTAAAGAATATGTAATGCGAGCTTTACGTAAAAATGCGGTACAGTATTTACAAGCTGTTGCCTTTAAAGATCAATACGTAGAAGGGCAATTCAACAAAACTTATACAGAAGATTTACTTTTAGATGTTTTTACAGGCTCTTACCCTTATGCACCTTTTGCTATTGATAAATTAGCAGATGCAATAGATGTTTATCATACTAAACCAATACTTTTTTATGTTCCTAAACAAGCTGGCTTAAAGGAATTTAATACAGATTTTGGAGACGAATTATATATGATTGAAGCAAGAACTGCAGATGGGCATGGAGATAAAAAATATTTTGGTTTTTCTGATGAAATTATTAGTACAGATGATTTAAGAAAAAACTTAGCAAAAGATGAAAAATATATTTTAGACGAGGCTTCTTATATTAGGGCTAGATTGTTTGATATGTTAATTGGAGATTGGGACAGACACCAAGACCAATGGAGATGGGCAACATTTAAAGAAGGAAATAAAATAGTATACAGGCCTGTTCCTAGAGATAGAGATCAAGCTTTTTCTGTATTTAGTGATGGTTTTTTAATGAATACAATTACAAGTATAATTCCCGCTTTAAAAGGTATGCGTTCTTATGAAGAAGATTTAAAAAGTCCGCAACATTTTAGTTTATCAGCATACCCTTTAGACATGAGATTAATAAAAAAATCTTCTAAAGAAAATTGGGACAAACAGGTAAATATTATTCAAAGTCAGATAACAGATGAAGTAATAGAAAGTGCCTTTTCTAAGTTCCCTAAAGAAGTTAGAGATCAAACAATTACAGATATTAAAAGAAAATTAAAAGGAAGAAGAAGCAATCTTCAAAAAATTTCTGATTCTTATTTTTCTTACTTAAACAAGTTTCAAGTAATTACAGGAACTAATAAGGATGATTGGTTTGAAATTAATCGTTTTATAAATGGAGACACAGAAATTACAGGATACAGAATTAAAGATGGTAAAAAAGGATATGTTTTTCATAAAAGGCGCTACAAAAGAAGTATTACTAAGAATATTTGGATTTATGGTTTAGATGATGATGATCGTTTTGTTGTAAATGGATCACCTGGAATAACACCCATTAAAATAAAATTGATTGGTGGTTTAAATAATGATATTTATGAAATAAATTCTCCAAAACATATTAAGGTATATGATTACAAATCTAAAAAAAACACTTTCATAACAAATAATTTCAAGAAAAAAATAACAGATGATTACCAAACAAATACTTACGATTATAAAAAATTAAGAAGTACTGGTAACTTAATTTCACCTGCTATTGGTTACAACCCAGATGATGGAATTAAAGTTGGTCTTAAAAACACAATCATTGTAAATGGTTTTGAGAGAAATCCGTTTACTAGAAAACACGTTATTCAGGCTTCTTACTTCTTCGCTACAAACGGTTATGAATTAAAATATGATGGCGAGTATGCAAATATTCTAGATCGTTTTAACTTAGGTTTTAATGCTGTATTTAATAGCCCTAACTACGCTAAAAACTTTTTTGGTTTTGGAAACAGCTCTATAAACCTAGAAGCAGATGAAACGGTAAGTAAAGATTATAACCGAGTTAAAATAAGAAAAATACAAGCAGGTACATTTTTAAAGTGGAGAGGTGAACTTGGTGCTAAATTTACTGTTTCAGCAAACTTTCAAAGTTTTGATGTAGAAAGAACAACAGGTAGATTTCTAGAAACACAATATGCTGCAGGAAACGATATTTTTAAAGCTGAAAACTTTTTTAATACAGAGGCAAGTTATTATTACCAACATTCAGACAATCCTGCATTTCCTACTTTAGGAGTAGAATTTAATGCTTTAATAGGGCATACCGCTAACTTAGATAAAGCGAGTAACTTTTCTTATGCAACAACTTCTTTAGGAATTACGCATAAATTAATACCAAATGGCAAATTAGTTTTGGCCTCTAAAGTTGATGGGCATTTTATTTTTGGCAACGATTTTGAATTTTATCAAGGAGCAACTATTGGTGGTAATGAAGGTTTACGTGGCTATAGAAATGAACGTTTTACAGGGAAAAACTCTTTTTATCACACTACAGATATTCGTTATAATATTAGCAACTTAAGAACCGCCATTTTACCAATTAATATTGGTATTTATAGTGGTTTCGATTACGGAAAAGTTTGGGGTACACCAACATCTTTAACCATATTACCACAGCAATCTAGTAAACCTAACACTGCAATTGGTGGTGGAATATTTTTAAATGCAGCTAATATGCTAACAACAAGTTTGGGCGTTTTTGGTGGTAATGAAGGTGCAAGAATTACATTTAACCTAGGTTTTGATTTTTAAATTATGAATTATTCTGCAATTATACTTGGTGCTATTTTTGGTTTTTTAGCAATTATTTTAGGTGCTTTTGGCGCACATTTATTAAAGAAAAAACTAACACCAGAACTACTACAAAGTTTTGAAACAGGAGTTAAATATCAAATGTACCATGCAATTGTTCTTCTTGTTTTAGGGTTTCAATTAAACAACCAACTCAGTATTGATAATTATATAATTTACTCCTTTATAATTGGAGTTATCCTATTTTCGTTTTCAATTTATGGTTTGGTAATTTCATCTGCAAATAACAAGAAACTAAAATTTCTAGGACCTATTACACCTTTAGGAGGATTATTTCTAGCTTTAGGTTGGCTATTAATAATTTACAAATACAGTCTACTATCTTTTATTTAAATCTTTAACTCATATAAGTTACCACCAGTTCCATGCGCTTTTTCATCAGAAATTAGCAATGTATTGTTATCTTTAAATGTGATACTCTCTTTTTGAGAACGGTGTGTTAAATCTATTGTTTCTACTTTTCCTGAAAGGAATTTATCCCCTATAAAATCTGTAAAAATTAATACTTTATTTTGAGAAAGTAACACCACTTTTTTTCCATTAGGAGAAATATCTGCAGATGTTATCCAACATTCTATGTCTGTACAGTTTTCAAATTCATCTACAATTTCTGCAATATACTTTCCTTTTTTAGCAGGAATCTTATACAAAGTAGTTTTACCGTAATTTTCTTTCACTCTACTTTTAGTAAAAATATAAAGGGCATTATTAAAGTAAAAAAAAGACTCTGCATCGAAATACAAATTCTTCTTTTTAGGTGGGAATTTTGTCTGATTTGGATATTCAAATTCAATTTCATCTACCTCTGCATTTTTCTCATCCAACTCATTTTGCTCGACAATTATAATCGATAAATTCTTTCTTTTACTAACATTATTACCAAAATCGCCAATATAAATAGTTCCTTTTTCATCAGAAGTCAAATCTTCCCAATCGTGGTTTTTAGCTTTAATATAAATCTCTTTTATAATTTTTCCTTTTTCATTTAAACCAAATAGAGTTGGTTTATTTCCGCTATCATTTACCATCCAAATTAAATTAGATTTAGGTACTATCTCTGTCCCAGAAACCTCTTCTAAGTCTTTAGGTAAATCTGCTACTAATTTTAATTGTCCAAAATTCTGACAACTAATACATAATAAAAAACTGAAAATTATTACTATTTTCTTGATCATTACTAATTATTTTAATGTTTTAGACTCTTCAGTTTTATAAAACTGAAGAGTCTATTTTATGTTTTTAATCTTTTGCTTTTTAAATTTTTGAAAAAGTTAGAATTGGTTTTACCAACCTCCAGAAGCTCCTCCACCTCCAAAACCACCTCCGCCACCAAAGCCGCCAAAACCACCTCCAGATGAACCTCCACCAGAAGAACCAAATCCGCCACCAAAACTTCCTCCACCTCTACCAGCATTACTTAAAATAATGGTGTCGAAAATAGTATCTGCTAAAGAACCTCTTCTATGACGATTACCTCCACCTCTATTATTTTTATTTCCTTTAGAAATAACAATAAAAAAGATGATAATAATGATGATAAATAAAATAATTCCAGGATCGAAACCTTGTGTTTTTGATTTTTCATCTCCTTTATACTCTCCTTTTAAAACTTGAAAAATAGCATCTATTCCTTTATCTAAACCTTCGTAAAAATTTCCGTTTTTAAATGCTGGTGTTATTTCTCTTTCAATAATTCTACGTGACATAAAATCTGTCAAAAGGTGCTCTACACCATAACCAGATTGAATTGTAATTTTCTTATCTTTTTTAGCCAGTACAATTATTACTCCATTGTCTTTACCTTTTTGACCAATTTCCCACTTATGCCCCCAATTTGTTGCTAAATAAGCAATATCTTCTCCTTTAGTACTGTTAATAATTGCAACAAAAATCTCAGTTGAAGTAGAATCACTATAAACTTCTAATTTTCTAGATAATTTATCAAATTGATATTTATCTAACAAATTAATACTATCTACTAGTGCAGGAATAAATTTCGGCTTTTCAGGAATTTCAAAACCTTGAGAAAAAAGATTTAATGAACATATTAAAGCAAAAGAAAAAAGCAACTTTTTACACAAACTTGCTAACTTAAAACTGCCAACTAAATACTGCTTACAAAATAATATCATCCTTTAGAGATTTCATTAGAAAGTTCGTCTTCATCATCTGTTTGCCAAGGAAAGTGACTTTGTAATTCTTCACCAGCTTTTAAAATTCCATCTACGATACCTTGTTTGAAATTTCCGTTTTTAAAATGATTTTGAATTACTTCTTTTGTAGTGTCCCAGAAGTTTTTTTCAACAACATTATTAATCCCTTTATCACCATAAATAACAAATTTCTTATCTTTTACAGCGACATAAATTAAAACAGCATTTGCGTCTTTTGTATTGTCCATTTTTAAGAGTTGAAATACTTCTAACGCACGTTCATAATGAGCTGTTTTTGAAGAAGTTTCAATATGAATTCGTATTTCGCCAGAAGTATTTTTCTCTGCAATTCTAATCGCAGAAATAATTTCTTTTTCTTCTACTGGAGTAAGAAATTCTTCTACTTTAGTCATTATATTATTTTTTGAAATTGAAATTTACATCTGGTGCATTTTCAGAACCAGCATCTGCTTTATAACGCCCCATTTCTTCAAAATTAAACCAACCTGCTAAAACAGAATTTGGAAAAACTTTTATATGCTTGTTATAATTATTGACACCACTGTTAAAACGATCTCTTGCAACATTAATTCTATTTTCTGTACCTTCTAACTGACTTTGTAATTCTAAAAAGTTAGCGTTTGCTTTTAATACTGGATAACGTTCTACAGACACTAATAATTTAGACAATGCTCCAGTCATACCTGCTTGCGCTTGTTGAAACTGAGCCATTTTATCAGGTGTTAAATCTCCCGCATTAATATTTACAGAAGTTGCCTTTGCTCTTGCTTCAATAACTGCTGTTAATGTTTCTTTTTCAAAATCTGCTGCTCCTTGTACTGTTTTTACTAAATTACCAATTAAATCGTTTCTACGTTGATAAGAACTTTCGACATTAGACCAAGTTGTTTTTGCATCTTCTTGTAAAATAACTGCTTCATTATTAAAACCTACTCCCCATTTATAAACTCCGAATACAATTACCAATATTACAATTACAGGAATTAACCATTTTTTCATAATTTCTATTTTTAAAGTTTTTTGTTGATTTATTTTTTGATTTTAACAAATTTACCTAATATTCTTTAGAATCTAAAGTAGTTGTTTGCATTATCTAAAAGTTAGACACACAAAAGTAAAATGTGTTACAATTGATTTTTAATTTTAACCAATTCTGCTTTTACAGCTTCTAGCCTACTAATTATTTGATGATTATAAATTGTAGAATCTGGGTTTTTCTTAAGTTTTTGTTTTGCACCTTCTAAAGTAAAGCCTCTTTCTTTTACTAAAGAGAAAATTAATTTAAAATTTACAATATCATCTGCAGTAAAAAGACGATTTCCTTTGGCATTTTTTTTAGGCTTGATAATATCAAATTCCTTTTCCCAAAAACGAATTAAAGAGGTATTTACATTAAAAGCCTTGGCAACTTCACCAATTTTATAATAACGTTTTTCTGGTAAATCTACATGCATTTTTCTTCAATATTCATTTCAACATTCAACTAAATAAAAATTAACCACAACTTCTAATTAATGGTTAATCATAAGATTGCCCTTCTTCTTCAGAGGCCTTTTGCATAGCTGCAAATTCTTCTGGTGTTAAATCGCCATAATAAAAATTAATAGGATTTAGAGCTCTATCATTTTTATGAACTTCGTAATGTAAGTGTGCAGAAACAGATCTTCCTGTATTACCAACATAACCAATTAAATCGCCACGTTTTACTTTTTGCCCACGTTTTGCCTTAATCTTGCTCATGTGTGCATAAATAGTTTTGTAACCATAACCGTGGTCTATGTAAACAACGTTACCAAATGTTGCACTTCTTTCAGATCGAATTACTTCTCCATTACCAGAAGCGTAAATAGGTGTTCCAACAGGTGCAGTAAAATCCATTCCTTTATGAAACTTTCTAATTTTTAAAATAGGATGCATTCTCCATTTATACCCAGAAGCCATTCTTGTTAAATCTGCAATTTTTACTGGTAATACAGCAGGAATTGCAGCTAACATTTTTTCTTTCTCTTTAGCTAAAATTACAATTTCATCTAAAGATTTAGATTGCACTACCAATTGCTTAGACAAAATATCTACATTTTTGGTAAGTTCTGTAATCATCTTAGAATTGTCATAACCTTCTAAACTTTTGTATCTATTTACACCACCAAAACCTGCTTTTCTTTGTTCATTTGGTATTGGGTTTGCTTCAAAATACATTCTATAGATGTTGTTATCTCTTTCTTGTAATTGCGATAAAACAGTAGAACTTTCTTCTATTCTTTTAGATAATAATTCTAAATTTAATTGCAAGTTTTCATTCTCTCTATTTACCGCTCTTTCATTTGGCGACATAATAAACTGACTAAAAACGATAAAACCTATGAACGCGATCAATAGAATAGCTAAAGAACCAAAAACGGTTTTCTTATAATAATCACTTTTCTTTACAGCAATTTTTCTGTAAGAAAGTGTATCTGCATCGTAATAATATTTTACTTTTGCCATAATTGTAAATGTACTATTTTTGTTTTCTTAAAATCGATTTTTATATAAATCTCGTTTTTAATAACTCGCTAATTTACAAAATGTTTTACAACTGCTTTTTTAAAGTGGTTTTTTTAAAGATATATTAACATAATCCAACTTGTTGGAAACCTTTTTCTCTATGAAATCTCAAGATATTCGTGCTACGTTTTTAAACTTTTTTAAGGAAAAATCGCATTTAATTGTGCCTTCTGCTCCTATGGTTACCAAAGATGACCCAACTTTAATGTTTGTAAATTCTGGAATGGCCCCTTTTAAAGAGTATTTTTTAGGAAACGGAACTCCAAAAAATAGTAGAATCTCAGATTCGCAAAAATGTTTGCGTGTTTCTGGTAAACACAACGATTTAGAAGAGGTTGGTTACGATACATATCATCATACTTTATTTGAGATGTTGGGAAACTGGTCTTTTGGAGATTACTTTAAAAAAGAAGCAATTGCTTGGGCTTGGGAATTATTAACCGAAGTTTACAAAATAGATAAAGACATTTTATATGTAACCGTTTTTGAAGGTTCTGATGATGAAGACAACCTAAAAATGGATACTGAAGCATATGATTTGTGGAAACAATTTATTGCTGAAGATAGAATTTTAAAAGGTAATAAAAAGGATAACTTTTGGGAAATGGGAGAGCAAGGACCTTGCGGACCTTGTTCTGAAATTCATGTAGATATTCGTTCTGCAGAAGAAAAAGCAAAAGTAGATGGTAGAACTTTAATTAATGAAGACCACCCACATGTTGTAGAAATTTGGAATTTAGTTTTTATGCAATTCAATAGAAAAGCAAACGGAACTTTAGAAGACTTACCAAACAAACATATAGATACAGGAATGGGTTTTGAACGTCTATGTATGGTTTTACAAAATGTACAATCTAATTACGATACAGATGTTTTTAAGCCTATTATTAGTGAAATTGGCACAATAACAAATACAAAATATGGTTCTAATGAGAAACAAGATATTGCAACCCGTGTAATATCCGATCATTTAAGAACAGTTGCTTTTTCTATTGCAGAAGGCCAATTACCAAGCAACACAGGTACTGGTTATGTAATTCGTAGAATATTAAGAAGAGCAATAAGATATGGGTTTACATTTTTAGATAAAAAAGAACCTTTCATTTACAGATTAGTAGACGTTTTAAGTAAAAAAATGAGCGATGCTTTTCCTGAATTAAAAGCACAAAAACAGTTAATAGAAAATGTAATTAGAGAAGAAGAAGCTTCTTTCTTAAGAACACTAGACAAAGGTTTAGTTTTATTAGATGCTATTATTTCGTCTTCTAACTCTAAAGAAATTTCTGGTGAAAAAGTTTTCGAATTATATGATACTTTTGGTTTTCCGGTGGATTTAACAGCGTTAATTTTATCTGAGAAAGGATATACTTTAGACGAAAAAGGATTTCAAGAAGAACTTCAAAAACAAAAAAATAGATCTAGAGCTGCAAGTGAAAGCTCTACCGAAGATTGGACTGTTTTAGTTGATGATGCAGTTGAAGAGTTTATTGGTTACGATACTTTAGATACAAATGTAAAACTAACTAGATACAGAAAAGTAACGTCTAAAAAAGACGGAGAAATGTATCAATTAGTTTTTAACTTAACACCTTTTTACCCTGAAGGTGGTGGACAAGTTGGAGACAAAGGTTACCTAGAAGATACTCATGGAGATGTAGTTTATATTCTAGATACTAAGAAAGAAAACAATGTAATAATTCATTTTACAAAAAACCTACCAAAGCATATAAACGAAAGCTTTAAAGCAGTTGTAGATGAAAAGCAACGTTACAGAACAGAATGTAACCACACTGCAACGCATTTATTACACCAAGCTTTAAGAGAGGTTTTAGGAACGCATGTAGAACAAAAAGGTTCTGCTGTTCATTCTAAATATCTACGTTTCGATTTTTCTCATTTTTCTAAATTAACTGTAGAAGAATTACGTGATGTAGAAGATTTTGTAAACGCTCGTATTTCTGGTAAACTACCTTTAATTGAAAAGAGAAACATACCAATGCAAGAAGCTATTGACGATGGTGCAATGGCTCTATTTGGTGAAAAATATGGCGATACAGTTAGAGCAATTAAATTTGGTAAGTCTGTAGAATTATGTGGTGGAACACACGTAAAAAATACAGGTGATATTTGGCACTTCAAAATAAAATCTGAAGGTGCAGTTGCATCTGGTATTAGAAGAATTGAAGCGATTACAAATGATGCTGTTAAAGATTTTTATTTTGATAATAATAAAACATTATTCGAAATTAAAGATTTATTAAATAACGCAAAAGAGCCTGTAAAAGCAGTTCAGAAATTACAAGATGAAAATGCTTCTTTACAGAAACAAATTGAGCAACTTTTAAAAGAGAAAGCTCAGAATTTATCTGGTGAAATTAAAAATCAATTACAAGAGGTTAATGGAGTTCACTTCTTAGCGACCAAAGTAGATTTAGATGCAAACGGAATTAAAAACTTAGCCTTTAGCTTAGGGAAAGATTACAAAAATTTATTTTTATTATTTGCTACTGCGCCTTCTAACGACAAAGCAATGCTAACTTGTTACATTTCTAAAGAATTAGCTAATGAACGTGGTTATGACGCTGGTAAAGTAGTAAGAGAACTAGGTAAACTAATTCACGGTGGTGGTGGTGGACAAAACTTCTTTGCAACTGCTGGTGGAAAAAATCCTGGAGGAATTCCTAAAGCTTTAGAAAAAGCTTCAGAATATTTAGTTTAGAATGAAATTACAAACAATTATACCTTTAAAAAAACAGACAAATAACCTAATAAATTATCAATCTAAGATACTTTTATTAGGTTCTTGTTTTTCAGATAATATAGGTAACAAACTATCTTATTTTAAATTTCAATCGAATCAGAATCCGTTTGGTATTTTATTTCAACCGAAAGCAATAGAAAAGTTAATAATAAAAGCAATTAACCAAGAAAGTTATACCAACAAAGATTTAACTTTTAACAATGAACGCTGGCATTGTTTTGATGCACATTCTAATTTAAGCTCTAATAACAAAAATGAACTTTTAGACAGCTTAAATACTGCTTTAGACCAAACAAAAAGGCATTTAGAAAAAGCAACACATATAATTATTACTCTTGGTACTTCTTGGGTGTATCGTTTTATAGAAACAGATGCAATTGTTGCAAACTGCCATAAAATTCCTCAAAAAAAATTCTTAAAAGAGCTTTTAACTGTTGATGAAGTTTCTGAAACTTTAGACGTAATTTCTACGCTTATAAAATCTGTTAATAAAGACATTTCTATTCTATTTACAGTTTCTCCTGTTAGACATATAAAAGACGGTTTTGTAGAAAACACCAGAAGTAAATCTCATTTAATTGCAGGAATTCATAATATTGTAAATCCTAAAAAAAACACTTATTATTTCCCTTCTTATGAAATCTTAATGGATGAATTAAGAGATTATCGTTTTTATAATGAAGATATGATTCATCCAAATAAAACTGCCATTAATTATATTTGGAACAAATTTATTTCAACTTGGTTTTCTGAAGAATCTAAAGTTACAATGCAAGAAATAGAAACCATTCAAAAAGGGCTAACACATAGACCTTTTAATGAAAATTCAGAACAACATCAAAAATTTTTAAGAAAACTAACACTTAAGAAAGAAGAACTTTTAGTAAAACATCCTTTTATTTCGTTTTAAAATACAACCGAAAAAGAATTTTAATCTAACAAAGGATTTTATTTTGTATCTTTAAATGATAGTACTAATTACTGCATAAAAATGATTAAAAAAATTCTTACAGGTATCGTTTCAGGTTCTTTTGTTGGTGTATTTGTTACTGCAATTATTCTACCAGACACAAGTAATTTATTAGAGTTGTTTTTAACAAAAATCACTGCAACATCAATAATTACAGGGATTTTATGTGGTATATATAGTCACTTTTCGAAATCTAAATTACAAGTATTTTTTGTATCGATATTAATAGGAATTATTATTTTCTTCTTAAAGCACATAATTATTGGTCATGATTTAGACGCAATAACTATGGGTGCATTTGTAGGTGCCATGTTAGGTGGTGTTTTAGCTGTAACTAAAAAACTAACACACTCTTTTAATGTATACAAAAAGCTACGTAGGCGAAGAAGAAAAGGTTTTGGTACCTATAGTTAGTTACTATAATTCTTTGGCAACATTTCCCCAAGGACCTCCATTAATTACATCTATACCGTTTTGAGCTAAAAACTGAGCTGCTTGCCCACTTCTACCTCCACTTCTACAAACTGCAATTACAGGTTTGTTCCAAGATTTAATTTGTTCTACTTCTAACGGTATTAAATTTAAAACTATATGCTTAGATCCTTCGATATGGCCTTCATTCCATTCATCTAAAGTTCTAACATCTAAAATTACCGCCTCTTTTGCTAAATATTCTTTTATTTCTGTACTCATATTTTTTTTCTTAAAAATGTCAAATAATCCCATATTCTTATATTTCTGATTGTTCGACTTTTAATAAATTTAATCCGTTTTCTATTAACTTTTTATAAGTCTCTTTTTTTTGCAGAACTAACAAATAAGAATTAACTTCTTCTTGTATAACAAAATGATGTTGCAAAGCTAGTTCATAAATTTCTAAACTCAATAACCAATCATTCGAAAAATCTTTTTTCAACTGATTAAAAATAATTGTTAGATTTTCTTCAGAAACTATATTCTCTTCTCGCATACTTCTTACAGATTCGTATAAAGAATACAATTCTTTCTGCTTATTAGAATATTTTATTTTATGGGTTTTTGTTTTAGAAACTTCACTTTTATCTTCGAAAGAATTAATGTCTGCAGCACCAGAAAATGCAGATACTACATCTTTACCAACTGCCATGTCATAAATACCCCATTCTGGTTTAAATAAAACCGTTTCTTTATAAGTTACAGTACAGTTTTCGAAAGAAATTAATAATATTTTTCCTCGCAAATCTCTGGTTCCTGTAATAACGTCTCCTTCAACTTTAACGCCTCCTTCAAATTCTAAAACAATTCTTTTCCCTTCGTTAATTTGGTAAGCATCTAAATCTCTAGGACTCATGTTTTCTATAGGAATATTAATACCCTTCAACTTACCAATAGGACTACCAAAGCCTGTTTTATGACTTTCTATACCATGACCAATTAATTCTTTATCTCTATTTGACAAAGCTGTAAAACCATCTGTTTGAAAATAAATAGGTTTATTATTTTCATCTGCAATTACATTTGTAAAAACTCCAGAAATCTGTATACCTGTGCTTAACTCAATAGTTCCTAAATTCTTAGAATTAATTAATTTTTCTATTCCTTTTAAACCACCTTTTCTAATTGCCATTTTATTTGCAAACTGCTCTAAGACTAAACTTAGATGTGCAAAATTAGGCGTTACAAATAATTGAGGTTGTGGTTTTGTAATATCGAAATTAATGTCTGCTGTCTCAATCGAATATGCTGCTTTTTTAACTTCCTCTTTCATGCACCAAGCACTTTCTCCTATAGAAGAAAGTAAACCTGCACCGTATATTTTAGGGTTTTCTAAAGTACCAATTAAACCATATTCTACAGTCCACCAATGTAAATTTCTTATTTGTGCCATTTCAGACAATTCCCCCATATTCTCTTGCAAATAAGTTACAGCATCTTCTGCTTTACTTACTTCTTCTTCAATTGAATTAGGATCTTCTTTTAAAATTGATAAAAGACGAATTGCTTCATACATTTCAAAATCTTTTGCAGAAGAAATTGCTTTACATCCAATTTCACCAAAACGCCTTAAATACTCTGCGTATTCTGGGTTTGCAATAATTGGCGCATGACCTGCAGCTTCATGAATAATATCTGGTGCTGGTGTGTATTCTATATGATTTATTGTTCTCATATCGGATGCAATTACCAATACATTATAGGCTTGAAACTCCATAAATGCATTTGGCGGAATAAAGCCATCTACAGAAACTGCTGCCCAACCAATATCTTTTAAAATACGATTCATACCAACCATATGAGGAATACCCTCTGTTGAAATACCCGTTTTAACAAGTCCTTTTATGTAAGAATTATGTGCCACTTTACTTAAGTAATCAACATTAATTCTCATTACATAACGCCATACAGCTTGGTTTTGTGCTGTATACTCTTCATAAGGCTGTTTTACTACAAACTTATGTAAATGTTTTGGTAGTTTTTTTGTGACATCATTCAATTGAAACTGCATATTCTTCTAAATATTGAATTATTCTTACAAAATTACGCATTAAATTAATAATTCTTAATTTAATCTTTGTTAAATAACTATTGTAACATTTATGCATTTAGAACTACTTATAAATAACTCTTAATATCTATATTATGCCCGGAGAAGGTTTTATTGCACACATGATTGCTAGCCTAAAAGCTAATAAAAGAGCACGTGTTTCTATCTTTGATAAAATAAAAAACATAAAAAAGAATAAAAAAACAGAACTATTCTTCCCTAATAAAGCAACAAAAAAGGACTTAAAAAAACTTCGAGAAAAAATTGAAAGAGAAAATACGGTTAGTTTCTTTAAGAAAGTTGGGCTAATTTTAATTGCATTGGCTATTCTTTTTTACATTATAAACCTAGACAACTATTAAAACTGTAGATATTAACATTACGCTATCGGTTTCGTAAAATTGTAAGGTTAAGACAAAAAACTTTCTTATTTTTACTGTTCAATTTTAGAAAATGAAGAAGAAAGTAATCTTAATGATTTTAGATGGTTGGGGAATTACACAAGACCCAAAAGTATCTGCAATTTACAACGCAAAAACACCTTTTATTAACGGTTTGTATGACAAATACCCGCATGCAGAATTAAGAACAGATGGTTTACATGTTGGTTTACCAGAAGGGCAAATGGGTAATTCTGAAGTTGGTCATATGAATTTAGGTGCTGGTAGAATTGTATACCAAAACTTAGCTAGAATTAATAAGGCAGTTAAAGAGAAAACTTTAGGCAAAGAAAAAGTATTATTAGATACTTTAAAATATGCCAAAGAAAATAATAAAGATGTTCATTTATTAGGTTTGGTTTCTAATGGTGGTATTCATGCTCACATAGATCATTTAAAAGGGATTTTAGATGTAGCTAAAGAAAATGAAGTTAACAATGTGTATTTACATGCATTTACAGATGGTAGAGATTGTGATCCTAAATCTGGTACATTTTTTATAAATGAGGTGCAAGAATACATGAAAGAAAGTACAGGAGAAATTGCTTCTGTTACTGGGCGTTATTATGCAATGGACAGAGATAATAGATGGGAACGCGTAAAAGAAGCATATGATGGTATTGTAAATGGTGTTGGTACTAAAACTACAGATCTTATTGCTAAAATGAACGCAAATTATGAGGATGGAATTACAGATGAATTTCATAAATCTATTATTGCAACCAATGCAGACGGAACTCCTAAAGCACAAATAAAAGAAGGAGATGTTGTGTTGTTTTTTAACTACAGAACAGATAGAGGAAGAGAATTAACTAATGCATTGTCTCAAAATGATTTTCCAGAATTTGGAATGAAAAAATTAGATTTATATTTTACAACAATCACTTTATATGACGAAAGTTTTAAAGGAATTAATGTAATTTATAATACTGATAATATTAAAAACACTTTAGGAGAAGTGCTTTCTAAAGCCGGTAAAAAACAAATTAGAATTGCAGAAACAGAGAAATATCCTCATGTTACTTTTTTCTTTTCTGGAGGTCAAGAAGCACCATTTGAAGGAGAATCTAGAATTTTAAGAAATTCACCAAAAGTAGCAACTTATGATTTGCAACCAGAAATGAGTGCTTATGAATTAACGGATGCTTTGTGTGAAGATTTAGAAAAAGGTGAAGCAGATTTTGTTTGTTTAAATTTTGCAAACGGAGATATGGTTGGTCATACAGGTATTATGGAAGCTGCTATTAAAGCTTGTGAAACAGTAGATATTTGTGCAAAAAAAGTAATTGAAACTAGTTTAAAAAACGGATATTCTACTTTATTAATTGCAGATCATGGTAATTGTGAAACTATGATGAATCCTGATGGTTCTCCTCACACAGCACACACAACAAACCCAGTTCCTTTTATCTTAATTGATAATGAAATAAAATCGATACAAAGTGGTGTTTTAGGCGATATTGCACCAACTATTTTAGATTTAATGGGAGTTGAACAACCAAAAGAAATGACACAACATTCGTTATTATAAACATAAAAAATCAGAAAATGAAATACTATTTTTTATTACTATTTACAGTTATGCTAACATCTTGCAGTGCACAACAAGAAATAACTGCTACTAAAAACAAGCAAGGAGATTTAGTTGGTTTTGCTAATAAAGAATCATTTAATCAAGCACCGTACAACTCTTGGTTTACTCAAAATTTTGATACATACAAACCAGACGAAGCAACAATTACCTCTCTTAAAAAGGAACTAAAAGGTGTTACAATTAAAGGTTTTATGGGAACTTGGTGTGGAGATAGTAAAAGAGAAACACCTCATTTTTATAAAATTTTAGAATTAACTAATTTTAATCTTAAAGACTTAACGTTAGTTACAGTAAACCGTTCTAAAAAAACACCAGACAATTTACAAGAAGGTCTAGACATAAAAAGAGTACCAACCTTTATTTTTTATAAAAAAGGTAAAGAAATTGGTCGTTTTGTAGAATATGCTAGAGAAACTTTAGAAAAAGATATGCTAAAAATTGTTTCTGGTAAAGCTTATAAACACTCTTACGATAAAAGTAAATAAAATGATTAGCAACAATTTACTTATTGCTGTAGATTTTGATGGTACAATAGTAGAAGATGCATATCCTAAAATTGGGAAAACGCAGCTTTTTGCTTTCGAGACCTTAAGAAAACTTCAAGGCGAAGGTTATAGATTAATACTTTGGACTTACAGATGTGGATCAAGATTAGAAGAAGCAGTGGCTTTTTGTAAAGAGAATGGCATCGAGTTTTATGCTGTAAACAAAAGTTTTCCTGAAGAAGATTTCGACCCAAAATACAGTAGAAAAATAAACGCAGATTTATTTATAGACGATAGAAATGTTGGTGGTTTTATTGGCTGGACAGAAGTTTATAAACAAATTTTTAACTACGAACCAGAACCTAAAAGAAAAAAAGGATTTTTCTCTTTTTTCAAATAGCTAATTCAGCGTACTTTTTCCTTAAATTATACTAACTTTGCTGTTCAATTTTTTTTAACATGATAATTATTAAAAACAAAGAAGAAATAGAACTAATGCGCGAAAGTGCTTTAATCGTTTCTAAAACATTAGGTATGCTTGCAAAAGAAGTAAAACCTGGAGTTTCAACTTTATATTTAGATAAATTAGCAGAAGAATTTATTAGATCTGAAGGCGCAATACCTGGTTTTTTAGGTTTGTATGACTTTCCTAATACGTTATGTATGAGTCCTAATTCTCAAGTAGTACATGGTATTCCTAATACAGAACCTTTAAAAGAAGGAGATATTATTTCGATAGATTGTGGTGCTAAGAAAAATGGTTTTTACGGTGATCATGCTTACACATTTGCTGTTGGTGAAATTAATATTGAAACTAGAAAACTTTTAGACGTTACTAGAGAAAGTTTATATGTTGGTATTCGTGAATTTAAAGCTGGTAATAGAGTTGGAGACGTTGGTTTTGCAATTCAGAAATTTACAGAAGATCACGGTTACGGCGTTGTTAGAGAACTTGTAGGCCATGGTTTAGGTAGAGAAATGCACGAAGATCCTGAAATGCCAAATTACGGTAAAAGAGGAAGAGGCAAAAAGTTTGTTGAAGGAATGGTTGTAGCTATAGAACCAATGACAAATTTAGGTACTCATAAAATAAAACAACATTCAGATGGTTGGACTATTACAACTTTAGACGGTAAGCCATCTGCACATTTTGAGCATGATATTGCTATCTTAAATGGTAAACCAGAATTACTATCTACATTTAAATACGTTCATGAAGCTTTAGGAATAGAGACTAATGAAGAAGATGAATTTAGACAATAATAAAACAATTACGTGTCTATATTTAAAACCATATTAAACACCATACCAAGACCTTTATTAATTAAAGCAAGTTATTGGGTAAAACCAGCAATAGCTTGGTATTTAAAAGGTGATAACTTTACAGATCCCATAGATGGTAGAAGTTTTAAAAAATTTCTACCTTATGGTTATGGTAATCAAAGAGAAAATGCACTTTCTCCATCTACTTTATCATTAGAAAGACACCGGTTAATGTGGTTGTTTCTAAAGGATGAAACTATTTTTTTTACTTCAACAAAAAAGCTAAAAGTTTTACACATTGCACCAGAGCAATGTTTTCTAGATATTTTTAGAAAACAAAAAAACCTAGATTATATTACTTCAGATTTAGAGTCTCCTATTGCAGATGTAAAAGCTGATATTTGTGATTTGCCATTTAAAGAAAATGAATTTGATGTTGTCTTTTGTAATCATGTATTAGAACATATTACAGATGATACAAAAGCAATGCAAGAATTATACAGAGTATTAAAACCTGGTGGATTTGGAGTTTTTCAAATTCCGCAAGACCTATCTAGAGAAAAAACTTTTGAAGATAATTCTATTGTAGACAGAAAAGAACGCGCTAAGATATTTGGGCAATACGACCATGTTAGAGTTTATGGACGCGATTATTTTAACAAACTAAGAACTATTGGTTTTAAGGTTGATGAAGTTGATTATACAAAAAAAATCGCCCCAGAAAAACTAGAACGATTTTGTTTAATGCAAAATGAAATTCTTCCTGTTTGCTATAAATTATAATATTTTATTATTGAAATTTTCTTAAAAACTCTGGTAACTTAACCAAAGTCTCTTTCCCTTTTATAATTACACCATCTTTTAATATTTGATAAACGCCATCCTCTAACTTTATAACCTTAGAATTTCCTGTGTACTTTGCTTTTTTATCTTTCGCATCAGAAATTTTCGCTCCGCTTTGGTTTATCCATGAAATTGTATCATCTTTAATTGCTTGTGCCTTACCTTCATCAAAAGCACCTATATAATCGTAATTAGAAGCTGTAAAAAGCATTGTACCATCTACAGAACATAAGAATGCATCTACTTTATAATCATTTTCTAAATATAAAGGATAAATTCCACCACCTAAATGTCCGCCATAAGCATACCATTCTTTATCTATTTTAAGCTCATCATCTTTATTAAACTTCTTAATAATATCATTCTTTTTTAAATCTTTAAAAACTTGTTCCTTATTAGAAACTTTTACCGTTTTATTTTCATTTAAATCGTAAACCATTGGCTCAAATGAATTATTTGGATAAGCAACCAACCTTCCGTTAGCACGTGGTAAGGTTACATAACCATAATTTGTAGAAAGAGAATTAAAATCTGATGGATTTGGCAACAAAGCACCTACGCCATTATTAGTATTAAAGTAATAAATTTTTGTAGGTTCTTTTTCTTTATTTTTCATCAAAATATAACCTGCGTAGTTTACTGCATTAGCAAATTCGTTAGCTTCTATAATAATTTCTGCTTTATCATTAATAATTCCGAATTTACCTTTCTTATTAAACAAGGCATAGTTGTTCCCATTAAATGAGTAAATACTATCTACCTGTATAGAGAGTTTTTTAGAAGAATTCTTCCAAACAGTTTTTAAAGAATCTATTTTTCTTAATTCTTTTTCCTTTTTTAGTTTTTCTTTTTTAAGTCTTAGTTCTTCTGCTAATTGAAGATCTAGCTTCTCTTTAATACTTACATATAAATCTAATTGTTGTACGTATTCATCTGATGTTTTGTTTTTAGCAATTACAAAATACTGTTTAGAATACTTTATAGCTTCATTATATTTTTGTAATTCATAGTAAATTTTTGCCCCTAAATCTGCAACACTTGGTTTCGTTATGGTATCCATAAACTTCATACCTTTTTCAAAAAGAACAGCTGCTTGTTTAAAATCAATACTTTCTGCTATAACAGTATTCGCCCTATTGATATAAACATTTGCTATTTCAGAATTATTCTGTGAATAGGAGTTTAAAAAAAATGAAACACAAAAAAGTGTTAGGAGTAGGTTTTTCATAGTAGAGTATTGTTTAATCTTCTTTCAAGATGCAATATAATAAAAAAACAAACACCTTAAATACTTAAAACATACCTACTTGTAGGTATAATTAGTGTATTCTTCTAGATTTCCTTTAGCATTTGTATACAGTAAAACAACTTCTATTTTTTTATTTTTCTCGAGAAAAGACTTTGTTTTTTCTAAACCCATAGCCATAAATGCAGTTGCATAAGCGTCTACATCTGCACAATCTAAATTTGCAATAACAGAAACACTTAAAAGATTACTTTCTAGAGCATAACCAGTTTTAGGGTTTACTGTATGTACATACTTCTTACCTGTATTTGTTATTCTAAATTTTCTATAATTACCAGAAGTTGCCATAGATTTATTAGATAAATTTAATGTTTTAAAACCAGAATTTGAATTAGATTCTATAGGATCTACTAATTTAACAAGCCAAGGTGTATTATTTTTTTTGAAACCACTTGTTCTTATTTCTCCTCCAATTTCGACCAAGTAATTCTCTATATTTTTACTCTCTAAAAAACGAGCAACAACATCTATTCCGAAACCTTTTGCAATAGAATTAAAGTCTAAATAAATTTCTGCATTTTCTTTAATTATTTTATTGTCTTGAAGCTTTACTTTGTCTAGACCAACAAGTAACATTTGCTTATTAACTTGTTCATCTGTTAAATTTATCCTTTCTTTTTTAGGCCCAAATCCCCAAGCATTTACTAGGTTACCAACCGTAGGATCGAAGAAACCATCTGTTTCTATAAAAATTCTTTTCGATTTTTTAAATACCTCGACAAAAAAGTCATCTACAACTACATTCTCTTCACCTTTATTTACTTTAGAAATATCTGAAGTTGGTATGTAAGTAGATAATGATGAATTCATCTTTAAAAACAAACTATCTATACTTTTCTGATAATTAAAACCTGCATCTAAATAAGTAATTTTATAAGTAGTACCAAAAACGGCACCTTTTAGAGTATAATCTGCAAGAACTGGTTCGTTTTTACATGTTGAAAAAATAAAAAGAACAGACAAGAAGAGGAGAAAGTAAACGTATTTCATATATAAATGTTAATGAACACAAAAATAGCATATAATTTTCTCACAAATAATTGTTAATCGTTCTTTTTGTTCATTCATTTTGTTAAATTTGTAGATATAATAAAATCATTAAACAGAAAATAATGAAGAAAATATCTTTAATCTTACTATCTGCAGTTTTACTAAGTTCTTGTGTTTCTAAAAAAGAATTTGTAGCGTTGCAAACAGAAAAAATAAAAACAGAAGAACAATTACTTGCTGTAAAAACTAGTTTACAGAAATGTTTAATTGAAAGAGAAAAGGAAGATGGTAAAGTTTTCGCTTTAACTGAACAAGTAAAATATTTAAAAGAAGATAAAAAGACTGCTTTAAAACAAGTTGAAAACTTAACAGTTTTAACACAATCTTCTTCAGATAATATTAAAACTGTGATTGCTCAATTAAGCGAAAAAGACAAATATATCAACGGAGTTAGAAAAGCAATGACTCAAAAAGACTCTTTAAATCTTGCTATAAAATATCATTTAACAAGAAACTTAACAGACGGTATTCAAGATAAAGATATTGAAGTTAATGTTGAAAAAACAGTAGTATTTATCTCTATTTCAGATAAATTATTATTTAAAAGTGGTAGTTACAACGTAACAGATGGTGCTTATACTGTTTTAGATAAAATTGCTAAAGTTATAAACGACCAGCCACAAATGGAAGTTATGATTGAAGGGCACACAGATGCTACGCCAATTAAGAGAGATTTAATTCAAGACAACTGGGATTTATCTGCTTTAAGAGCAACTTCTATTACAAGAATTTTACAATATAAATTTGGTGTAAAACCAAGTCGTTTAATTGCAGCTGGTAGAAGCCAATATGTTCCTTTAGCTTCAAATG
This sequence comes from Polaribacter sp. PL03, assembly GCF_033875165.1. Taxonomy (NCBI): domain Bacteria; kingdom Pseudomonadati; phylum Bacteroidota; class Flavobacteriia; order Flavobacteriales; family Flavobacteriaceae; genus Polaribacter; species Polaribacter sp. PL03. The sequence goes on along the minus strand of NZ_JAWZSV010000007.1, from coordinate 161,312 downwards.
ATACTGCAGAAAATAGAGCAAAAAACAGAAGAACTAAAATTATCATCATGCCTAAATTAAATCAATTTTTTGATTTATTAGAACAAGATGCTAAATAATTTTAGTGCTTTTTAGTCTAAAAAAAACCACTCTTATAGAGTGGTTTTTTTTATTTATAACAAGTATTTTACTAAAGTATATTTTAAAAATTAATATAAAATGAAAGATTTAAAGAACAAGAAAGCAATAATTACTGGAGGAGGAAGAGGTTTAGGTAAAGCAACTGCAATAGCCTTCGCTAAAGAAGGAATGGATGTAGCAATTACAGGTAGAAATGAAGCTGTTTTAAAAGAAACTGTTGCAGAGCTAAAAGAATTAGGAGTTAATGCCATATACGCAGTATTTGACGTTGGAAACCATAATGAAGTAAAAGCTAGCATAAAAAAACTAATAAGTGAGTTAGGTACTATTGATATTCTTGTAAACAACGCAGGAATTGCTGCTTTTGGTTCTTTTAATGATATGGATGCTGATAAATGGGCACAAATCATTCAAACCAACGTAATGGGAATGTACTATGTTACCAAAGAAGTTTTACCATATTTAATAGAGAAAAATGTAGGTGATATTATTAACGTAGCATCTACTGCTGGTTTAAACGGTAATGCAAACACCTCTGCTTACTCTGCTTCTAAATTTGCCGTAATTGGTATGTCGGAATCTTTAATGAAAGAAGTTCGTAAGAATAACATTAGAGTTTGTACACTTACACCAAGTACAATTGCATCAGACATGTCTATTGAACTAGGTATTGCAGATAAAGATTCTGTTGAGAGTGTTTTACAACCAGAAGATTTTGCAGAATTAATTGTTGCTGGTTTAAAATTACCAAGAAGAGCAATGCTTAAGAGCGCTGCTTTATGGTCTACGAATCCATAATTAATAATACTAAAAAGAAAAAAGGAGTGTAGTTTAAAAACTACACTCCTTTTTTTTTATATTAAAACAACTTTAAAACTATTCTAAAATCTTAATAAAATCGTCAAACGCAACATAATAAGGTTGGTCTTTAAAAACCGGATTCTCTACACTTTCTGCATTTGCAATTCCTACACCTGCAAACCAAACTTTAGCATTTTGTTTTTTTGCATGGTCTTTAAAAGTTTCCATCCATAAAACATCATAGCCATTGGGGTTCTGCATATTACTAGATACCTTTACCAAAACAAAAATGGTTTGTTCTCCTTTTTTAAAAAGCACAAACTGAGGATGCCTTTTTAACGTGCTGTTAATTGCCTGAAATTCGTACCCCATTTTCTCGAGCTTCTCCCCTACAATATTCATAGCCAAATTGTGCAATTCTTGCTCCGTTAAAATTTGCATTACTTCTTCTTTTTCTTATTATGTTTATTGTAGTTTTTATCTCCTTTAGTTTTTGGTTTCTTATATTTTATTGCTATTTCTCTTCTATAAGAACCACCCCTGTTTACTTGACTATTTTTTTCACTTTTTTCATGAAACGCTGGCCCAGGAACATATTCTAAAGAGGTTCTATTTTTAGAAATCCCTTGATCTTCTCTTGGACGTTCATCTTCGGTTAACATAGTAGCAATTTCTACTTCTTCAGGAATTTCTAAAACAGGAATTTGGTAATTCATCAGTTGTTCGATTCCTGCTTTTGCTTCTTGTTCTTTTGGTGTTGAAAATAGAATTGTTTTTCCAGCTTTTTCTGCACGACCAGTTCTACCTATTCTATGCATATAGTTTTCAGGAAAATCTGGTGTATCAAAATTAATTACATGAGAAACTTTATCAAAATCTAAACCACGTGCCATAACATCTGTAGCCAATAAAATTCGATTTTTTCCTTCATCGAATTGTTTAATAGATCTTATTCTATAATTCTGTGTTTTATTAGAGTGAATTACACACATCTCATCATTAAAAGCTTCTTCTAAATGCTTAAACAACAAATCTGCAGTTCTTTTAAAACCAACAAATATTAATACTTTATTAAACTCATTTCTATCTCTTAAAAGATCATGTAACAAATTTACTTTTGTAAAAAAGTTAGGTATATTATAAGAAACTTGTTCTATGTTATCTAACGGAGTTCCACTAACTGCAACAGATATTTTCTCTGGCTTTTTAAAGAAATCATAAATTAAGGCATCTACATCTTCTGTCATTGTTGCAGAAAACAAAATGTTTTGTCTTTTTTCTGGTATAACATCAAAGATATTCATCAATTGAAATCGAAACCCTAAATCTAACATTACATCTACTTCATCAATTACTAATTTCTGAATAGACTTTAATTTTAAAGAATTACTAATAGCCAAATCATATAAACGACCAGGTGTTGCTACAATAATATCTTGCCCTTGCATAATAGCTTGTCTCTGAGTGTTAATGTTTGCACCACCATAAACTGCTAAAACACGCGTATTAATATATTTAGACAATTGCTCTATTTGTTCTACAACTTGTAAAACCAACTCTCTTGTTGGTACCAATATTAAAACTCTTGGGTGTTGTTGTTTAGAATATGGCAAGTCTCTAAGAATTGGCAACATATATGCAAAAGTCTTACCTGTACCGGTCTGCGCTATTCCTACAACATCTTTACCAGATCTTACAACAGAAAATGCTTGTTCTTGAATTGGCGTTGGTGTATCGAAACCCAAATCGTCAATTGCATATTGTAATTGATTTGATAAATCTAAATCTTCAAAAGTCATCTTATAAAATTTTGTGCAAAGGTACGTTTTATAAAATGTTATACAACAAGTCTTCAACGTAGGATTAATTTGTAATTTTGCTAAAATTTATCTCAAATAATAATGATTACAGATACACACACACATTTATATTCTAGTCAGTTTAACGAAGACCAAAAAGAAATGATACAACGCGCTAAAGACGCCGGTGTTTCTCGTTTTTTTATTCCTGCTATAGACTCTACTTATACAGAGAGCATGTTGCTATTGGAAGAAAATTTCCCCTTAGATGTGTATTTAATGATGGGCTTACACCCTACTTCTGTTAAAGAAAATTATTTAGAAGAATTAGCACATGTAAAAGAATGGATCGATAAGAAGGATTTTTATGCAATTGGAGAAATTGGTATCGATTTATTTTGGGACAAAACTTTTTTAACACAACAACAAGAAGCTTTTAGAACTCAAATTAAATGGGCAAAAGAAAAAAAGTTACCTATTGTAATTCATTGTAGAGACGCTTTTGATGAAATTTTCGAAATTTTAGAAGAAGAAAAAGGTGATGATTTAAGAGGAATATTTCATTGTTTTACAGGAACAAAAGAGCAGGCAGAAAAAGCTATATCTTACAACATGAAATTAGGAATTGGTGGTGTAGCAACTTTTAAAAATGGTAAAATAGATACATTTTTAAAAGAAATAGATATACAACACATTGTTTTAGAAACAGATGCACCTTACTTAGCACCAACGCCTTATAGAGGTAAAAGAAATGAAAGTGCATTTATAACTAATGTAGTAGATAAATTGGTAGACATTTATGGTATATCATTTAAAGAAATTGCAGAAATAACAACTTTAAACTCAAAAGCTGTATTTGGTGTATAAGTGATAATAGAAACAATAAAGACAGAAAAAAAGTTATTTAATTTTAACCATCCTAAGAGCTATACTTACCTAAGTTTAGCTCTTTTTATGGCAACAATTATTGTTATTTTAATAAATAAGGAATATTTTAAAATACGTTTTATAACAAACTTTCTTTATCCTATCTCATTTCTTTCTTCAATTATTTTTGGAATCGCTCAGCTTTTCACACTATTTTCTAAAGAAGATATTTTGATTAGAAAAACAGGTAAAATAAAAATAACTGCAGATAGTTTTATCATCAATAAAGAAATTATAAGTTTTAAAGATATTGTTTCTATTAATATAGATGCTACAGACTATGAAGGAAGATTAATTGGTACGCAAACAAGTATAAAACCAATGTATAGTATTGGTGTAAATAATTTTATAAAATTTACTACAAGACATAACAAATTTGAACAACAAATTCTAATAAGCTCTTTTAGAGAATCTAAATTAATTTATAATTTTTTATCACAACAAATTATAAAAAACAAGTTTTTAAATGTGAGTTCGAGACAATTAATTTCTATTTTTAGAGATGAATTCAAAAAAACAGAAGAAGCTAGAAATTACATAGCTGTAAAAATTAAAGAAAGAAAATTAAACAAAACAGAAGGTTTATTAATGATGAATTACTCGTCTGATAAAGAAGTAAAAGAACTTAGAAAAAAATATACAATCTAATTTGAATACAGAAACTACTTATTACAAAACACCTATAGGAATCGCAGAAATTATTGGTAATAAAAACGGAATTCAATTTATTTCTGTTATAGATGACGGTGCCGTTTCAGAAGAATTATTAAAGGCAAAAACTCCAGAATGTTTGCAAGATTGTGTTATTCAATTAGAAGAATATTTTAAAGGTAAAAGAGATCGTTTTAATTTACTTGTAAACCCTAAAGGAACTGCTTTTCAAATAAAAGTATGGAAATCTTTATTAAAAATACCTTACGGAAAAACTAAAACGTACTTAGAACAAAGTAAAAAATTAGGAGATGTAAAAGCGATAAGAGCTGTTGCCTCTGCAAATGGTAAAAATCCATTATGGATTGTTGTTCCTTGCCATAGAGTTATCGGCTCAGACGGTTCTTTAACTGGTTATGCAGGCGGAATCTGGCGTAAAAAATGGTTATTAGCACATGAAAACCCCGTAAAACAGCAATCGCTTTTTTAAATTATACTTTCAAATATTAAAAATACTATTTTTACGTTTAGAACGTATCGTTTATAAATGTTTAAAAAAAATCTCTTTTTTTTATTTTTAATTATTGGGTTTTCAATCCAATCGCAAACGATATCTACAAATTTTAGATCTCAAAAAATTCTTGTTAAAAAAGACACTATAAAGTTTGATTCTGTTGCAATAAATCCGCAGCGTTTTAAAGTCTTAAATAAATTATTAAAACCAATAGAAAAAGCTAACTATTTTATAGATTATAACAATGCAACACTTATTATAAACGCCCAATTATACAAAGAAGTTACTATAGAGTATTTTAGGTTCCCAGAGTTTCTTACCAAGACATATACACCTTATGATGAAAGTTTAATTGTACCAAATGGTACAAATACGGGCAAATTATATAGTTTAACTACCAACAAAAAAGCGTCTGAAGTTAAATTATTTGAAGGTCTAAAAACAAAGGGTTTTATTTCTAGAGGAATAACCTCTGGTAATAACCAAAATGCGGTAACAAATGCTGCCTTAGATTTAGAAATTTCGGGTAAACTATCTGATAGAGTAACATTAAGAGCTAATATTTGGGACACTAATATTCCTATTCAAGAAAACGGATATTCGCAAAACATTACAGATTTCGATAGAATTTTTATTGAAATGTTTACAGACAATTGGCGTGTGAAAGCAGGAGATTTATCATTAAAAAATACCGAAAGTTACTTTGCCTCTTTTACAAAACAAGTTTCTGGTTTAGAAGTAGCAGCAAACATAACAGACAAATTAAAGGTAAGTGCTTCTGGTGCAATTGTGCGTGGTAAGTTTAACACTTTTACAATTGTTGGTAGTGAAGGTAACCAAGGACCTTATAAAATAGTTGGGGCAAATAATGAACCTAATATTATAATAATTGGTGGAAGCGAACAGGTTTACATTAACGGAATTCAAATTAAAAAAGGTGAAAATAATGATTATACAATAGATTATAATCTAGGTGAAATTACTTTTAATACAACATACCCAATTACAAATGATATGAGAATCACTATCGATTTTCAATATTCCGACAGAAACTACACGCGTTTTGTTACCTATGAATCTGCGAGTTACAAAACAGAAAAGTTAAATATTAGTGGTTTTTTCTACAGTGAAAATGATGCTAAAAACCAACCTTTACAGCAAGCATTAACAGATGAACAAAAACTAATTTTAGCAAACGCAGGTAATAACACAGATTTAATGTTTGCAGAAAGTGCTTTTTTAGATGCTTTTAATGAAAACAAAATCTTGTACAAAAAAGTTGCAAATGGTGCTGTAGAAAACTTTGAATATTCTATTAATGAAAATGACGAGTTATACTTTGTTACTTTTACAAATGTTGGTGCAAATAATGGTGATTACAGCATAGATAGAAGTACTGCAATTGGTACAATTTATAATTATGTTGGTGTAAACCAAGGAAGTTATGCACCAATAACTCGTTTAATTCCGCCAACAAAATCTCAAATATTTGTTATAAAATCTGATTATAATTCTACTAAAAAAACAAAAATAACATCAGAAGTTGCTGTTAGTAATAATGATGCCAATTTATTTTCTAATATAGACAATAGCCAAAATACAGGTCTTGCCGCAAAAATTGGTTGGCAGCAAATTTTAATAGATAAAGAATGGCAATTAACAAGTAGTGTTAACCATGAATATGCGCATAAAAATTTTAAAACGTTACAAAGATGGGAATCTATAGAATTTAATAGAGATTGGAATTTACTAACAAATAACGCTACTAAAAATTATATTCAATTAGAATTTAATCTTCAAAATAAGAAAAACGATTTTTTACTATACAGATACAATCACTTAAGTTATTTAGACACCTATAATGGTAATAAGCATGAGCTTCAATCTAAAATAAAACGAAACAATACTTCTTTTTTTATTGATGGAAGCTTCTTAACAAATACCTCTACTTTAGAAGAGAACACCTTTTTAAGGGCAAAAGCAACTGTAGAGCATTCTTTTAATAAAAGTTGGTTAGGAGCTTTTACTAATTTAGAAACTAATAGTAGAAAAAACAGTATTTCTAATAATTTTATAAATACAAGTCATCGTTTTAAAGAGTTTGAAACTTATTTTGGTGTTGGAGATACTGCAAAAGTATTTGCAAAGTTCGGGTTTAATTATAGAAATAATGATAGTATAAAATCGAATGAATTTACAGAGATTAATAATCGAAAATCGTTTTATATTAATAGTAAATTAATTAAAAATAAGAATACCAATTTAAGTGTGTTTGCAAATTATAGATTAACAGAAAACAATTTTTCTGTTAACGAGAAATCTCTAAATTCAAGATTAATTTTTAATCAAAAACTATTTAACAACTTTGTTAATCTAAGTACACTTTATGAAACTTCTTCTGGTAACGTAGCTAGACAAGAATATTTATACATAAAGACAGAACCTGGTTTAGGGTTTTATACTTGGATAGATTATAACAGTGATGGTGTTCAGGATTTTGATGAATTTGAAATTGCAGAATTTCAAGATCAGGCGAATTATTTACGAGTTCCAAAACCAAACCTACGTTTTCTTGCTACTCAAAGAGCAAAATTTAGGCAAGGTATTAATCTAAATTTTAATCAATGGAAAGAAAAAAGCGGATTTAAAAAAACGCTTTCTTATTTTAATAACGAGAGTTTTTTAAGCATCGAAAATGAACAATCTAGAGTTGGAAATTCATTTAATTTTAATCCTTTTAATTTTGATGAAGACAAATTAATTGGCTTAAATTTTAGTTTAAGAAATAGTTTATACTTCAATAGAAATCTTCAGAATTATAGCACAACTTACACTTTTGGAAAATTAAAAAATAAGCAACAGTATTTTATAGGGAATCAAGAAAATAACACAAAAACACATCAGGTAGATTTTGCTCATAAATTTGCTTCTTTTTGGTTGTTTGATTTAATGGGGAAAATTTCTGAAAATAATTTGCAAACAGAAAATTTCGAAAATAGAAATTACATTATACAAGGCAAAGAGGTACAGCCAAAAATAAGTTTCTCATACAATCAAAACAACAGGTTAACCGCTTTTTATCACTACAAGAACAAAGAAAATAATTTAGAAGATTTTGAAGTGTTAAATCAACAAAAAATAGGATTAGAATACTTTTATTTAAGCGGTAAAAAAAATCAAATTACGGCTAATGTAAATGTATTTTTAAATGATTTTAAAGGAGATACAAATACACCTGTTGCTTACCAAATGTTAGAAGGTTTACAAGCAGGAAAAAATTATACTTGGAATCTTTTATTTAATAGAGAATTAAATTCTTTTTTAAACTTAAACTTAAATTATTTAGGGCGAAAAAGCGAGAATTCTAAAACTATTCATACAGGAAGCGTACAATTACGTGCTATCTTTTAATATTTAATGGTATCATTTTTGATACATTTGTTATTCGAAAACAAGAAAATTATGAAAAAAATTACATTACTATTATTAATTACGTTTTTAAGTTTACAATTAGCAGCTCAAGAAAATGAGGAAAAAAAATACCCTCAAGATATTGCTAAGAAATACGAATTAAAATTAAATGCTTTTAGCTTAATTGGTTTGTCTTCATTAGATGTTTCTTATGAAAAGTTAATAAACTCTGAGTCTTCTTATGGTGTTGCTTTATTTTATAATTTTTCTAATAGAGATAACGACAATTTAGATTACCCTAAAAAATTCTCAATAACACCTTATTACAGATGGTTTTTTAGTGAAACTAGATATGCAAGAGGTTTTTTTGTTGAAGGTTTTGGTATGTTAAATACATATGAAGATAGTTTTTACAATTTTAACAGCGGTTCAAACAGCGTTGAAAACCAAACAGCTTTTGCATTAGGTATTTCTGTTGGTGGAAAATTTGTTACCAAAAGTGGTTTTACAACAGAAGTGTACCTAGGTTTAGGTAGAAACCTTCTTGGAAATGATAATAGCAATAATAGTTCTGATTATAGTGTTGTAGGTCGAGGTGGAATTTCTTTAGGATACAGATTCTAACCACTTATAATTTTAGTAAATTTGTAAAAAATTTAAAATAATAAAAAATGAAAAAAATAGTTTTAATATTTGGTCTTTTAGTGAGTTCTTTAGGCTTTGCTCAACAAGAAATAAAACTAGATATTGCAGATGCATTGGTTATAAAAAGTTTAGAGTTTTCATATGAAAACTACATTAGTGCTGAGAATTCTTTTGGTATTTCTGCTTTATTCAATTTAGCAAAACAAGATTCTAATTTTAGATACAATGAAAATATGATGATTACACCTTATTTTCGTCATTACTTTACAGCAGATGCACAATGGAATTTCTTTGGAGAAGGTTTTGTTGGTATAAATTCTGGTAAAAAAGAATCTATAGATGATTCTGGTATTTATGATTTAAAATATACAGATGCTGCGTTAGGAGTTGCTATAGGAACAAAATATTCGTCTAAAAGCGGTTTAGTAATTGATGTTTATGGTGGTTTAGGTAGAAACCTTTTCACTTCAGACTCGCCAATATTAGTACCTAGAGTTGGTGTAAATGTTGGTTGGAGATTTTAATCTTAACTTACTTTAAAATAAAAAAAGCCAGCTTACGCTGGCTTTTTTTATTTTAAAGTATATACTTTTTTATGATACTACTGCTTCTTTTCTAATAGGAAGATTTTGTATTAAATCGATATATAAGTTAATTTCTTTCTTTAAATCTTTACGCTCATAAATTGCGTCTAAGAAACCGTGTTCTAAAACAAATTCAGATTTCTGAAAACCATCTGGTAAATCTTTACCAGTTGTATCTCTTACTACTCTAGGTCCTGCAAAAGCTATTAATGCATTTGGTTCTGCGATATTAATATCACCTAACATTGCATAAGAAGCTGTTGTACCTCCTGTTGTAGGATCTGTACATAAAGATATATAAGGAATTTTAGCTCCTGCCAATTGCGCTAATTTAGAAGAAGTTTTTACTAGTTGCATTAAAGAAAGTGATGCTTCCATCATTCTTGCTCCACCAGATTTAGAAACCATTAAAAAAGGAATCTTATTTTTAATTGAATAATCGATTGCTCTTGCAATTTTCTCTCCAACTACAGACCCCATAGAACCTCCAATAAAAGCAAAATCCATTGCAGCAATTACAATGTCTTTTCCTAAAGATTTACCAACAGCAGTTCTAACAGCGTCATTTAATTTTGTTTTTTCTTGAGCTGCTTTTAATCTTTCTGGGTATTTTTTTGTGTCTTCGAACTTTAAAGGATCTTTAGAAGTAAGACTTTCGTTTAATTCTTTAAACTTATTATCATCAAAAAATAACTCGAAATACTCTTTACTTCCTATTCTTACATGGTATCCATCTTCTGGACTTACATATAAGTTTCTCTTTAATTCTTCTGTATCTATAACTTTTCCACTTGGAGTTTTGTACCACAAACCTCTTGGTGTGTCTTTTTTGTCTTCCGTAGAAGTTTGAATTCCTTTATCTGTTCTTTTAAACCAAGCCATGTAGTTTGTTTTAATTTATTACTTCTAAAATATGAACTACAAATGTAAAAGATTTTTTCTAATTCTACTTTCTTCTTCAAATGATTATTCACAAGATGTATTTTTATTTTTTTCAAAAAAAAAGCATTTTGAAAATTTCAAAATGCTTTTTAAACTGTTAAAAATAAAATACTATAAAGTATCTACATTATTAAGGTCTTTAAATGCTTGTTTTAAACGGTTTGTAAAAGTAGCTTCACCTTCACGCAACCATTTTCTTGGATCGTAATATTTTTTATTTGGTTGCTCTGCTCCATCAGGATTACCAATTTGAGTAGCTAAATAAGCTGCTTTTCCTTGCATATAATCTCTAATTCCTTCTGTAAAAGCAAACTGTAAATCAGTATCAATGTTCATTTTTATAACTCCGTAACCAATAGCTTCTCTAATTTCTTCTAATGTAGAACCAGAACCACCATGAAATACGAAATCGATATGATTTTCTTCAACACCATACTTTTTTGTAATAAACTCTTGAGAGTTCTTTAAAATTTTTGGAGTTAATTTAACGTTTCCTGGTTTATAAACACCATGTACGTTACCAAATGCAGCTGCAATTGTAAACTGAGGAGATACTTTTAATAACTCTTCATACGCATACGCAACTTCTTCTGGTTGTGTGTATAATTTAGAAACATCAACATCAGAGTTATCTACACCATCTTCTTCACCACCAGTAATTCCTAATTCGATCTCTAAAGTCATACCCATTTTACTCATACGAGCTAAATACGTTTTACAGATTTCTATATTTTCTTCTAAAGGCTCTTCAGATAAATCTATCATATGAGAGCTATATAACGGTTTTCCTGTTTCTGCAAAATGTTTTTCAGAAGCGTCTAATAAACCATCTATCCAAGGTAATAATTTTTTTGCTGCATGATCTGTATGTAAAATTACAGGTACACCATAAGCAACAGCCAATTCATGAATATGTTTTGCTCCAGCAATACCACCAGCAATGGCAGCTTTCTCATTTTCATTAGACAATCCTTTACCTGCATTAAATTGAGCACCACCGTTTGAAAACTGAATGATTACAGGAGCGTTTAATTCTTTTGCTGTTTCTAGAACTGCGTTAATGGTATTAGAACCAATAACGTTTACTGCTGGTAAAGCAAATCCTTTTTCTTTTGCAAAATTAAAAATTTCTTGTACTTCTTTTCCTGTTGCAACTCCAGGTTTTATGTTGTGACTCATATTATTATATTTTAATTTTTGATTCTTAGTTTTACCAAAAGTACTAAAAATAGGCGTTTTTTAGTTTCAAGAAAGAATAAAATAACGAAAACGTTATAGACTTTTAACTAATTTATTAAAAAGGATAATTGATTCCTATATTGTAAACAGCGCTTGAGAAGTTATAGTTCTTAAACCACTTACTTTCTTCTAAATAAGGCTCATACGTCTTAAAACCAACATCTAATCTTAATACAAAAAAGTTTAAATCGTATCTTACACCAACTCCAGATCCTATTGCAATATCTTTTAAGGAAGATAAACTGTTAAACTTTGCATCTGAGTCTACAAACTCAGAACCAGAAATATCCCAAATATTACCAGCATCTACAAATAAAGCTCCTTTTAAGCTACCTATTAAGTCGAAACGATATTCTGCACTTGTTAAGAATTTAAAGCTACCAACGTTAAATTCTAAACCACTATTTCTACTTCCAGGACCTAACTCATAGGTTTGCCACGCTCTAATATCATTAGAACCACCAGCAAAATAACTTCTAGTAAAAGGAATATCTGAATTATCATACGTAAATATTGCTCCAACAAAAGTTCTAATTCCAAAAACAGAATTTACACCAACATCCCAAAAACGTTTGTACTCTAAATCTGTTTTAAAATATTGTGCTAAAGGAATTTTAAAAAGCGTTTTCTTTCCATTTTCATTATAATTCTTAGAAAATAGACCTAAAACATTTCCAGAATTAGAAACTCTTGCTTTAAAAAAAGAGAAATTATTATCTTTAAAATCTATTTGATTATTATAAGTATAAGAGTACGCTAACGTAGGTATTAAAAAATCTGAAGTAACAATATTGTATCTATTTTGTATGTTTAAAACTGTATTATAATTATCTGAGTTAGAAACCTGAAAACTAGAATTTGACGCAACAGCATCTATAAATTTTAAAGATTCTGAAGCTTGAGTTGATAAATCTGTAGATAATGGATAAAAAGAAGTACCATTTGCAGTGTCATAAATCTCTGCAACTGCATTTAAATTTGTAAACTCTGAACTATAAATATCAAAAAAACGATTTACATTTAAATTCTGAATGTATTGTGTATTAAAAACTTCTAATTGAATGGTTTTCTTTCTATTATATTGCCATTTATAATCCGACAAAAAGGTAAATGTTTGCCTATCTAAACCAATGTTTTTCTGAAAACTAGACCCTAGAGAAAAAAGTGTTCTTGGAGACATTCTTTTTGGCACTAACTTGCTTAAGCCAAACGGAGCAACAAGTCTTGGTATTTCTAAAGAAGCATCTGCTCCAATTTCCCAACCAGGACCATTGTTCGAATTAAAATATGAACCTAAAAAAGAAAATTTTAACAACTCTGCTCCTCTAAATGCATTTCTATTTGTAAGAGAAAATTTAGCAGAAGACCCAATGTTTCTAATATTAGAATGTGTAAGTTCTGTTTCAAATCCTAAAGTAAATTTTTCTTTAGGAGATAAAAACAAGTCCATTCTTAATTCGTTATCTGTTCCATTAATTGGTGTGAAGGTAATATTAGTAGATTTAAAATTATTAAGAGATTTTAAATGATTTCTTGTTAAATTTCTAAGAGTGTCTTTATAGACATCTCCAGAACTAAAAAATATAGATTGTGCTAAATATTTAGGATTGTATTTTAGTTTTCTATGTGCTAAAAAATTGATTCCTCTGTAAGAAACAGAATCACTTGGTACTTCATCTTTTTTTGTATATGAATAATCTGTAACTACATTAATTTCTTTAATTCTATGTACTTTATAGTCTTTCTTTACATAATTACCTTTTTCTTCTTTAAAACGATCTTTAGCAACTAGAAACTCAACATTAGTTTTATAATCTGTTCTTGTAGAATCTACATAAAAACCTAATGCTGATTCAGAAAAATAAAAAACCCCACTATTTCTAAAAAGCTTAACTACATTACTAGCTTCTTTTCTAAAAGTTTTATCATTATATTGGTTACCACTTTTTAATAAAGAGCGCATACCAGATTTTTTGTAGATAGAATCTAAAACTGGCGATTCTATTTTCAACTTAATCGTGTCTAACAAAGTTGGTCTACCTCTTCTAATACGATATTCTGCTGTAGCTTTTTTACGAACAGAGTCTCTATTTACCTTCGAAGTAACTTTAGACTCGAAAAAACCTTGTGTTTTATAATATGCCCATAAATTTTCTGAAGTTCTCTTTACCTTATTTTCGCTAATAATTACAGGTGCATCGTAACTTAAAAACCAATTATTTAATTGAATAAAGGAGTTTGCGTAGGCAATACTTTGTTTTTCTGAAAAAATATTTTTTATAAACTTATATTTCTTTGGATGTTTTTTACCCCATTTTAAAGCCGTTTTTGGTTTATTATGATCTCCTAAATTATGAAAATACAAACCAATTGGCGCTCCTAACAGTTTAGGGTTAGGTTTTTGAAGAATATATTTCTCTAGTTCTGTGCTCTTATCTCTAACGCTATCTACAAAAATATAATTTTGAGTAAGCATCTGTTCATCTTCAGCAACATGTTTTGTAGAATTACATGCTGTTAAAAATAAAATAAGTAGAAAGTAAAAAGAAAGTTTTTTCATTACTTTAGCAGTACATTTAATATCAAAAATAGTATTTTTCAACGGTTTATTTCAAATTAGACACAATTAATGAGTATCTCAAAAAATCAACTAAAGTTAATAACAAGTTTATCGCAAAAAAAGTATAGACAAAAGCATAATTTATTTATTGCTGAAGGTATAAAAGTAGTAAACGAATTAATTAATTCTTCTTTTGAGGTAGCAACACTTTTTTGCACAGAAGATTTTAATACCATTGTTTCTAAAGATTTAATTACCTTAATTTCTGAAACAGAATTAAAGAAAATTAGCACTTTAAAATCACCAAACAAAGTTTTAGGTTTATTTAAAATTCCTGAAGAAAAACCTCTTAAAAATTCTGAATTAATTATTGCGTTAGATGCTATTAACGATCCTGGTAATTTAGGTACAATTATTCGTTTGTGTGATTGGTTTGGCGTTTCTCAATTAATTTGTTCTAAAGACACTGTAGATTGTTACAACCAAAAGGTGGTACAAGCTTCTATGGGTTCTTTAACCCGTATTTCTATACATTATACAGACCTAAAAAACTACCTATCTAAAACAACCTTATCAACTTTTATTGCAGATATGGATGGTGAAAACGTTTACAAAACTACGTTACCTAAAGAAGGAGTTCTTGTTATGGGAAATGAAGCCAATGGCGTTTCTGATGAAATTAAAGCCTTAATTCAGAATAAAATATCGATACCTAGATTTGGTGAAACACAAGAAACAGAAAGTTTAAATGTTGCCACAGCAACTGCTATTCTATTAAGTGAATTTAAACGCAGTTAACTTCTAAAAACTATTATTACTGCGTAAAAATTATTCGAAAGCAAAATTTAAGAAAACACCACGAGTACCCATAAAATTTACTGGAGCTGTCCATCTACTATTTGGGTCATCATCATATTTAATCTCATTATTCATAGCAAAAACGCCACGAATTGATGGTGAAAACTTAAAATAATATAAATAAAAATCTATACCCACACCTACTTCATACATAAAGTTATGGGTCTTCATTCTAAATTGACCTGCAGAATTATCATCTTGGTTGGCCTCATTACTAGAAAAGTTATAATCGTAAGATACTCCTGCTAATAAATACGGACGAATATTTTTATATCTATCTGTACTAAATTTAAAAACCAAAGGAATATGTAAATAAGTAGAACCTATTTCTCTAATACTGTCTTGTGGAGTTGAAGAACTATTTAAATGATTAAATAAAATTCTTTTAGAATTACTTACTAATCCTGGTTCTAAACGTAGATTTAAGTTTTTATGCAAACGTAAATCTGCTATTAAACCAACGTTAAAACCTGCAGTTGATTCTACAGTTATGTTTGCATTTACAACACTACTTTCTCTTAAATTTAATTTAAAGTCATTCTGATTCAACCCTAAATAAAAACCATAATGTATTTTGTTTTTATCGAAGGTTGGTAAATATTCTACCGTTTCTCTTTGTGCAAAAAAAGCGACAGAAGACAATAAGAAAAATCCAAAAATTAAAATTCTTTTACTCATAATTATTTACTTGCAGTATAAATTGTTGCAACTCCAAAAGTTACAGGTTTATGTTCTGTATTGGTAAACCCATTTTTTTGTAAAATATTGTTAAAGGCTTCTCCAAAAGGAAAAGAATTTGCAGATTCAGACAAATATGAATACGCAACCTTATCTTTAGAAAACAGTTTACCTACAATTGGTAAAAATAAATTTGTATATAATTTATAACCTTGTTTAAACGGAAAATTAGTTGGGTTAGACGTTTCTAAAATAACTAAAACTCCTGTTGGTTTTAAAACTCTTGCTATTTCTTTAATTCCTTTATCTAAGTTCGCAAAATTTCTAACACCAAAAGAAACTGTAATCGCATCGAAAGTATTGTCCTCAAATGGCATATCCTCAGAATCTCCAACAATCATTTCTATTTTATCAGAAAGTTTTGCTTTGGCTATCTTTTGTTTTCCTACTTCTAGCATTCCTGCAGAAATATCTAAACCTACTATTCTATCTGGTTTTAATGCAGACATCATTAAAGCTAAATCTCCTGTTCCTGTGGCAATGTCTAATATTTGTTTTGGATTGTTTTTACCAACAATTTCTACAACTTTTTTTCGCCATTTCACATCAATACCCAAAGAAATTACACGGTTTAAACCGTCATAATTACCAGAAATATTATCGAACATTTGTGCTACTTGTTCTTTCTTTCCTAAATTAGAATCTTTGTATGGATTTATTTTTTCTGCTGACATTTTTTATCCATTTATTGCTACCACTTCATTAATTTGATTTGGAAGCATTTCTTTTAATAAATTCTCTATTCCGTTTTTTAAAGTTGCTGTAGAAGAAGGGCAACCACTACATGCGCCTTGTAAAATTACACTAACAACTTTATTCTCTTCGTCATAAGAACGAAAAGCAATATTACCACCATCTCCGGCAACTGCAGGTTTAATGTATTCGTCTAAAATATCTACAATCTGAGCAGCTATTCCTTCTAGAGCAACTACTGGTGTTTCTATTTCACTTTCTGTGGCAGCAGTTTCTTCTTTTGGTAATTCTTTAATAATTGTTTTTCCGTCGGCTAAATATTCTCTAATAAAAGTTCTAACTTCTCCGTAAACTTCATTCCATTCTACCATATCATATTTGGTAATAGAAATATAATTATCAGAAATAAAAACTTCTTTTACAAACGGAAAATTAAAAATTGCTTGCGCTAATGGCGATGATGCATTAGCTTCATCTATGTTTTTAAACTCAACATCTGTTTGTGTTAATGCTTTGTTTGTACCAAACTTCATTACTGCTGGGTTTGGTGTTACCTCTGCATACACTTCAATTGCTTCTTTTTTTGATGTTTTTTGTTCGTTTACAACAACATTACCATCATTTAAATACGCTTCTATCTGTTCTTTTACCTCTTCCTGGACATCAATCCACTCTAAAATATCGAAACGCTGAATTGCAATAAAATTGGCTGTAATAAATACCTTCTTTACAAATGGTAAATAAAATAATTCTTGCGCTAAAGGAGAGTTTTTAGCTTCATCTATATTGTTAAACTCATAACTACCACCATTAATTAAAATAGTGCTACTGTTATATTTAATTATAGTATTATTGGTAGTTTCTTGTATGGTGATTTTAGTATCTGACATGTTCTAAAAATTGAATTGCAAAATTAAGGGAAAAAAGATAGATAAGATTATTTTAATGGAATAAAACTTCAAAACTCCGTTAAAAAGAACAATTTGAATGTCATCTTTAACGGAGTTTTGACTTTATATGCTAACGTAACCTATAAGTTTATAGTAACCGTAGCGGTAAAAACGCTATTGTCTATTTTTAGATTTGCAGAATTTACATTAAAATTAGGGTAAAAATTATAAGGTGCTGTTCTATTATTATTACTGTAAGCAAAATCTAGTTTAAAGTTTCCAAAATCATAACCTCCTCCTAACGAATAGCCTTCTAAGTTATCTGAATCTAAAGCTAATTTATCTGGACTCTGTTCATACTTATAACCTCCTCTAATACTAAACCTATCGATACGCCATTCTGAACCTATGTTAACAGCATGTGTGTTTCTTAATTCATCTTGAAAAAATTGATTTTCAATCGAAAAATCTGCGTTAGACAATTTTATACCTTTATAATTCTTATTAATATAATCTATACTTAACAAACCATTTTTTCCAAATATAAAAGCAGCACTTGCTGTTAACTTACTTGGCGTCTTAAACCTGTACACAAACCTTTGTGAAGGAAAATTCCCACCAGTAGTATTATCGTAAATTGTATTATTGTTACTAACAACTATTTCGGTGTCTCCTTTAAAACCATCATTATTTACAATATTAGACTCTTCTAATAATTCTGTAAACCAAGTTGGTGTTTGGTAAGACAAACCAAATCTAAAATTTTGGTTAGCTTTATAAATAAAACCAGCATTTAATGAAAAACCTGCACCAGACGTGAAGTTTTCTTGATATAAACTTGCATCTAAAGTGTTTCCATTACCATCACTATTAAGCTCCACCAAAGTAGAACGTTGAGAAAAACTTAAATCAGAAAAATTTAAACCAAGACCTAAGTACAATTTATTTTTATGAACTGAAGAAAAAGCAATATTCATTTCACTTATTTCACCCGTATAATTATTAAAATAACGTTGCTCATCTGCAATATTATAATCTATAGTTGGTGTATTATTATCTAAAGGAAAATCTCTAAAAGTTGCAATTCCGCTATTTCCTCTAGCATCAAAACTACTAGCAAAGTCTTTATTTATTTTATAATTAAAACCTATTGCAAATTTATTCCAATCAGATTTATAAGCACTGTCAAAAACCAAGACTGCTCCTGCTTGAGATAGGTTAAAAAAACTATCTTCATTATTTCTAGATGTACCATAATAATTAGATTTTATAGCTGTGTTTCTAGAATTAAGAGAACCTGCAAAAGAACTATTATTATAAACAGCTAAACCTGCTGGGTTTATGTTCATCACAGAGATATCTCCTCCTAATGCTCCAAAAGCACCACTCATAGAGGTAAATCTTGCTGTTCCGTTTCCATCATCTTGAGAAAACAGTAGCGCTAAATCCTGGTATCCTAAAGATTGAGAATAGGATGTTAATGTTACTGCGAATAATACCGCTAATGTTAGAATTTTTTTCATTTTAATATTTTTCTAATGTTATAAAATCTTAGTTTCTTCTTCTAGATGAAGATGAACTTCTACTAGAACTACTTCTTGTTGATGAACCGCTATTAGAGCTACTTCTTGTAGAAGAAGAATTTCTAGCAACCGAAGTTCTTGTAGGTGTACTTGTTCTTCTCGATGTAGTAGAAGAATTTCTTCCTGGAGCAACATAAGTTGCTGTATTTCTACTTCTTACAGCACTAGCTGCTCTGTTTACATTACTTATATTGTTTCTTCTTGTAGAAGATGAACTCCTTCTAGTACTAGAAGAACCAGTACTTCTTCTAGTAGATGAACCGCTTCTTGTAGAAGAACTTCCTCTAGATGATGAGCTTCTTCTTGTATTACTAGAGTTTCTAGACGTATTTGTAGAACTTCTTCTAGTTGTTGTTGAAGATCTTCTTGTTGGTGTTGTAGTTGTTGAACTTCTTCTTCTCGTTGTAGAAGAACTAGGTGTTCCGCTAGTACTTCTTCTTCTAGATGTAACTGATGAATTTCTTGAATTTTCGTTACCTCTTCTGTATATATTGTTAGTTGCTGTTCTTCTACCGTAAGTAGTATTTCTAGAATATCTGTTGTTATAGTTGTTGTAATTATTATATCTATAAGGTCTTACTCCTCCGTAATATGAATTGTAGAAACCATTATTCCAACCCCAAGCATAGTTATTGTGGTATGGATGCCAATAAGGATTGTAACCCCAATTATTATAACCCCAACCATTTCTAAAACCCCAGTTATTGTAACCATAAGAATTATAGCCCCAATTATTGTAGCCCCAATTATTATAAGAAGGTCCGTAACTGTTCCAATAAGGATCGTTAATTAAATTCACATTAACAACAACATCATTATCAGATTCATTTCCCCAAGAAGGATTCGTATTATAATTTAAATCATCTTCTGTATATAAATTGTCTGCAGAATTATAAGAATCTACATCCGTAAAGACATCATTGTCATTTAAATTATCTAAACGTTCTAATTCATTTGTAAAGTAATTATTGTTATAATCCTTATAACCAGCTTCATCTACAACAACAACTTTATTTTCTGTTTGATTGTTTGTATCGCTACCATAAATACCGTCATTATTATAAGCACTCTGGTAAGTACCGCAAGACACCAAAATTAAATTTGCTGTAATAAATAAGAGAAATTGGTTTATGTTGCGTTTTTTATGTGATAGTTTCATATGACTTGTTTTTAAGTAAACATTAATTTTGACGAAAAATTGTTGAACAAAAAAATCTAAACTTTACTTGGTCTCTAACCTTTTTGTAGTAATTTTGTATTGTTTGATAAAAATACAAAACATTCTTTTAACATAAATTTCACTTTAAAGGTAACAATATTTGTGCCAAACTTTTAACTATGAGTAAACATTTAACAAAAAGAGCAGACGATTATTCTAAGTGGTATAACGAGTTAGTTGTAAAAGCAGATTTAGCTGAAAACTCTGCTGTAAGAGGCTGTATGGTTATAAAACCTTACGGATATGCTATCTGGGAAAAAATGCAAGCAGAACTAGACAGAATGTTTAAAGAGACAGGGCACGAAAACGCCTATTTTCCTCTTCTTGTTCCAAAAAGTTTGTTTGAAGCTGAAGAAAAAAATGCAGAAGGTTTTGCCAAAGAATGTGCAGTAGTTACACATTATAGACTACAAAACGACCCTGACAACCCAGGTAAGCTAAGAGTAGATCCAGATGCTAAGCTAGAAGAAGAATTAGTTGTTAGACCAACTTCTGAAGCTATAATATGGAATACATATAAAGGTTGGATTCAATCTTATAGAGATTTACCTTTATTAATAAATCAATGGGCAAATGTTGTTCGTTGGGAAATGCGTACACGCTTATTTTTACGTACAGCAGAATTTTTATGGCAAGAAGGGCATACAGCACATGCAACAAAAACAGAAGCTGTAACTGAAGCAAAACAAATGCAAGATGTTTATGCAGAGTTTGCAGAAAACTTTATGGCAATGCCAGTTGTTAAGGGAATAAAATCTGATAGCGAACGTTTTGCAGGAGCAGAAGATACCTATACTATTGAAGCCTTAATGCAAGATGGAAAAGCATTACAAGCAGGAACAAGTCATTTTTTAGGTCAAAATTTCGCAAAAGCTTTTGATGTAAAATTCACATCTAAAGAAGGAAAAAAAGAATATGTTTGGGCAACCTCTTGGGGAGTTTCTACTCGTTTAGTTGGTGGTTTAATTATGACACATTCTGATGATTTAGGTTTAGTATTACCCCCTAAATTAGCACCCATTCAAGTTGTAATTGTACCTATTTATAAAGGTGATGAGCAATTAGAGGCAATTTCAGAAAAAATGAATGTTTTTGTTAAGGAATTGAGAGCAAAAGGTATTTCTGTTAAGTTTGATACTAGAGATACATACAGACCAGGAGCTAAATTTGCAGAATACGAATTAAAAGGTGTTCCTGTTAGAGTTGCAATAGGAAATAGAGATTTAGAAAACGGAACTTTAGAAATAGTAAGAAGAGATACTTTAGAAAAGCAAACTGTTAATCAAGATGATGCCGTTTTATTCATAGAAAATCTTTTAGAAGAGATACAAGAGAATTTATTTAAAAAGGCAATAGACTTTAGAAAAGAACATACAACAGTTGTAGATGATTTTAAAGAGTTTAAAAAAGCTATAAAGAGTAAAGGTGGTTTTGTTTCTGCGCATTGGGATGGTACAGAAGAAACTGAAGACAAAATAAAGGAATATACAAAGGCAACTATTAGATGCATTCCAAATGATGCTAAAGAAGAAGTTGGAGTCTGTGTTTTAACAGGTAAACCATCCTCTAAAAGAGTGCTTTTTGCCAAGGCATATTAATTTAGAAAAAAAAATAACATTTTTTTATAAAATTGTTGCGGGAGTTAAAAAACGTTGTATATTTGCACCCGCAATTGAAACGTATTTAATTGTTATGGTCCGTTCGTCTAGGGGTTAGGACGCATGGTTTTCATCCATGTAACACGGGTTCGATTCCCGTACGGACTACAAGTTTTAATAAAAAAAACGAATTAAGAAATTATGGCAAATCACAAGTCAGCATTAAAGAGAATTAGAAGTAACGAAGCTAAAAGATTACGTAATAAATATCAGCATAAAACTACTCGTAATGCTGTTAGAGATTTACGTGCATCTGAAGACAAAAAAGAAGCAGAAGGTAAATTAAATACCGTTATTGCTATGTTAGACAAGTTAGCTAAGAACAACATTATTCACAAGAATAAAGCTTCTAACTTAAAATCTAAATTAACAAAGCACGTAGCTGCATTGTAAGGTTTTAGTTCTTTAAAAAAATAAAAAACTCTGAATATTAATATTCAGAGTTTTTTTTTGCTCATTATTTAATTTTATACTCAAATTTATTACAAATCAATAAAGTAAAGTAAACACTTAATTACAAGCCTATTAAAGAGAAATTTAAAGTATTTTTCTTCAAAAAAAAATATTCTAAATTAACTATTTTATAAAAAACAACATATTTTAAAATGATTGCTTGCAGATATTAAAAAACATTGTATATTTGCAGCCGCAATTAAGACGTATTTAATTGTTATGGTCCGTTCGTCTAGGGGTTAGGACGCATGGTTTTCATCCATGTAACACGGGTTCGATTCCCGTACGGACTACAAGTTTTAATAAAAAAACGAATTAAGAAATTATGGCAAATCACAAGTCAGCATTAAAGAGAATTAGAAGCAACGAAGCTAAAAGATTACGCAATAAATATCAGCATAAAACTACTCGTAATGCTGTTAGAGATTTACGTGCATCTGAAGACAAAAAAGAAGCAGAAGGTAAATTAAATACTGTTATTGCTATGTTAGACAAGTTAGCTAAGAACAACATTATTCACAAGAATAAAGCTTCTAACTTAAAATCTAAATTAACAAAGCACGTAGCTGCATTGTAAGATTTTAATTCTTTAAAAAATTTAAAAACTCTGAATATCAATATTCAGAGTTTTTTTTTGTTTTATACCTAACAGAAGAATTAAGTATAAATAGATTCGTTATGTAAATTAAATACGATTAAACAACTACTTAGCTCTACAAATTTATATACTCTAAGTAAGATACTTTAAGCTTTAAAAAGGGTGTTTATAGCAGAATATTGATCAAGTTGAATTTCTTACAAGTAATTAAAGTAAAATTATTAGAATACACCGTTTAAGCAACAATAGTTGCCTAGTTTCTTATTCGCTAATCTACCAATCATAATTTTTATGAGCATCTAATCTTATAAAAATAAATAGTAAAATTGTAAATCCCCAAAGAGCAGAACCACCATAGCTAAAAAAAGGCAATGGTATACCTACAGTTGGCAGTAAACCTATAACCATACCTATGTTTACAATTACGTGAAAAAACAAAATTGACGCTAAACTATAACCGTAAATTCTACCAAACTTATTTGTATGTGTCTCTGCCAGATAGATAACACGGTACATCATTAACATAAATAGTATAATAACAAAAGAACTTCCTAAAAAACCCCATTCTTCACCAATAACACTAAAAATATAATCGGTATGTTGTTCTGGCACAAAATCTCCTTGTGTTAAATCTCCTTTTAAGAATCCTTTACCTCCAAAACCACCAGAACTAATTGTTAATTCAGATTGATGCGAGTTATAACCAATACCTTGGTTATCCTTTTTTAAACCTAAAAGAATCTCGAAACGATCTCTATGATGTTGCTTAAAAACATTATTATAAGCGAACCCTGTTCCTAAAATAAATAGACCTACAATAAGATAAACACCTAAAACTTTGTACCAATTAAAACGAAGAAAACGCTTACCTCCTCTATAGGCTGCATAAATTGTAAAAATAGTTATCAATAAAAACAAAATAGATAGTACCCAAACAGAACCAAATAAAATGGTAGAAATAAATAATACAATTGCTAAAGCACCTAAAATTATGTAATTTAAAGTTAACCCTTCTCTATGAAGTACAAAAAAGAAAGCTAAATATATAAGAGCAGAACCAACATCTGGTTGTAATGTAATTAATAAAGCAGGAGTAAATATAACTACAAAAGCTTTAATTTGATTTTTAACCAACTTAAAATTATACTGCCTATCACTTATTAGTTTCGCGACCGCTAAAGCCGTAAATGCTTTTACAAACTCGGATGGCTGTAATCCTAAAACACCAAAATTATACCATGATGTAGCACCGTTTATTGTTTTACCAAAGAGAAACAACCCAACAAGTGATAATAGAGATACAATATATAGTATACTAGAAAACTTCTCGTAAAATTTTGCATTAAAAAAAAGAATAATAATTATTAACGGAATTGTTAAACAGATAAAAATCAGTTGTTTTCCGTATTTGGTTGTAAAACTTAATAATTCTACATCTTCACTTGATTTTGAAGCTGAATAAATATTTAACCAACCAAAACCAACTAAAATTACAAACAGAATTACCAAAAGCCAATCGATACCTGCAAAAATATTATTTCGTTCCTGACGCAATTTCTTCTATTTTAGGAATTAATTTATCATATTGAGTTTGCAAACTAATATTTAACATACGTGTTTCTCTATACTTTGTAGCTTTAGAAATTTCACCATTTAAATATTTTTCTATCATTAAACTAGTAATAGGAGCTGCAATAGTAGAGCCATAACCACCATTTTCAACAAAAATGGCAATTGCTATTTTAGGATTATCTTTTGGCGCAAATGCAACTAAAATAGAATGATCTTCTAATTTTTTTCTAATTCCACCAACAATAGCATAATTTTCTGACGTACCTGTTTTACCACAAATTTCTATACCTTCTACCTGAACTCTGCTTCCTGTACCTGTTTTAAAAACCTCGTGCATAGCTTCAATTACAGGGTTAAAATGTTCTTTATCTATAGTAGTTTCTTTTTTTTCTGTAAAATTAGGAAAATCAATTGCATTCTTGTCTACCTCCTTTAAGATATGAGGCGTGTAAAAGAAGCCTTTATTTGCAATTGCTGCTGTAAAATTAGCCAATTGAATTGGTGTTGTTTGCACTTCACCTTGCCCTATTGCATTAGAAATATTAGTAGAAGCATTCCATCTGTACTTATATGCATCATCATAGTATTTTCCTACAGGAATAAAACCAGGACTACCTTGAGGTAAATCGTAGCCTAAATAATTACCCAAACCAAAACTTTTTACATGATGTGCCCAATTGTCTAGACCCTCTGAAGGTTTATGATTTTTTTCGACTATTAGTTTGTATGTATTAGAAAAATAACTATTGCAAGATTTAGCAATTGCTGTTTTTAGTTTTATTGGTTTACCATAAATACCACAATGGCACTTCATAAATTCTCCTTTCCTATTCCCATACTTATAACCGCCATAACAATAAAAATGACTGCTATTTGTAATAACACCTTCTTGTAAACCAATTAATGCATTCATCATTTTAAAAGGTGAACCAGGAGGATATGAAGCTTTTAAACCTCTATCATAAGTAGGTTTATCTAAATTGTCTGGATCCATTAGAACTGCTGAGTTCTTAGAACGTTTTCTACCAACCAACATGTTAGGATCATATGAAGGCGCAGTAACCAAAGCTAATATTTCACCAGAAGAAGGCTCTATTGCAACAATACCACCTCTTTTACCTATCATTAATTTTTGAGCGTATTCTTGAAGCTTAATATCTAACGTAAGCGTTAAATCCTTTCCATTAATAGCAAGTGTATCTTCTTCTCCGTTTTTAAAAGACCCTGTAATTTTATTTAAATTATTTCTCTTAAAATACTTCTTACCTTTTCTACCTCTTAAAAAATCTTCATATTGTTTCTCTATACCATCTTTACCAATTAATTCTCCTGCTTGGTAATATGTATTAGTTTTTGCTAGCTGATCATTTACTTCTCCAATATATCCTAAAACATTTGCTGCTGCATTTATAGGGTACTTTCTAATTATTCTTTTCTGAATAAAAAAACCATGATACTTATGCAATTTCTCTTGAAGAAAAGCAAAGTCTTCTTTTGCTAATTGTTTCAAGAAAACGGAAGGAAGATAAGATGCATAATGATCTGCTTTATTAAATCTCTTTAAAAAATCTTCTTTATCTATCTTTAAAAGTTTACAAAACTCTAAAGTATCTAAAGGTTGTACTTGATTTGGTTGAATCATTACATCATATGATAACTGATTAGCCACAAGTAAAACTCCATTTCTATCATAAATATATCCACGTTCCGGATAATCATATTCCGTTTTAACGGCAGAACTATGAATAGGATCTGAGCTATCATTTCTAACTATTTGTAGTTGAAACAAACGACCAATAAAAATTACACCTACTATTGTAATTAGAAAGTAAAGTAAAAAACTTTTTTGCATTATTGTTTTTTAGAAAAAATAAAAATTGCTAGGAAATATAGTATTAACGTAAAAACACTAGAATAAAGTGTGTTTAATAATACATGAGAAATATTCTGAAAACTAAAGTTAGCAAAAGAAAACAATATAAAATGATGCAATACTGTTAAAGTTACAACATAATTAAATTTCTTACCAAAAGGCTCTAATCTTAATTT
Source organism: Polaribacter sp. PL03 (assembly GCF_033875165.1). Lineage (NCBI taxonomy): Bacteria > Pseudomonadati > Bacteroidota > Flavobacteriia > Flavobacteriales > Flavobacteriaceae > Polaribacter > Polaribacter sp. PL03. The sequence goes on along the minus strand of NZ_JAWZSV010000007.1, from coordinate 134,808 downwards.
AAAAAAAGTATAGTCTGTTTCATATTTTCTAAAAAATACTTTTATAAAAAACAGCCTAAAATATGCTATTGTTAAAGTTGAAAAAGCGTGAATTCCGCCAGAATCTGAGAAAAAATCGATACTTAAACCTAACATGAAAGCTATAAACAAAAAAGAAAATCTATTTTTCTTTAAAGGATATAAGAAAATAAAAATAATATATAAATAAGGGTTTACATACCCTAAAAACAGAATATTGTTCAGTACAAAAACCTGAAGCAAGACCAAGAATATAAAAAGAAGTACGAAAAAGATTGTCTTATTCATTTAATGGTGTTTCTAAAGATTCTATTTCTTCTTTGTGCAGATTTTTAATAACATAAACTGGTCCAATATTACTCATATCATTAAAAAGTTTTACATCAATTGCATTATCTACAGTATTCTCTTTATTAATTTTATAAACGGTACCAATTAAAATTCCTTCCGGAAAAATAGTAGACTTACCACCTGTTTCTATAGTGTCACCAATTTTTACAGGTGCTTGTCTTGGTATATCTGTTAATTGAACAATATTATAATCTAAACCATTCCATTTTAGTGTTCCAAAATAACCATTTTTTAACCTGGCATTTAGCTTGCTATTTTTATTAAGAATAGATTGTACTCTGGTATACTTAGAAGAAGTATTGTCTGTAATTCCTATAACTCCTCTTCCATTAACAACTGCCATTTCTTTTTTTAAACCATCCACTTCTCCTTTATCAATAGTTATAAAATTAAATGCATTTGCATAATTATTATTGATAATCTTCGCGTTTGAAAAAGAATATTTTTGATGGAATTTTATAGTATCAATAACAATTGAATCCGAAGAAAAAGGGCTATTTGTTTTTTGTTCTAAAAAATTTCTTAAACGTGTGTTTTCGTCTAAAAGTTCTTGATTTACAGATTTTAGACTAAAATAATCTGAAATACCCGAAGCTTTATCATACATACCTCCTGTTAACGAATTAGCAGAATTTACATATTTGCTTTTATGAAAATTAAGATTATTAAAAGTAAGTGTTAAAGCAATTAATTGCAACAACAAAAAGAATAAAAAAAATTTAAACTTTTGAAAAAAGTAAATAAGTTGTTGCATTTTAAGACTGCTAAAAAGATTATTTCATTAATACATTTTTGTATTTCCCTAATTCTTTTAAAGCAATTCCTGTACCACGAACTACGGCTCTTAAAGGATCTTCTGCAACATAAACAGGTAAATCTGTTTTTCTAGAAAGTCTTTTATCTAAACCTCTTAACATAGAACCTCCACCTGCTAAATAAATACCTGTATTGTAAATATCTGCAGCTAATTCTGGTGGTGTTTTAGACAATGTTTCCATAACAGCATCTTCTATTCTTAAAATAGATTTATCTAGTGCTTTTGCAATCTCTCTATAAGAAACTTGTACTTGTTTTGGCTTACCACTTAACAAATCTCTACCTTGAACTAACATGTCTTCTGGCGGAGTTTCTAAATCTTCTGTAGCGGCACCAATTGTAATTTTTATTTTTTCGGCAGTAGTTTCACCCACATGTAAATTATGTTGAGTACGCATGTAATACATAATATCATTTGTAAATAAATCTCCTGCAACTTTTACAGATTGATCGCAAACAATACCAGCTAAAGCAATAACTGCAATTTCTGTTGTACCACCTCCAATATCAATAATCATGTTTCCTTTTGGCTCCATAATGTCTATTCCAACACCAATTGCAGCAGCCATAGGCTCATAAATTAAATAGATTTCTTTAGCATTCATATGCTTTGCAGAATCTCTAACAGCACGTTTTTCTACTTCTGTAATTCCAGAAGGAATACAGATAACCATTCTTAAGGCTGGTGGAAATAGCTTCTTTTTAATTGATGGAATTTGCTTAACAAATTCTTTAATCATTTCTTCTGAAGCTTGAAAATCTGCTATAACACCGTCTTTTAGTGGACGAATCGTTTTGATATTTTCATGGGTTTTTCCTTGCATTAAATTGGCTTCTTTACCAATAGCAATAATTTTACCCGTAGTTCTATCTCTTGCGACAATAGAAGGACTATCGATAACAACTTTTCCGTTGTGAATTATCAATGTATTTGCGGTTCCTAAATCGATCGCAATATCTTCCGTCATAAAATCAAAAAAACCCATAAAATATCTTTGTTGTATTATTTTAACTATAGTATTACAAATCTACTAAAATTCTGATTGTAAATTACCTATAAATTATTAATGTTTAAAATGTCTAGTTCCTGTCATTACCATAGAAATATTGTTTTCATTACAATAATCTATACTTAATTGATCTTTTATAGAACCTCCTGGTTGTATAACACTTTTTATACCTGCATTATCTGCAATTTCTACACAATCTGGAAAAGGAAAAAAAGCATCACTTGCCATTACACATCCATTTAAATCGAATTTAAAAGAATTTGCCTTTTCAATTGCTTGGTTTAAAGCATCTACTCTACTTGTTTGTCCTGTTCCACCAGCTAACAACTGTTTATTCTTTACTAAAATAATTGTGTTAGACTTGGTGTTCTTACATAATTTAGAAGCAAACAATAAATCATCTAACTCAGATTGAGTTGGTTTATTGTTGGTAACATACTTTAAATCTTCTAATTTATCTGTAATACTATCTTTGTCCTGAACTAAATTACCATTTAAACAAGTTCTAATTGTTGTTGTAGGCAATTCAACTTCTTTTTTTATTAAGATAATTCTATTTTTCTTACCTTTTAAAGTAGCTAAAGCTTCTTCAGAATAACTTGGCGCAATAACAACTTCACAAAATAATTTATGAATTTCTTCTGCTGTAGCAGCATCTATTTCTGTGTTTGCTATTAAAACACCTCCAAAAGCAGAAACAGGATCTCCTGCTAAAGCATCTACATACGCTTCTTTAATAGTTTCTCTTTGTGCAAAACCACAAGCATTATTATGCTTTAAAATTGCAAAAGTTGGTGCTTCTCCTTTAAATTCTTCAATTAAATTTACAGCAGCATCAACATCTAATAAATTATTATAGCTTAATTCTTTACCATGAAGTTTATCGAAAATAGTTTCTAAATCTCCAAAGAAATAACCTTTTTGATGAGGATTTTCTCCATATCTTAAAACCTGTGCATTTGTTTCACTTACTTTTAAAGCAGGCTCTTCACCAGCATTAAAGTAATTAAAAATTGCAGTATCGTAATGTGAAGAAATATTAAAAGATTTTGCAGCAAATTTCTTTCTTTGCTCTATAGTAGTTTCTCCTTTATTCTCAGACAATACAGATAAGAAATCATCATATTGATCCATTGAAGAAACCGTAAAAGTATCTTTAAAGTTTTTTGCAGAAGCTCTAATTAAAGAAATACCACCAATATCAATCTTTTCTACAATATCTTGCTCAGGAGCACCTGAAGCAACTGTTTTTTCAAACGGATATAAGTCTACTATTACTAAGTCTATTTGAGGAATATTATATTCTTCTAACTCTGCAACATCACCTGCATGATCTTGTCTGTTTAAAATTCCTCCAAAAACTTTTGGGTGTAATGTTTTTACTCTTCCTCCTAAAATAGAAGGATAAGATGTAACATCTTCTACAGGAACTACATCTATACCAAGTTCTTTAATAAACTTTTCTGTTCCTCCTGTTGAATAAATAGTAACATTTAATTCATTTAATTTTCTTACAATTGGCTCTAAACCATCTTTGTGAAATACCGAAATTAATGCGGATTTAATTGTTTTTGAAGTGCTCATTTAGTGTTGTGTTGTTAAGCACGCGAATTTAGTAAAATGAACCTTGCAAGACAATAAAAGATAGTAACAAAAACCAGAAGTAATTAACAACTAGTTTACTTGTACTTTTGTTTTAAAACTTTCTACCAAAGCATTGTAATTTCTTGGCTCTCTTTTTTCTTCGTTTTTTCTAGTTATATTTAAAATTCTAGATAAAATATTGGAGGTAGATTTTCTCATTTTAGGGGGTAAAAATAAAGTTAGGGGTAAAAACTATTCTGCTGCTTCTAAAAAATTATGAAACCATTGCACAAAATTATTTGTCCAAGATTGTCTTTTTTTAACAAAATTTGGGTGATTGTTACGAACAGCAACAGAGGTATTGTATTGTTCTTTTCTCATTATTTAGGGATTTAATGATTATAGAATTACTATAAAATTAATAATTGGATTAAACAAATATATAAAAAAAACTTAAATAAGCACTATTTCTATAAAATAGTTGCTACTTGTTTACAAATATATTCTAAAAGTTCTTCGTCTTTATCTGTAAAAACATTTGCTGTATGAGAATCTATATCAATTTGACCAATATTTTCTTTATTAACAAAAATAGGAATTACAATTTCCGACTTTACCTTCCAACCACAAGAAATATAATTATCTTGCTCAGAAACATCTTGTACAACAAAATTTTCATTACTTACAGCTACTTGCCCACAAATACCTTTACCAAAAGGAATAATAGTATGCTCTGTTTCTTCACCAGTATATTGTGCTAATTTTAATTCGTCCTTGTCTCCGTTTTTAAAATAAAAACCAACCCAATCATAATAAGAAATTTCACTTTCTAACAAATCGCAAATTGCTTGTAACCTAACTTCTAAACTATCATTTAGAGAAATTATGCTTTCAACTTTATTTTTTAAGATATCTATTTCCATTTTTCGTATATTCGTTGTAAGATTATTAAAGATGCAAAATTAAAGTAAATTATATTGTGAAAAAACATAAAAACGTTGTCATTTTTCTAATTAAGTTTTTTGCAACTTATTTTATACTATTCGCCATATATTCTACGTACCTAAAAAATTCTCAAGAAAAAGAAGGTGCATTTAAAACTGCTTCAATAACAACTTTAGTAGCAGACCAAACTGTAGATTTAATTGAATTTTTTAATTTTGATGCAGGAGCATATCAACATAAAAAAGAACTTTCTGTAAAGCTTTTAATTGAAGGAAATTACACCGCCAGAGTAATTGAAGGTTGTAATTCTATAAGTATTATTATTTTATTTATTGCTTTTATAATTGCATTTGCAGGCTCTATAAAAGCAACAATTATATATTCTTTCTTAGGTAGTTTATTTATCTACACTATAAATATTGTAAGAATTGCATTCTTAGCAATAATGATTTACAAATACCCTAGACATCAAGAGATATTACATAATCTAGTATTTCCTGCAATAATATATGGTGTTGTATTTTTACTTTGGGTAATTTGGGTTAATAAATTCTCTAACTATAAAAAATGAACAAATACATAAAGATAGTATTGCTTTTAATATTTATTTCACTGTTATTTTTAGTGAGGGCTTTTTCTGCTGAATTGTTTTACGATCCTTTAATCGAATATTTTAAAAACGATTATTTATATACAAAAATGCCACAAATAGATATTTGGCGTTTAGTTGTAGACATGCTTTTTAGGTATGTATTAAACGCTACATTAACTATTGGAATTATTTGGGCACTTTTTGAAAGGAAAGATTATGTGAAATTTACTGGTTTTTTCTTAATGGTCGCTTTTATGATTTTAATTATTGTGTTTGTTTTTATACTAAGAAATCAATTTGAAAACGGCTACCTACTGCCTTTCTACATTAGAAGGTTTATAATACATCCTTTATTTTTACTTATTATTTTACCTGCTTTTTACTTCCAAAAATTAAGTAATAGGTAGATTTGTAGAAAAATAGCATTTCATTTTGTAAATTTGCAATCTAGATGAAAATTATCATTACTAAAATAACATCCTTTTTATTAGCCTTTTTAGTGCTATTCTCTACTTTCTCTTTTACAGTTGAAAGTCATTATTGTGGTGATTTTTTAATTGATAGTTCTTATTTAGGTGAAGCTGAAGTTTGCAAGAGTGATTTGAAAGATGATTTTTCTGTAGCAATGAAAGATTGTTGTTCAGATGAAGTTCAGAAAATCGAAGGACAAGACGAATTACAAATACTTGGTTCTCAGAAATTTGACTTTAAAAAACAGCAATTATTTACCAATTTATTTTTTATTGATAGCAATCTTTTTGTTGAAATAAATGCTAATTATAAGGTTCTCGAATACAATTCCACTCCTTATATTCCTATTAATCAACAAGTTTTATATCAATCTTTCTTAATCTGATTTTATTCTAATTCCAACTAAAAAAAGCTTCTTTCTCAAGAGGGCTAGTTTTAATTATTATAAATAAATATCAATGAAAAAATATATATTTAGTAGTTTAATACTACTATTTCCCTTATTTATTTCTGCTCAAACTAATTTGAAAGGAATGATAATGGACAAACAAAATCCTGAAAATAATTTAGGTGTTGCAGGAGCAACTGTTAATTGGCTAAACACAAGTATTGGTGCAATTACCAACGAAAAAGGCTGGTTTACGATACCGTACAAAAAAGAGTACAAAAAATTAGTTGTTAGTTATATTGGCTATAAAACAGACACTATAACTATTACTAGTTTAAACCCAATTCATCATTTTATAACTTCAGAAAGTGATTTAGAAGAAATAACTATTAGAGCTAAAAGAGATGCTGTTCAGAAATCTTTATTCGCAACAGCAAATACTTTTACTGTAAATAATGACGAGTTATTAAAAGCTGCTTGCTGTAATTTAGCAGAAAGTTTTGAAACAAACCCTTCTATAGATGTTAGTTTTTCAGACGCCTTAACAGGCACACGACAAATACAAATGTTGGGTTTAAAAAGTCCGTATTTGCAAATTATGCAAGAAAACATCCCTTCAATTAGAGGTGCTGCACAAGCTTTTGGTTTAACCTTTACACCAGGTACTTGGGTAGAAAGTATTCAAATTACTAAAGGTGCAGGTTCTGTAGTAAATGGTTTCGAGAGTATTTCTGGGCAAATAAACGCAGAATTAGTAAAACCTTTTTCAGACAATAAATTTTTCTTAAACGCTTACAGTTCTTTAAATGGAAGATTAGAACTTAACACACATTTTAACGAAAAAATTTCAGAAAAATGGCAAACCGGTTTATACATTCACGGTAATTATAGAGGAGAAAAATTTGATAAAAACAACGATAATTTTTTAGATGCGCCATTGGCAAATCAAATAAATGTAATGAATCGTTGGCAATATACAGATGCGCAAAATGGTTGGGTTAGTTTTTTAAATGTCCGTTTTTTAAATGATGAAAAACAAACAGGAGAATTAAACTTTAACCCAGAAACAGATAAAGGAACCACCAATGCTTGGGGAAGTGAAATAGACACAAAACGTTTCGAAACTTCAGCAAAATTAGGTTATGTTTTTCCAGAATTGCCTTTTCAAAGTTTTGGCTTGCAATTGGCGTACAGCAACCATCAACAAGATTCTTATTTTGGTTTAAATGTGTATGATATTAAACATGAAAGCTTCTATTCTAATTTGCTCTTTAACTCTATTATTGGTGATACTAGAAACAAATTTAAAACAGGTATTAATTTTACATATGATAAATTTAATGAACTTGTAAACACCACAGATTATAGTAGAAAAGAAAAATCTTTAGGTGCTTTTTTTGAATATGCTTTCGATAACTTAGATAATTTTAGTTTAACAGCAGGTATTCGTGTAGACACACATAACTTACTTGGTACTTTTATTACACCAAGAATTCATGTAAGATATGTACCATGGGAAAAAGGTGTCTTTAGAGCTTCTGCAGGTAGAGGAAAAAGAAGCGCTAATATTTTTGCAGAAAACCAGCAAATATTTGCAAGTTCTAGACAAATAAATATTGATAATGTTGGTGGTAATATCTACGGATTAAACCCAGAAATTGCATGGAATTATGGTGTTTCTTATTTACAAAAATTTAATTTATTTGATAAAAAAGGAGACATAACTTTCGATTTTTATAGAACAGACTTTAGCAACCAAGTTGTTGTCGATTGGGAAAATCCGCAAGAAATTTCTTTTTATGATTTAAACGGAAAAAGTATTGCAGACAGTTTTCAAGTAGAAGTAAATTATGAATTGGCAAAAAACCTTAATTTAAGAACTGCTTTTAAATATTTTGATATTTCTACAGATTATAAAAGTGGAAGTTTACAAAAACCAATTCAGCCCAATAATAGGTTCTTTGCCAACGTTTCTTACGAAACAGAAGCTAAAGAAAATAGTGCACAATGGAAATTTGATGTAACCTTTAATAACATAGGAAAACAACGTTTGCCAAACACAGCAAGTAATCCTTCTCAATATAGATTACCCGAATATTCTGAACGTTATAGTTTGTTAAATTCTCAAATAACTAAAGTCTTTTCTAATAAATTTGAAGTTTATGTAGGTGCAGAAAACCTAACAAATGTTCAGCAAAAAAATCCTATTTTAGCTAGTGATGATCCTTTTGGCTCAAACTTTGATACCACAATTGTGTATTCACCAATTTTTGGACGTGCAGTTTACGCAGGTTTACGATTTAAAATTAAGTAACAAATTCTAAAAATAAAAAAATGAAAAAAATAATATTCATATTCAGTTTATTCTTAATTGGCTTCTCTACGCAAGCACAAGATATAAAAGAGGTTAAAAAGAAGAAAAACGCAAAAATTACTTTCGAAGTAAACGGCATTTGCGGTATGTGTAAAAAGCGTATAGAAACTGCTGCTTTAAAAACTAAAGGCGTAAAGTTTGCTATTTGGGATGTTAAGTCGCATCAGATAAATGTAATTTTAGATGAAAGGAAAACTCCTTTAGATTCTTTAAAACAGAATATTGCAAATGTTGGGCATGACATTAAAGGTTTTAAGGCAAGTGATGAAGCTTATAACTCTGTACACCCTTGTTGTAAATACAGAGACAGTAAAATTATTTTAGATCACGAAGGTGAACTTAAAAAAGAGAAAAACTAAAGTTCGCTATAATAATTAAACGGTTTTTTTTTAACCCTTTTTTTACTAAAAAAAGCGGGTAGAGAAAGCTTGTTGAAACGCCCAAAAATAAAAACCCTTTCATTAATTTGAAAGGGTTTTTATTTTTATTATATAATTCTATTATGCAGTTATTAAAAACTCCAGTTTTTATAATTACTAGAGCTTTCTAATTCCTCTTCTATTGTATCGTCTAGTTCTTTAAAGAAATCGATACCTGTTATTGCTTCTATCTTATCTACTGAAACCACAAATTTATACAATGGTAAATTAGATTCTTTGTGTGGCATTAGAAAAGCCAACATTTTAATGCTACCATTTGTCTTGTCTAAAATTACTTTATAAAACTGATTTGGCACAGAAACGGCTTCACTTCCAATCGTTTTTAAATTATTTTCTAGAACTCCGCCAGTAATTACAAAAACACCATCGTTTTTTTTAGCCCAATAACGTACTTTTTGTTCTAAACGATTCCAAACACCTGCATTAAATTTGTGTTCTTGCGGACTAATATTACTTGTTAAAAAGGTTTCGTCATGTGCTGCTTTGGTAAAGCGTCTGTCTGCTGCAGGACATAAATGCCCTTTGTCGTAACCAGATTTTTTATAATTACGCCAATGTGCTGCTTTGGTTTTTACTGCATTATCTATTTCGAAATAAGGTCTTTTGTAATTTGTACTACTTAAGTCTGATGCTTTTAATTCGTAAGCAACCCATTCTGCTTGTTCGTGTTTTTCGCTGTATGATAATGAATAATTTTGATGATGTACTACTTGATTTGTTGTGCTTGTTGGTAAAAAATACTTATTTGTAGTTGCTTTTGGTGTTTTACCATTTTCTATTACAAGACCCTCTTCTTTAGAATTTAAAAATTGTTCGTAACCATAAACAGCTACTAAAATGATGATTGCTATTATAGATAGTAGTTGTTTTTTCTTCAAGGTAAATTTTTTATTAATTTTAATTATTGCAAAGATATGAAAGAATGAGAAAATTAGATTAATAAAAAAGGTTTAGGACTTTGCATGAGGTTCCTAAATTACCTAAAAAAGCTCTTTTTAGAATGATAAAAAAGAACAATATTAGTATTAAAGCCGTTCTTAAAAAATAATATTCTTTTTATAAGCTAAAACGCTGCGTTAGGGATTGAACGGTCTGTTTGAGCTCTTTTTGTTTTTTCAACAAAAAAGCGAGTAGTGAAAGCCTGTTAAAACGCCCAAAACAAAAAACCTTCCCAAATTAATGGAAAGGTTTTTTTAAGTATTATGACATTTCTAAATTGCCTAAAGAGGCTCATTTCGAAATGGCAGATAGTTTGTGAAGTTTAATTGTTACTAACAACTAAAACTTAACTACTATTTTTAGTATCTGTAGTGCTCTGGTTTAAAAGGCCCTTCTACAGTTACACCAATATAAGAAGCTTGGTCAGAACGTAATTCTGTAAGCTCTACTCCTATTTTAGCTAAGTGTAAAAATGCTACTTTTTCATCTAAATGCTTTGGTAACATATATACTTCGTTTTCGTAAGCATCTCTGTTTGTCCAAAGTTCTATTTGAGCCAAAGTTTGGTTTGTAAATGAATTAGACATTACAAAACTTGGGTGACCAGTTGCACAACCTAAATTTACTAAACGACCTTCTGCTAACAAAATAATATCGTTTCCGTTAATGTTATATTTATCTACCTGAGGCTTGATAGTGTCTTTTGTATTACCGTGGTTTTTGTTTAACCAAGCCATATCAATTTCATTATCGAAATGCCCAATATTACATACAATAACCTTGTCTTTCATTGCTTCGAAATGACGACCTTGTATAATATCTTTGTTTCCTGTAGTTGTAATAATAATGTCTGAATTTGCAATAACAGTTTCTAAACGCTTAACTTCAAAACCATCCATTGCAGCTTGTAAAGCACAAATAGGATCGATTTCTGTAACCGTTACAATAGAACCTGCTCCTTTAAAAGAAGCTGCTGTTCCTTTACCAACATCACCATAACCACAAACAGTTACACGTTTACCAGCTAACATAATATCTGTTGCTCTACGAATTGCATCTACTGCAGATTCTTTACAACCATATTTGTTATCGAATTTAGATTTTGTAACAGAATCGTTTACATTAATTGCTGGCATTGGTAAAGTTCCTGCCTTTACTCTGTCATACAATCTATGTACACCTGTTGTAGTTTCTTCTGATAAACCATTAATTCCTGCAGCTAATTCTGGGTAACGATCTAAAACCATGTTTGTTAAATCTCCACCATCATCTAAAATTAAATTTAATGGTTTTTTATCTTCTCCAAAGAATAATGTTTGTTCGATACACCAGTCAAATTCTTCTTCTGTCATATCTTTCCAAGCATACACAGGTGTTCCTGCAGCAGCAATTGCAGCAGCAGCCTGGTCTTGTGTAGAGAAAATATTACAAGAACTCCAAGTTACTTCTGCACCTAAAGCTTGTAATGTTTCAATTAAAACAGCTGTTTGAATTGTCATATGTAAACATCCTGCAATTCTTGCTCCTTTTAATGGTTGCGAGTCTCCATATTCTTCTCTTAAACTCATTAAACCTGGCATTTCTGCTTCTGCCAATAAAATTTCTTTTCTTCCCCAATCTGCTAAAGAAATATCTTTAACTTTGAATGGTACGTAAGCTGTATTTTTGCTCATATTTATGTATATTTATATTCTAATTTTTCGAAGTGCAAAGATACTACTTAGATTTTAAAATATATGGCTCTTTACAAAACATTAACGGTAAATAAAACAACTAAAGTCCTGATTTGGAAGATTGAAGAATCTATTTCTGAATTACAAGCAGGAATTAAGCTATCAGAAAATAGTTCAACTCGCTTGAACTCAATGAAATCTGATTTGCATCAAAAAGGATTTTTAAGCATTCGCCATCTACTAAAAAAAGCTGGTTATTCAGATTTTGATTTAATTTATGATGAATTTGGAAAACCTCATTTAAAAGACGGTAAATTTATCTCTATTACACATTCTTTTACTTTTACAGGTATTATAATTTCTAATGATTTACATGTTGGTATTGATATTGAAATGCAACGTGATAAAATTCTAAAAATTGCTCATAAATTTACACCTGTTGAAGAATATAAAACCATTGCTAACCACGATGCTTTAATAAGTAAATTAACTATTGTTTGGGGAGGAAAAGAATCTTTATATAAAATCTACGGAAAGAAAAAATTACGTTTTTTAGAAAACATATATATTGAAGATTTTAAGTTCGAAAATGAAAAAACAACTGGAGAAATTAGATATAATGGAGAAACAACTTCTTATAACGTTCAGTTTTTAGAATTTGAAGGCTTTACTTGTGTGTTTGCTTTTTAATAAAAAAAACTAATCATTGCTATAGAACATATAAATCCAAATAGATCTAGAAATTCTAAAATTAATAGTACTTAATAAAATTGCTGTTGTAATAGCTACAAAGACTACACTTATGTAAGAAAAGTCTAATATAAATTTAAACAAAACAACGCTTGCAATCATTTCTACAGCTACAAGTGCATAACTAACAAACATAGCTCCAAAAAAGAAACCTGGTTCTTTTTCAAATTTAAAACTACACTCATTGCAAATTGCATTCATTTTAGGTGCTCTAAATAACAGAAGATTCCCTAATTCACTATACATTTTTCCTTTTTTACAATTAGGACATTTACATTTTAAAACATCAATTACATTTGCCATATTATCTAATTTAACAATAGAACAAAATTAAGTAGATAAAACTGTATTTATCATATAGTATAATCGCCATTTTTTGTACTTTTAGGACATTCTTATGAAGATACCTGTTTTAAAAATTGATCAATTTCAAGAATCCGAATCGTTAAATGATTTGTACGTCAATTCTTTTTCAAATCATATCGAATTGAATAAAGAGTTAATTAGCAAACCACATAGTCATAATTTTTATTTGTGTGTTCTTTTTACTGAAGGAACGGGTAAGCATGAAATTGATTTTAATTCTTACCAAGTAAACCCAGGTAAGGTGTTTTTTTTAAAACCCGGACAAACACATTCTTGGAAATTTGACACGCAACCAGAAGGATTTATCTTTTTCCATTCTCAAGAATTTTATGAGATAAAATTCTTAGACCATACACTTAAATCTTTTCCTTTTTATTATTCTAATCAAAACCCGCCTTTATTAGAATTGTCTAAAATAAAAATGAAGCTATTAACAACAAAGTTTAAAGAAATGTACCTAGAGTATCTGCAACAAAACCTATTAAAAGAGTTAAAAATTATAAACCTTATTAATAGTATTTATATAGATTTAACCAGGGCTTATACTGCAGATGTTAATTTAGAAAAACTAATTTCTCCTAGTTATTCTATTATACTAGAAAATCTAGAAAACTTAATACATAAAAACTTTTATAAAGAAAAATTACCTAAATTTTATTCCGATCAATTAAACATAACAACAAAACACCTTAATAGAGTTGTAAAAAAAACACTAAACAAAACTACAAATCAATTAATTTCTGAAAGAATTATCTTGGAGTCAAAAAGGTTAATTATCCATTCTGGAAATAATTTAGCTGCTATTTCAGAAACTTTAACATTTTCAGACTATGCTTATTTTTCTAGATTTTTTAAATCGAAAACTGGGTTTACACCAATGAATTTTAGAAAAAAATATTCTTAATAGAAATCTCCTTGTAATTTATTATTTTCGCTATCGTGAATAGCTACCAAAACATTTTATCTGCAAAAAAAGAGGGCAAAAAACTACTTGCAGTTCTAATAGATCCTGAAAAAATAAATTTAGAAAATATTTCCGTATTTTTTGAAAAAGTACACCAATCTATAACTACTCATATTTTTGTTGGTGGAAGCACAGATAAAGACAATCTAACAGATAAAGTTGTTGCCGCAATTAAAAAAACAACGCATTTACCTGTTATTCTTTTTCCTGGTGATGTTTCGCAAATCTCACAAAAAGCAGACGGAATTCTATTCTTAAGTTTACTTTCTGGTAGAAACCCAGAGTATTTAATTGAACAGCAAATAAAAAGTGTTCCGTTTTTAAAGAATTCTTCTTTAGAAGTTATTTCTACAGGATATATATTAATTGATGGGAAAAAAGATACAGCTACCCAAAAAGTAAGCAACACAAAACCAATTGCTCAAGAAAACACAGAACTCATTTTAAACACTGCTTTAGCTGGCGAATTTTCTGGTAAAAAATTAATTTACTTAGAAGCCGGTTCCGGAGCAACTGAGGTTGTCAGCCATAATATTATCACTCTTGTGAAAAATAATTTATCTATTCCTTTAATTGTTGGTGGCGGTATTCGTTCTAAAACTCAATTAGAAAATGCTTTTAATGCTGGCGCAGATTTAGTGGTTATTGGTACTGCTTTCGAAGATGATGAAACGTTTTTTAATCAACTTAAAAAATAATACGCTATAATATTTATTCTTGTTTGTCTTTTCAACACTAGGTTAAATCTCATAACAGGGATAACGCAACACTAACCAAACCTTATGGGATTTCTCCCAAAAGGTAGAAATGACAAAACTGAGTGCAGCAAAACTCAACAAAAAGAAACCCCAACAATTGTCTTTTCGACGATAGGAGAAATCACATAACGAGATAACTAAACACAAAACCACAAACTTGTCATTTCGACGATAGGAGGAATCACATAACAGGGATAACACAGCACCAACCATCTTATGGGATTTCTCCAAAAAGGTCGAAATGACAGTAGTTGTGTTTTTTAAGTAGTTTTTAAATGAATTATAAATTTTGCCTTCACTAATAAAAACAGAAAAGATTACATTTACATATTCAAATAAAACAAAATGTTAGAAATTATTGATTCCCTTTTTGGACAATACAAAACATATGAAACAATAGATATTGTTTTAGAAATTATTGCCGTAATATTTGGATTTTTGTCTGTTTGGTATTCTAAGCAAAATAAAATTTGGGTTTTTCCTACTGGTATGGTAAGCACTCTTATTTTTGTGTATCTTCTTGTAAAATGGGAACTTTTAGGTGATATGATGATTAACGCATATTATTTTATAATGAGTGTTTATGGTTGGTATATTTGGACATATAAAAGTGATGGAGAAAATGAAACACCTATTACTAGAACAACTTTAAAAGAAAAAAAGCAAAGTATTCTCATCTTTCTAACAACACTTATTTTTGTTTTTGCTGTATATACTTATTTTGAAAAATGGACAAGTTGGACAGCTTATGTAGATACAATTACAACCGCAATTTTCTTTGTTGGTATGTGGTTAATGGCAAAACGTAAAATAGAAAACTGGATTTATTGGATTATTGGAGATATTATTTCTGCTCCTTTATACTTTTACAAGGGATTTACTTTTACTAGTTTTCAATATTTAATATTTACTTTTATTGCCATTTTTGGCTATTTAGCATGGAAAAAGAACTTAAACAAGACCCAATTAACATCGTAAAAGTTGTTTTATTTGGGCCAGAATCTTCAGGTAAAACTACACTTTCTCGTCATTTAGCACGTTATTACAGTACTGTTTGGGCTCCTGAATTTGCCCGTGAATACTTACAAGATAAATGGAATAACGAGCGTAAAACTTGTGAGAAAGAAGATTTGCTTCCTATTGCAATAGGGCAAATGAAATTAGAAAATTCTTTAGCAAAAAAAGCAGATAAAATTCTAATTTGCGATACAGATTTATTAGAAACCAAAGTATATTCTGAAGAGTTTTATGGTGGTTTTGTTGATGAAAGACTAAACGAAGCGGCAAGCAAAAATAAATATGACTTATATCTGTTAACGTACATTGATACGCCTTGGGAAGAAGACGATTTAAGAGACAGACCTGGACAACGTTTAGAAATGTTTAATGCTTTCGAAAAATCTTTAATAGACAATAAAAGACCTTATATTCTATTAAAAGGTGATAAAGAAACTCGTTTAAAAAACGCTACGGAAGCCATAAATAAAATTATTGCTAATAAAAAAGATTTACATTCATTTTCAGATTCTTTACAAGACTTAGACATGCATTTCTTACATCAAAATACAGGTGATTTTGGTAATTCTTATGATTATTAAATAATTAAGATGCATACAGAAATACTTATAAGAGAACTTAATTTTAAAGCAACCAGAAGTTCTGGCGCTGGCGGGCAACATGTAAATAAAACGTCTTCTAAAATTGAATTAAGTTTCGATTTAGAGAATTCGCTTGCTGTTTCTGAAAATGAAAAAGAACTTTTAAAAACAAAACTTTTATCCAAACTTACAAAAGAAAATGTGCTCATTCTTTTTTGTGAAGAAACACGCTCTCAACACAGAAATAAAGAACTTGCTATTAAACGTTTTTTAGCATTGATAAAAACGAATTTAATTCGTCCTAAAATAAGAAGGAAAACAAAACCTAGCAAAGGTGCTATAAAAAGAAGGGTAGAAACTAAAAAAAGAACTTCTGTAAAAAAAGCACTTAGAAAAAAGCCAAAACTAGATTAAAATAAATTTTATTTTAGTGAAATAGATAATTACATAGACAAGTTTAGCCCTGATTGAACGGTTTGTTTGAGCTCTTTTTTAGTCCTTTTTAGGATAAAAAAAGCGAGTAGTGAAAGCAGGAAATAGCTTCTTAAAAAAAAGACGTTTGTTGTTTTCTATGTCAGAAATCTAACTTAATTTTGCTGCGTTCTCATAAAGGGGTGCTTTAAAAAGCTGAGATCATACCCAATGAACCTAGAACAGATAATGCTGTTTAGGGAAATCGAACATCTTTACAAGGATTTAGAGATTACTTTGTTGTAAACTCTTTGTAATGATGAAACCAATTATTCAAAATACAAGAATAATTACCTCTTTTTATTCGTTTTAAATTTTTAAAATGAAAAAAATTACTATTTTTTTATTCTTATTTGTAAGTATTCTTGCAAACGCCCAATCCTATACTCTTTCTGGAAAAGTTGTAGACAAAAACAAACAACCATTAGCTGGAGCTTCTGTCTTTGTTAAGGAAATTAAAAAAGGAACATCTACAAATTTTGATGGTAACTTTAGTATTAACTTACAAAAAGGATCTTATACGGTTGAAGTTTCTTTTATAGGTTACACTACTATATCTGAAAAAATTACACTTTCTAAAGATGAAGAATATGTTATTGAATTACAAACTGGCTCTACTGTTTTAGAAGAGGTTTTAGTTTCTGCTGTTCGTGTAAATGCAGATGTGCCTGTTACATTTTCTAATTTATCTAAAAAAGAAATTGCAAAACGTAATTTAGGACAAGATATACCTGTATTATTAAATTATTTACCAAACGTAGTTTCTTCGTCTGATGCTGGTACTGGTGTTGGTTATACTTATATGAGTGTTCGTGGTTCTAATGGCGAACGTATTAATGTTACCGTAAACGGAATTCCTTATAACGATGCTGAAAGTCATGGTTCTTTTTGGGTTAATTTAGGTGATTTTGCTTCTTCTACTCAGAATTTACAATTGCAGCGTGGTGTTGGTACATCTACAAACGGTTCTGGTGCTTTTGGTGCTAGTTTAAATATTTTAACAGACGCTGTTTCTGAAGATGCTTCTGCAGAAATTAATAATTCTTTTGGGTCTTTTGGCACAAGAAAACATACAGTAAAATTTAGTACTGGAAAAATTAACGATCACATAGAAGTAGCAGGACGTTTGTCTAATATTTATTCTGATGGTTATGTAGATAGAGCTTTTGCAGATTTAAAATCTTATTATTTACAAGGAAGTTATACCGATGAAAATACGCTTATTAAAGCGATTACTTTTGGCGGAAAAGAGAAAACTTACCAAGCTTGGGAAGGTTTAACAATAGATCAATTAAAGGAAGATAGAAGACAAAACCCTTATACTTATGAAAACGAAGTAGATGATTATAACCAAAATCATTATCAATTACATTGGAACGAAAAGTTAAATGATAATTGGTCTACAAATATTGCTTTAAACTATACTAAAGGTTCTGGTTTTTTTGAACAATTTAAAGAGGAAGAAGATGCTGAAGACTTTAATAATTTAATTGTTGATGGTAGTGATGTAATTGTTAGACGTTGGCTAGAAAATGATTTTTATGTTTTTAATTTTAATACAAATTACAAAACAGATAAAATAAATCTTATTACCGGAGTTTCTTACTCTAATTATACTGGTAAACATTTTGGCGAAATTATTTGGGGTGAAGATTTAGCACCAAATGTAAATATTAGAGATCAATATTATTTTTCTGATGCAAAGAAAACAGATTTCTCTTTATTCGCAAAAGCAACGTTTGATATTTCAGATAAATTAGCTGGTTATGTAGATTTACAAGGACGATTTGTTGGTTATCAAACAGCTGGTTTAACATCTAAAAGAAAAGCAATAGATGTAGATGCCAACTTTAGCTTTTTTAACCCTAAGTTTGGGTTAACTTATAAAATTAATAAGAATAATAACTTATATACTTCTTTTGCAGTTGCTAATAGAGAACCAAATAGAAACGATTTTGAAAACGGAGTAACAACTCATGAAACATTAAATGATTTAGAATTTGGTTGGAGATTAAAATCTGAAAACATAAAATTAAATACCAATATTTATTATATGGATTATAAGAATCAGTTAGTTTTAACTGGTGCTTTAGATGATGTTGGTGCGCCAGTAAGAGCAACTTCTGGTAGTAGTTATAGATTAGGTTTAGAAATAGATGCAGATATTCGTTTAAATGACTATTTCTCTATTAGACCAAATGCTGCTTTTAGTTCTAACAAAAATAGAAGCTTCTTTATTACAAGAGATGGTGTTGCAGAACCACAGGCTTTAGGTAAAACCGATTTGTCTTTTTCACCAGATGTTGTTGTAGGAAATATTTTTACATATAAACCATTAGAAAATTTACAATTCTCATTTTTATCTAAATATGTAGGTAAACAATTTATGAGTAATTTTAGTAGCGCTATTTCAGATAATGACGTTCTAGATAGTTTCTTTACATCTGACTTTAACGTAGTTTATGAAATAAAACCAACCAAAATATTTAAATCTATTGTATTTTCTGCTTTAGTAAATAATATTTTTAATAAAGAATATGTAGACAGAGGCTATTACTATACTTTTGATGATACTTGGTCTAATGCAGGCGTTACTACAACTGTAGATGGTGCAGGTTATTACCCACAAGCAACAAGAAACTTCTTAGTTGGTGTTTCATTGAAATTTTAAAAAACCGTCAATTTTTAATCATTTTTGATTGATTTTAGTTAATAAACTAATAAAACGAGCGTTTTCTTTGGAAAATCGCTCGTTTTTTCGTATATTAAAAATCGATGAGAAACACTACTGTCTTCACAAATAAAAACACAAGAATTAATCATATTGATTTTTATCTATTGAGAGAATTCACTCTTTCTGTTTTCTAATTCTCATTACTTCATTTAGCCTTCCATTGTTCTACTAGAACTTATTTCTCTTAAGAACTATCTACGTTCATTTAATCTTTAAAACCCCAATACACATATGAGACAACTTAAAATTGTAAAACAAGTAACCAATCGTGATGCAAAATCTTTAGAAAAATATTTTCAAGAAATTAGTAAAATTGGGCTTATTACTGCAGATGAAGAAGTAGAATTAGCTTTGAAAATAAAAAAAGGAGATACTAGGGCATTAGATGCACTTGTAAGCGCAAATTTAAGGTTTGTTGTATCTGTTGCAAAACAATACCAAGGACAAGGATTAAAGCTATCAGATTTAATTAATGAAGGGAACTTAGGTTTAGTAAAAGCTGCAAAACGTTTTGATGAAACTAGAGGTTTTAAGTTTATTTCTTACGCGGTTTGGTGGATTCGCCAATCTATAATGTCTGCACTTGCAGAACAGTCTAGAATTGTACGTTTGCCTTTAAATAAAATAGGAAGTATTAATAAAATTAGAAAAATATACGCTCGTTTAGAACAAGATGAGCAACGTATGCCTACAAATAAAGAAATTGCTAAGCAATTAGACATGTCTGAGACTGAAGTAGAACAGTCTTTAAAAAACTCTGGAAGACACGTTTCTATGGATGCTCCTTTGATAGAAGGAGAAAACTCTAGCATGTATCATGTTTTACAAGGAAACGATTCGCCAAAGCCTGATAATGAATTAATGAAGCAATCTTTAAAGTTTGAAATTGATAGAGCCTTAAATACGCTTACTGTTAAAGAGGCAAAGGTTATAAAAATGTTTTATGGTATTGGAGATGAACCAGAATCTAGCTTAACAGAGATTGGAGAAAAATTCGATTTAACACGAGAACGTGTTAGACAAGTAAAACAAAGAGCTATTCTACGTTTACAGTCTAAATCTAAAACACAAATGCTAAGAACTTACTTAGGATAGAGAAATATAATTTATTTATAAAGTTAAAAAAAAATCATAAATAAAAAAGCGAGCTTAAAGCTCGCTTTTTTTATTTATGAATCTATTCTACCAACAGCGCAACTAACAAAAGATTTTGCTTTGTGAACTATTGTATTTTTATCTCCTACTTCTGGATAGCCTAATTTAGATAGTTTTTCTTTTACTAATAATAAGTTATCTACTTCAGATGTTATAGAAACAATAGATTTATCTACATTAACATCAACTTCTTTTATAGAATCTAAGCTTAACAATCCTTTTTTTATTGTTGCAGCACAACCACCACATTTTAAGTTTTCTATTTCAATTTCTATTTTCATAATATTTAATTTTCGTTTTGCCATTGGTTATATCCTCCTATGACATTTACAACATTAAAACCTTTCTCTTTTAAAATTATTGAAGCTTTGCTACTTCTGTTTCCTGTTCTACAGTATAAATAAACAGGTTTTGTTTTATCTAATTGCTTAGATGCTTTGCTATAAAAATCCGCATCAAAATAATTAGCAAAAAAGGCTGTTTTTATTGATCCTTCATTCACTTCTGTAGGACTTCTAACGTCTAATAATTGAATGCTATCTTTTTCTAATAAGACTTTTAAATCTTTTGTAGTTATTGTTCTTATTTCATCTTTTGAACTACAATTTATAAAAAAGAAGCTCATCAATACAAAACATAAAATATTTTTCATAGTTCTTATTTTAATGTTGATGGGCAAACTACTGCTGTTCTTTCTATAGTTGTATTTCTAATTGCAGCATAACCACCAGCTACATCTACTACATTATGAAAACCTCTCGCTTTTAATATAGAAGCTGCTATTACAGATCGGTATCCACCAGCACAATGAACATAAAATTTTCCTTTCTTTGGAAATTCTGAAATATGATTGTTTAAAAAATCTAAAGGAGTACTTTCTGCAACATTAATGTGTTCACTAGAGAATTCACCAGGTTTTCTAA
Source organism: Polaribacter sp. PL03 (assembly GCF_033875165.1). NCBI lineage: Bacteria > Pseudomonadati > Bacteroidota > Flavobacteriia > Flavobacteriales > Flavobacteriaceae > Polaribacter > Polaribacter sp. PL03. Next base: position 113,488 of record NZ_JAWZSV010000007.1, on the reverse strand, counting down.
CATCAAAAACAGGCATTTTATCTTTTATTTTTTCTTCTAAAACATCAGCAGAAATAGACTCTAAAGTATCAATTTCTTTGCCTGCTTCTTGCCAAGAAGAAAAACTTCCTTTTAAATAACCTAAAACATTATCGAAACCAACTCTAGACAAACGTATAATTGTTGCTTCTTCTTCTCCTTCTGGTGTTACTAATAAAATTGGTTGTTTAATGTCTTTAATTAATGCGCCAACCCAAGGCGCAAAAGTACCTCCTAAGCCTATAAATATAGATTGTGGTATAAAACCTTTTATAAATTCTGATTGATGACGAACATCTAGTATTAATGCATTTGTTTCATTTGCATGAATTTCAAATGCTTCTACAGATAAAGGTTTTGCACTATTTTCTAAAACTTCGTCTATAGATTTATAACCTTCTTTATTTAGCTTTACATTTAAAGGAAAATATGCAGGTGGCGGCAACAGACCGTCTGTTACTTCTTTTACAAATTCTTCTTTTGTCATGTCTGCTCTTAGTGCATAATTGGTCTCTTTTTGATTACCAATTGTACCAATAGTTTCTTTACTTAAATTTTTTCCACAAGCAGAACCTGCACCATGAGCAGGATAAACAATTACGTCGTCTGCAAGTGGCATTACTTTATTTCTTAAGCTATCAAATAAAAAACCTGCTAAATCCTTTTCTGTAACATCGCTTTTTTGTGCTAAATCGGGTCTACCAACATCACCTAAGAAAAGTGTATCTCCACTAAAAAGAGCGTGATTTTTACCGTTTTCATCTTTCAACAAATAACAAGAACTTTCCATTGTATGACCAGGAGTGTGTAAAACAGTTATTGTAATATCACCCACTTTAAAAACCTCATTATCTTTTGCTATAATAGCGTCGAAATCTGTTTTAGCAGTTGGACCATAAATAATTTCTGCTCCGGTTTTTTCTGCTAAAGTTACATGACCACTAACAAAATCTGCATGAAAATGGGTTTCGAAAATATATTTAATTTTCGCATTATTATTAGCAGCTCTATCTATATAATCTTGTACTTCTCTTAATGGATCTATAATAGCAACTTCACCATTACTTTCAATATAATAAGCTCCTTGCGCTAAACAACCAGTATAAATTTGTTCTATTATCATAATCTGTTCTTCATTTTATAAACTTCAAAATAACAAAATACTCCTATTTAAGTAAATGATATTTGTCAGTTTTTTTTAATCTTAAATATTATTAAAAAGTTTAATTAAACTTCTATTAACAAAAAATAAGATTTACTTTTAATTATTGATATGCTTGATGAATATATTTCGCATATTTTTCTTGGTGAGTTTTATCACCTGTTTTATAGAATTTAACAGCTTGATTAGGTCGCATGAAAAAATGATGTAAACCTATAATATCTAAAACACCACTTCTAAATAAATCGTCTCTAACAGGGCCTTTTACTCCTGCAAAATAAAAAAGTATCCCTTTCTTTTGATAATATTTAATACGTTCTTTTAGCATTTCTACACCTGTACTATCAACTCTATTTATACTTTCGGCATCTAACACAATTAGCTTTAAGGCACTTCCTTTTTTACAAACCAAGTAATCTAACTTATCTCTAAAGTAGCTTGAATTTGCATAAAACAACTGTGCATCAAATCTAAAAACTAATACATCTTCATTAATTATAACTTCTTCGAATCTATCTTTATTTCTGTAAAAATTAGAGTTTGGTACTTTACCCAATTCTGCTACATAAGGTCTAGAAGTTCTAAAAATCAATATAATTAAAGACAAACCAACACCTACAATTATTCCATATTCTATTCCTAACAATAATGTTGCTAAAAAAGTAGCAAGCATTAGCCAGAAATCTAACTTATTTGCTTTCCATAGAAAATTAGCTTCTTTAAAATTTACCAAACCAAAAACGGCAACTATAATAATTGCTGCTAATACTGTTTTAGGCAAATGATAAAATAATGGTGTTAAAAATAGTAATGTAATAACAACCATAACAACAGATATTAAAGCTGCCATACCTGTTTTTGCTCCGCTTTCTTGGTTAATTGCAGAACGAGAGAAACTAGAAGTTGTAGGATAAGCTTTAAAAAAAGAACCTACCATGTTACTTAAACCTAATGCAATTAATTCTTGATTAGGTCTTATTCTATATTCATCTTGTTTTGCTTCTAATGATTTACCAATAGAAATAGTTTCTAAATAACCAACCATTACTAATGTTAATGCAATTGGTAACAACTCTTTAATTTGATCTAAATCAAAACTCGGTATTCCAAATTTGGGTAAACCAGAAGGAATGTCTCTAACAATAGAAACGTCTCCAAAGCTACTTCCAAAGTATTTCATAACAAGAATACCTAAAACTACTACAAATAATGCATTAGGAATCTTCTTATTTATCTTTCTAAAAATAATAATTACTATTACAGAAATTAAACCGATAATAGAAGTATGATAATTAAAACCACCTATTTGATGCAAAATATCTAGAATAATAAATTGAATTTGATCGCTTTGAATAAAATCTACTCCTAATAAATTTCTAAATTGATTAACACCAATAATTAAAGCGATTGCAGATGTAAAACCAGTAATAACAGGTTTCGAAAGAAAATTAACTATAAAACCTAAGCTAAAAACTCCCATTATAAATTGGATGGCACCAACCATTAATGCTAATAAAATAGCAATGGAAATATAACTTTCTGAACCCGCTAACGCTAAAGTAGAAACACCTGTAGCAACAATTAAAGAATCCATGGCAACAGGACCAATTGCTACTTGCCTAGAAGAACCAAAAACAGCGTACATAACTTGTGGTACCAATGCACAATATAAGCCATAAATTGGCGGTAGACCCGCAATTAATGCATATGCAATTCCTTGAGGAATTAAAATAATACCAACAGTTAAACCAGCAATTAAATCACCTTTAAAAAGTGATGAATTGTAGTTAGGTAACCATTCTAAAATAGGTATTATCTTTTTAATATTCATTTATTATACACTCAAAATTTAGAGAATAGTGTTTAAAATAATTCCCCTTGATTTTTACCCTTTGTTCTTCCTAGATGTTTATATGCTAATTCTGTTACTTCTCTTCCTCTAGGTGTTCTCATAATAAAACCTTGCTGAATTAAGAAAGGTTCATATACTTCTTCAATTGTTTCGGTATTTTCACTAACAGCAGTTGCAATTGTAGAGATACCAACAGGTCCTCCTTTAAATTTATCTATAATGGTAATAAGTATTTTATTATCCATTTCATCTAAACCATGAGCATCAACATTTAAAGCCTTTAAAGCATACTTAGCAATTTCTATAGTAATAGTTCCATCACCTTTAATTTGTGCAAAGTCTCTTACCCTACGAAGTAAAGCATTGGCTATTCTAGGCGTTCCTCTACTTCTACCTGCAATCTCAATTGCAGATTCCATAGAAATAGGTACTCCTAAGATTTGAGCACTTCTTTGTATAATTGTAGTTAATAAATCTGTTTTATAATAATGCAGTCTACTGCTAATTCCGAATCTAGCTCTCATAGGAGCTGTTAATAATCCTGAACGTGTTGTAGCACCAATTAAAGTAAATGGTTCTAAGTTGATTTGAACTGTTCTGGCATTAGGACCAGATTCAATCATAATATCAATCTTATAATCTTCCATTGCAGAATACAAATATTCTTCTACAATAGGACTTAAACGGTGAATTTCATCTATAAACAAGACGTCACGTTCATCTAAGTTTGTTAATAAACCTGCTAAATCACCAGGTTTATCTAATACAGGACCAGAAGTAACCTTTATACCTACCTGTAATTCATTTGCAAGAATATGGGCAAGTGTTGTTTTTCCTAAACCAGGAGGCCCATGAAATAAGGTATGATCTAATGCTTCATCTCGTTGATTCGCTGCTTCTACAAAAACCTTTAAGTTATCAATTGCTTGATCTTGACCCGTAAAATCATCAAAAGATAATGGACGTAATTTTTTTTCTACGTCTAATTCTTCATTAGATAAATTATCATTTTCAGGATTTAAGTTTTCATTCATAATACAAAGATAAATGAATTTAGATTACCTATTTGTAAGTTTTGTTACATAACAAAAAACCTTTCCAAATTGGAAAGGTTTTTATAAAATATCTTAATCTTTATGATGGTTCTTCACCGTCTAATAAAGGAGTTGTCTGTAGTACGAAATCTTTACCGTGAAGATAATCACTATCATCATCATTAGCATCTACACGTTTACTATAATCGTAAGCCCATCTATGAACTTCTGGTAATTTACCAGGCCAATTACCATGAACATGCTCTACAGGAGTTGTCCATTCTAATGTATTAGATTTCCAAGGATTTTGTGTTGCTTTTTCACCTCTGTACATAGAGATGAAGAAGTTTGCTATAAAGAATATTTGAGCAAAACCACCAACCAAAGCAAATATTGTAATAACAATATTTATGTCTGTTAAATCGTCAAACATAGGAAAGTTTGTGTTCGTATAATATCTACGTGGTAAACCTGCTAAACCTATAAAATGCATTGGCCAGAAAACACCGTAAGCACAAATAATACTTAACCAAAAGTGCCAATAACCTAATGTTTTATTCATCATTCTACCATACATTTTTGGAAACCAGTGATACACACCAGCAAACATACCAAAGATTGCAGATACACCCATAACTAAGTGAAAGTGAGCAACTACAAAATAAGTATCATGAATATTAATATCTAAAGCAGAATCTCCTAAAACCAATCCTGTTAAACCTCCAGTTACAAATGTAGAAACCAAACCAATGGAAAATAACATTGCAGGGTTTAACTGTAAATTACCTTTCCATAGGGTAGTAATATAGTTAAATGCTTTTACTGCAGAAGGAATTGCAATTAGTAAAGTTGTAAATGTAAATACAGATCCTAAGAAAGGATTCATACCTGAAATAAACATATGGTGACCCCAAACAATTGTAGATAGGAATGCAATTGCTATAATAGAACCAATCATTGCTCTATAACCAAAAATTGGTTTTCTAGCATTTGTTGATATAATTTCTGATGTAATACCTAGTGCAGGTAATAATACAATATAAACCTCTGGGTGACCTAAGAACCAAAATAAGTGTTCAAATAAAACAGGTGAACCACCTTGATAATGTAAAACTTCTCCAGATATAAATATATCTGATAAGTAAAATGATGTTCCAAAACTTCTATCAAAAATTAATAATAGAGCTGCAGATAATAATACAGGAAAAGAAACTACACCAATAATTGCTGTAATAAAGAATGCCCAAATTGTTAATGGCAATCTTGTCATTTTCATCCCTTTTGTACGTAAATTTAAAACTGTTACGATATAGTTTAATGCACCTATTAGAGATGACGCAATAAATATTGCCATAGAAACTAACCACAAAGTCATCCCCATACCAGAACCTGGTATCGCTTGTGGTAATGCACTTAAAGGTGGATAAATAGTCCAACCAGCAGATGCTGGTCCCGCTTCTACAAATAAAGAGATAACCATAACAACACTAGATAAAAAGAATAACCAATAAGAAACCATATTAAGGAATCCTGAAGCCATATCTCTTGCCCCAATTTGCAATGGAATTAATAAATTTGAAAAAGTACCACTTAAACCAGCTGTTAATACAAAGAATACCATAATAGTACCGTGTATTGTAACCAATGCTAAGTAGATATCTGGATCCATTATTCCATCAGTTTGATGAGAACCTAAAAAGGCTTCAACAATTGAAAATGATGTATCTGGCCACGCAAGTTGTAAACGGAATAACATTGACATTAAAACGGCAATAATTCCCATAAACATACCAGTTACTAAGAACTGCTTCGAGATCATTTTATGATCTTGACTAAAAATATATTTAGTTACAAAAGTTTCTTTATGATGATGATCTGACATAATCTTACTTATTTGTAGTATTTTTTATAATAATTTATTTAATAACTTCAGCTAATGTTGGTTGTTCTGATAACCATTTATCGTATTCATCTTGCTCTACAACAGTAATTTTCATTTGCATGTTATAGTGAGATGCACCACAAATTTTGTTACATAACAATAAATAATCAAATATATAAGGATCCTCTCCTTTAGATTTTCTTATTTTGTTAATTCCTATAGCCTTTTCAATTACTTCTGGTTGATCTCTCATTTCTAAAGTAGTATACTTAGGAGTAAAACCAAATTCTGTAACCATACCAGGAACACAATTCATTTGTGCTCTAAAGTGAGGCATATAAGCAGAGTGTAATACGTCTTGCGAACGAAATTTAAAGTGAATTTTTCTACCCTTAGGTAAGTAAAGCTCTGTTACTTGTTTGTCATCAACAGCATTCTTATCAGACATATCTACACCCATTGTGTTGATACCTTTAATAAAGTTTACATTACCTAAACCTAATGCATTATCTGCCCCAGCGTAACGTGCTTTCCAGTTAAATTGTTGTGCATAAACTTCGATAACAATCGCTTCATCTTCATCAGATAAATCCATAACATTATTCCATTGCCATAAACCATAACCAATTAGAACAACTAGTACTATTGCTGGTGTTACCGTCCAAATGAACTCTAACTTATGACTATCTGCATAAAATTTTGCTTTTCTATCTTTATTTCCTCTGTACTTAAAAGTGAAATAAAAGATTAAGAATTGCATTATGAATTGTACAATACCTATTAACCAAAATGTAATATCGAATAAGTTATCATCATGTTCTCCTTCAATAGAAGCAGATTCTGGTAACATTACCACATTCATGAAGATTAAACAATAAATCATCATTGCATATAGAAAAGCCATAAAACCAATAGCAAATTTCCCTTGTGCAGCGTTATCTTTATCGTTAGCAATAGAACTTCTAAAATCCATGATTCTAGTAATCTGCCAAACACTTACACCGATTGCAACACCTATAAAAATATAAAATAGAGCTAGCATATTTATCTTGTCTTAATTATTTTAATTGAATTATTTATTAATGATCAGATGATCCTTCTCCTGTATGTTCTATATTGTAATAATGGAAATGTTCACTCTCTTCTAAGAAAGGATTTCCTTTTGGTGTAGGATTCGCTTTAGAAAAGGCATTTAGAGTTGTGTAGATTAATAATCCTACAAAGAAACATAATGCACTAATTTCAGGAATTCCAAAGAACCAATTTCCACCTACTGTAGATGGCATAACCATGATGAAAACATCTATATAATGACCCGCTAAAATTACAAATCCTCCAATAAATACAAACCAAGGCTTACTTTTAAAATCACTATTTATTAATAGTAAAATTGGAAAAGCAAAGTTCATTACTACCATTCCGAGGAAAGGTAATTTGTATTCTGTAAATCTAGCAACAAAATAAGTCGTTTCTTCAGGAATATCAGCATACCAAATTAGCATAAATTGTGCAAACCATAAATAAGTCCAGAATACTGAGAAACCAAACATAAATTTAGCTAAATCATGAATATGACTATCATTTACACCAGGTAAAGCATTTTTAGAACGTAAAAAGATTGTGAAAAAAGCGATAACAGTTAAAGCACTAACTAATAAAGTAGCTAAAACGTACCATGCAAATAGTGTTGAAAACCAATGTGGATCTAATCCCATAATCCAATCCCAAGACATCATAGATTCAGTAATCATAAACAAGAATAAAAATATAACAGAAGCATTATAATTTTTCTTGTATGTTTTATTACCATCGTTAGCCGTATCTTCTTTAATAGAACTTTTTCTGATAAAGAAACGGTAAGCATTCCAAACTAAAAGATAAAAAATACTTCTTATAACAAAACCAGTAGTATTCATCCACCAAGATTTACCATCTACAATAGGGTCATAATTAGCGCTCTCAGGATCTACAGTACCATCTGCCATCCAAGGAAACATATGATTCCAATGCATAACTGATGCTATAACAACAAATATCATTATGATAGAAACAGGTAGTAAGTTAGCAGTAATAGCTTCCATTACTCTTAATAAAACAACAGACCAACCTACTTGTGCAACTCTTTGTATAGCATAAAAAACTAATACAAGCAATGTAATACCTAAAGAGAAGAACAATGCTACATAAAATGCAGACCATGGTCTATTTTGTAATTGATGTAAAACATGTTCTGCATGAGAATCATCATCATGAGCACCATGCCCACTCATTGTTTTATCTACATTTTCATCACCGTGATGCTCACCAGATACTGTATGATCTGCTTTTGGAGCTTCCGTTGAATGAGCTTCTTTTCCTGATTCACCATGAGAACTTCCATGACCATCATTCGTTGACGCTTCAATTAGATGTTTAGCATCTTCTATAGTCGTTTGAGAACCACTATAAAAACTGAATGCTATTCCTACTACACCAATAATAATTAGTGCTAATGAGAATGTCTTTAATTTACCTGAGAATTGATACATATCTTTCGTATTCTTTCTTTTTGTATTTTATTTTAACAAATCTGCTCTTAAAACTTCAACGTACTGAACAATTTGCCAGCGTTCATTGTATGTTAATTGAGATGAGTGAGAACCCATTAAGTTTTTACCATGCATTAGTACATGATAAATACTTCCTTCTGTAATATCTCTATCTTTATAATTAGGTATTCCTGCAAATTTTTCTGCAACTGATAAGTACCCATTACCATCTCCTTTTTTACCATGACAAGAGATACAATAAATATTATACATCTTCTTACCATTATCTAAATTCTTCTCATTCTTAACTAATGGAGATTTTAGTTCTGATTTAGCAATATCATATCCTTCTATAGTGTCAGGAATATCATAAGCAGGAGTTCCTCCTCTTGGTATAGTACCAGCAACTGGTTTACTATTTACAGGATTACCTCCAAGGCCTTCTGAGCTATCAGCATTATAAGGTAAAGATACATACATGTCTGGCATATATTGTACTTGCCTTGTTTTCTTATCATTACAAGAAACTATACTTGTAATGATTACTAGTGCGATAATTAATTTAAAATTCTTCATCATCTAATATATTAGTGCTTATCTACTACATTAATTTCTACAGCTCCTGTTTTTGCTAATAAAGAAGTTAAAGCTTCTTCATTATTATGAACTGGAATTTCCATTAAAAAATGGTCATCTGTAGTTCTAGGATCTGGGTTTTCTGCATCTTTAAATGGCCAGATTCTACTTCTCATATAGAAAGTAATAACCATTAAATGGGCAGCGAAAAATACCGTTAATTCAAACATAATTGGTACAAATGCTGGCATATTTTCCATCCATGAAAAACTTGGTTTACCACCAATATCTTGTGGCCAATCTTCTATCATAATATAATTTGTCATCCAAATAGCGAAAGCCAAACCAGTAATACCATAAAAGAAAGCTGTAATAGCTAATCTTGTAGGTGCTAATCCCATTGCTTTGTCTAGTCCGTGTACTGGAAAAGGACAAAATATCTCTTCGATGTGATGGTGTTCTGCTTTTACAGCTTTTACTGCGTCTAACAAAACTTCATCATCTGTATAAAACGCATGAATAACTTTTGATGCTTCCATAATTATCCGTTTAAATTGTTATCAGAATTATCCTTGTTACCTACTGCACTTGTAACAACAATTGCTGGTTTAGAAGGTATTCCTTGTTCTCTTCTCTTCTTGTAAAATTCACCTGAAGATTTTAAAATTGTTTTAACTTCCGCTTGTGCAATTACAGGAAAAGTTCTTGCATACAATAAGAATAATACAAAGAAAAAACCTATTGTTCCTATAAAGATACCAACATCTACAAAAGTTGGTTCAAAACGCCACCAAGTAGAAGGTAAATGACCTTTACTTAAAACAATAGCAATAATATCGAAACGTTCAAACCACATACCAATATTAATCGCTATCGATATAATAAAAGTAATAGTAAAACTTCTTCTAAATTTCTTAATCCATAATAACTGAGGTGTAATAATATTGAAAGTTATCAATGACCAAAATGCCCAAGCATAAGGTCCTGTTGCAGCACCTACGGATAAATAAGTATAGTTTTCGTAAGGAGAACCAGTATACCAAGCGATAAAGAATTCTGTTGCATAAGCTACAGCTACAATTCCACCAGTTAAGATAATTACAATATTCATGTATTCAACATGCATACGAGTAATGTAGTCTTCTAGATTCGTAACCTTTCTCATAATTCCTAATAACGTCTGTACCATTGCAAATCCTGAAAATATTGCACCTGCTACGAAATAAGGAGGGAAGATTGTTGAGTGCCAACCTGGATTAATTGATGTTGCAAAATCCATTGATACAATTGTATGTACAGAAAGTACTAATGGTGTTGCTAAACCAGCAAGTACCAAAGATACTTCTTCAAAACGTTGCCAATCTTTTGCTCTACCAGACCAACCAAAAGATAACAAAGCATATATTTTCTTTTGAAAAGGTTTTACAGCTCTATCTCTAATCATTGCAAAATCTGGTAATAAACCTGTCCACCAGAAAACTAATGAAACAGATAAATATGTTGAAATTGCAAATACATCCCATAATAGAGGTGAGTTAAAATTCACCCACAATGATCCGAATTGATTTGGTACAGGTAATACCCAATATGCATTCCATGGACGTCCCATGTGAATAATTGGAAACAATCCTGCTTGAAAAACGGCAAAAATTGTCATTGCTTCTGCAGAACGGTTAATAGCCATTCTCCATTTTTGACGGAATAATAAAAGTACCGCCGAAATTAAAGTTCCTGCGTGACCAATACCTACCCACCATACAAAGTTTGTGATATCCCAAGCCCATCCAATGTTCTTGTTTAATCCCCAAACTCCAATACCAGTTCCTACTGTGTAAAATATACACCCAAATCCCCATAGCATTGCTGCTAAAGAAATATAAAATGCGATGTACCAGTTTTTATTTGCTGCGCCTTCTATAGGTTTTGCAATATCTTCGGTAATATCATGGTAACTTTTATCACCTAATACTAAAGGTTCCCTTATGGGTGCTTCGTAATGAGACATATTTTTATATCTTAAAGTTTAATTACGCTTGGTTTGTATTTCTTACTTTTACTTGATATATCACATTAGGCTTCGTTTGAAGGTAATCTAATACATTGTAAGCTCTTTTATCTTCTGCTAACGCAGCTACTTGATCTTCTTTATTATTAACGTCTCCAAAAACCATAGCTCCTGTAGTACAAGCTGATGAACAAGCTGTTTCGAATTCATCTACATTTACTTTACGGCCTTCTTTCTTCGCTTTAAGAATTGTTGCTTGTGACATTTGAATACACATAGAACATTTCTCCATAACTCCTCTAGAACGAACTACAACATCTGGATTTAACACCATTTTACCGTATTCGTTGTTCATATTAAAATCAAACTCGTTATTATTTGAATAATTAAACCAGTTAAATCTACGAACTCTATAAGGACAGTTGTTTGCACAATATCTTGTACCTACACATCTGTTGTATGCCATTTGATTTTGACCTTGACGACCATGTGATGTTGCAGCAACAGGACAAACAGTCTCACAAGGAGCATGATTACAATGTTGACACATCATTGGTTGAAAAGTAACTTCAGGATTTTCAGCTTCAGTTTCTAAAGCTCTATATAAATCTCCTCCGCTTAAGCCCATTTCTTTAGCCTCTTCACGAGTTTCAACTTCCGAAGAGTAATATCTATCAATACGCAACCAGTGCATATCTCTACCAACTCTAACCTCATTCTTACCAACAACAGGCACGTTGTTCTCTGCGTGACATGCAACTACACATGCTCCACAACCTGTACAAGATGTTAAATCTATAGATAAGTTAAAGTGATGTCCTACTTCTCTATTATGCTCATCCCATAAATCAATTGTTTTTGCTTCAACTTCTTTATGATCATAAGACACATATGCAGGCTTATTCCAACCATGATGATGGTCTTTAGGCGCTACAGTGTTATATTCTTTTAAAGTAGCAACTTTTAAAATATCATGACGACCAGCAATTGTTTTTTGTACTTGTGTACAAGCAAACTTATGCGTACCAGATACTTTTTCTATAACTACATTATATTGGATATTATTACCTCCTTTATACAAAGGATAAGCATTAACACCAACTTGCATTTCTTCTTTTAAACCGAACGTTTTACCAAAACCTAATGATAAACCTACAGAACCTTTAGCTTGACCAGGTTGAACCATCACTGGAACAACTACATCAACACCATTTATAGTTACTTTAGCATAATCACCATTAATTGCTCCATTATCTTTTACAGGATTAGAAAAACCTAAGTCTCTAGCATCTGCCATAGACATAGTTAAATAGTTATCCCAAGAAGCTCTTGTAATTGGATCTGGAAATTCTTGTAACCAAGGATTGTTCGCTTGTTTACCATCTCCTAAACCTGTTTTAGTATATAAATTCAACTCCATTGCTGAAGCAGTTGTACTTTTCTTTAATTTAGTTGCAACATCTGTAATTGAAACTTCTTTTAAACCCTCTATGATGTTAGTGGTAGAAATAGTTCTAGTATAAAAACCATTATGCAAAGCTTTATTCCATGAAGCACCATCTAAAACATCTGTAGACCAGAAAGATTTTAAGAAATCGTAATAAGAAGTTGAACTTCCAGACCATTTTAATAACGTATCTTGAATTTGACGCGTTTTAAATAATGGTTGAATTGTTGGTTGAACTAATCCAAAATTTCCTTCTGAAAACTCAGTATCACCCCAAGACTCTAAAAAATGAGGTGCTGGTAATGCATATTCCATTGCGTTAACAGTTTCATTATTTTCAACAGATAAAGCAACCTTTAAATCAACATTTTTTAAAGCTTCTGTAAATTCAGTAGCATTAGGTAATGAATATGAAGGATCTACATTTATAGTTAAAATACCACCAACTTGTCCAGATTTCATATCTGAAACTAAACTTTGAACTTCTTCAAAGTTTCCTTGACGGATGTTTAATGAATTATTACTATCTAAAATAGTACTATTTAAAGCTTTGTTTATAGCTAAAGAAATTAACTGAGCGTTAACATCATTAACACCTGTCATTACAACTCCATTAGAACCAGCTTTTTTAAGCGCTTTTGCAAGCTTCTTAATTTCAGAATCTATAGGTGTTGCATTAGAAGTTACTGAAACACCAGTAATTTCCTTATATAAGTTTAATAAAGCAAAAACAACATCAGATGGTTTTGCAACCAAACGTCTATCTGCATTTGCTCCAGAAAGAGACATATTACTTTCTATCTGAACATGGTAAGACATTTTACCTGTTTCAGGTTTTCTACCATTAATATAAGCCTTTTCGAAACCTCCATGAAAATCTCCTAAGAAATCTGCCCCAAAAGAAACAATTGTTTCTGCGTTTTCTAACTTATAATTAGGTAAAGCTCTTCTACCAAACATAGTTTCAAATGCATCTGCTGCTGCTGCTTCAGAAATTGCGTCATAAATAACGTGTTTTGCATTTGGGTATGTCGCTAAGAATTCACCAACAATTTTATCTGTTGATGGGCTTGCCATTGTACCTGTTAATAAAACAACCTTCTTATCAGCTATTTTAAAATCATTTAATTTTTGTCCTATTTCCTTGTCAGCATCGCTCCAAGAAATAGCATCACCATTTTTAGTTGGTTCCTTTAAACGTAATTTCTCATCATACAAAGAAAGAACAGCTGCTTGAACTCTAGCACTTGTTGTTCCGTTTGCTTCTTTATTAGGCATTATTTGAATAGGACGTCCTTCGCGTGTTTTAACTAACACGTTTGCAAAGTCAAAACCATCTGCCATAGAAGTAGCATACCAATCTGCAACACCTGCAATAATATCGTTTGGTTTTACAACGTAAGGAATCGATTTAATAACCGGTCCTTCACAAGCTGCTAATGAAGCTGCCGCTGTTGTAAAGCCTACATATTTCAAGAAATCTCTACGTGAAGTAGAAGAATTCTCAAGTGTTTCTTTATCACCTAAAAAATCATCTGTAGGAATATTCTCTACAAATTCATTTTTACCCAGCGTTTCAACAACAGAACTACCTTTTAGTTCTTCAACACTTTTCCAGTATTTTTTGTTTGAAGCCATTTATACTTTTTTATTTAATGATTGAAAGACTTTAGAATATCTAAAACAATTCTAACTATCTTTTAATTTTTGAATCTTTTAACTCTTTAATTAGTAATGACATTTACCACATTCTAATCCACCTAACTGAGAAATAGTAACTTTTTCTACTCCGTATTTTTCAGCTAATTGTTCGTGAATCTTAGCATAATATTCATTCCCTTTTAAATCTACATTTGTTTCTCTATGACAATCAATACACCAACCCATTGTTAATGGAGAATATTGATACATTTCATCCATCTCCTCTACTGGTCCATGACATTTCTGACATTTAACACCAGCAACAGTTACGTGTTGTGAGTGGTTATAATATGCAAAGTCTGGTAAATTATGGATGCGAATCCATTTTACAGGCTTTTCATTACCTGTATAAACTAATTCATCAGCATCCCAACCAGCAGCATCATATACCTTAGCTATTTCTTGATCTAACTGTTCCTTACCATAAGTTTGTCCATTCCAGTTAATTTCTGTTCCTTCTGCAACTTCTGAAATCGCTTTATGACAATTCATACAAACATTTACTGAAGGTATTCCAGAATGTTTACTATGTTTTGCAGACGAGTGACAATATTGACAATCTATCTTATTATCACCTGCGTGAATTTTGTGAGAAAAAGCTATTGGCTGAATTGGTTGATAACCTTGATCTACACCAACCGTAAATAATGTTCCAAAAACAAAATAAATACCAACTAGCACTAAAAATATTGTTGCCAACACTTTTAAGAAAGTATTTTTCTTAACACCAACCCATAATTCTTGAAGATCTCTTCTTAGGTTCGATTGAACACCTGGTTTTTTATTTCCTTTTAATTCACTTACTTGTTTCAACAAATTAGCAATCATTAAAAAGGCAACAACTATAGCTGCTGCTAGAAAATAGATTAACCAACCTGGAGCTCCACTTTTTTCTAATACTTGACCACCTACAACAACTTCTCCTGCCGCTGGTGCTTTTTTAATTTCACCCACAGTTGTATAATACAAAACATCATCGATGTTTTTATCTGTTAACTGAGGAAAAGCATTCATAGCTGTTGCACTGTATTGTGCTGCTTCAGCTGCTTCTGCATTTACCTTCTGAAATTCGGCATTATTGTGAATCCATGATTTTAACCAAGAATTCTCTCTACGTTCTTCGACACCACCTAACGCTGGTCCTACTAGTTTCTTGTCTAACTTATGACAAGAAGCACATAAAGATTTAAATAGTTTTTTTCCTTCTTTTTGACGAGCCTCATCTACTTCTTGAGAATAAGAAGATATGCTGAAAGCAAAAAACAAAAGTAATGTAAGACTTTTTAGAAGTACTGAGCTTAGTCTACTATGCGATGCTACACTTTTCATATTTACAAACTATAATTTTAGTATTGTGTATAAATTCGTTCAAAAAACGCTTTCTGAACAGTTCTACAAAAGTACTACATATTGCTAAATTTTGAAAAGCTAATAGAATCTTAAATATCAATTTATAATAATTCTAAATAAGGAAAAGACTCAATTTATTCTTTAGCAAGTCGTTATTTTTGCAGAAACATTTTAGATTATGAAAAACACATTGTTTTTAAGGGGATTTTTGTTCTGTTTACTTGCTAGTTTTGGCACTTTGAGTTCTCAAAACACAACAAATAGCAGCAAAGAAGTAAAAATTTTACTTAAAAAAAAGAGAAGTTATAATAAAACTGTAGGTTATGGATATAGTATTCAGATTTATTACGGAAACGAAAGGTCTGCAAAAAGCAAACATGCAAGGTTTAAAGTATTATACCCTAGAGTTTCTACAAAACTAGTTTACAACAACCCTGAATGGAAGGTACAAGTAGGAAACTATAAAACAAAACTAGAAGCAGATAGGGCTAATTTAATCTTTAAGAAAGAATTCTCTGGCACTATTGTTATTCCAATGGGTAAGTAATTCAATTAGTATTTAAAACACATTACAACTACTTAAATTACATCATAAAAAAAGCCGAAATTCATAAGAATTTCGGCTTTTACTTTATATAATAAAAAGTCTATTTCAACTTCTTTTTTACTGCTACTTCTTTGTAAGCTTCAATTAAATCGCCTTCTGCAATATCATTATAGTTCTTAATTTGAACACCACAATCATATCCTTTAGCTACTTCTTTAACGTCATCTTTAAATCGCTTTAAAGCTGTAAGAGTTCCATCGTGTACAACGATACCGTCTCTAATAATTCTAATTTGAGAATCTCTAAAGATTTTACCAGACATAACCATACAACCTGCAATGTTACCAACTTTAGAAATTTTATAAACCTCTCTAATCTCAACATTACCTGTTACCTCTTCTTTCATTTCAGGAGATAACATTCCTTCCATTGCATCTTTAAGGTCATTAATTGCATCATAAATAATAGAATATGTTCTAATATCTACTTCCTCTCTATCTGCAACTACTCTTGCATTTCCTTGTGGTCTTACATTAAAACCAACAATAATTGCATCTGAAGCTGTTGCTAATAACACATCACTTTCTGTAATAGCTCCAACACCTTTGTGTAAAATATTAACTTGAATTTCTTCTGTAGATAATTTCTGGAAAGAATCTGTTAATGCTTCTACAGAACCATCTACATCTCCTTTTAAGATAATATTTAATTCTTTAAAGTCTCCTAACGCGATTCTACGTCCAATCTCAGCTAATGTTAATGTTTTCTGAGTTCTTACAGATTGCTCACGTTGTAATTGAGATCTCTTAGAAGCAATTTGTTTCGCTTCTCTCTCATCGTCGAATACTACAAATTTATCTCCTGCTTGCGGCGCACCGTCTAAACCTAAAATAGATACTGGTGTTGATGGTTTCGCAACTTTTAAGTTGTTTCCTTTATCATCGAACATTGCTCTTACTTTACCACTGTGTTTACCTGCTAACAAGTAATCTCCAATTTTTAAAGTTCCTGCTTGTACTAATATCGTAGAAACATATCCTCTACCTTTATCTAATAAGGCTTCAACAACTGCTCCAACTGCATTCTTATTAGGATTTGCTTTTAATTCTAAAATTTCAGCTTCTAATAAAACTTTTTCTAATAATTCTGGAATACCTTCTCCTGTTTTCGCTGATATATCTTGAGACTGAATACTTCCACCCCATTCTTCAATCAACAAATTCATTTGAGATAATTGTGTTTTCACATTATCTGGATTCGCATTTGGTTTATCTATCTTATTAATTGCAAAAATAATAGGAACTCCTGCTGCTTGTGCATGCGAAATTGCTTCTTTTGTTTGTGGCATCACATCATCATCTGCTGCTACTACAATAATAACTAAATCTGTTACTTGAGCACCACGTGCACGCATTGCTGTAAAAGCCTCGTGACCAGGTGTATCTAAGAAAGCAATTTTTTGATCACCTACGTTTACAGAATACGCACCAATATGTTGCGTAATTCCTCCACTTTCGCCTTCAATTACATTTGCTTTTCTAATATAATCTAACAAAGATGTTTTACCATGATCTACGTGACCCATTACCGTAATAATTGGTGCACGAGTTTCTAAATCTTCTGGCTTATCTATTACTTCTTCTATAGACTCTTCTACTTCTGCTCCTACAAATTCTACTTTGTGGTTAAATTCTTCTGCAACAATAACTAATGTTTCTGCATCTAAACGCTGATTCATTGTTACCATCATACCTAAAGACATACAAGCAGAAATGATATTTGTTACTGGAACATCCATCATTGTTGCAACTTCACTTACAGTAACAAACTCTGTTACTTTTAAGATTTTGTTGTCTAAAGCTTGTGCTTCTAATTCTGCATCAGAATGTTCTCTACGAGCATCTCTTTTGTTTCTTCTATATTTAGCACCTTTACCTTTAGAAGATTTTCCTTGAAGTTTTTCTAAGGTCTCTCTTACTTGCTTCTGAATATCTGCTTCTGTAGGTTCTTCTTTTTTAACGTTTGCAGCTGGCCTTACGTTTCCTCTAGCTCCTTTATTATAAGGACCTCTTCCGTTTCCTGCTCTACTATTTGGTGCTCTGTTTGCTGTTCTGCTTCCAGGAGCTCCAACTTTAGTTACAATACGTTTACGTTTTTTCCTTGGATCTGACGCTGCATCTTTTTTAGCTTCTGGCTTTTTCTTTTTAGGCTTTTCAAATTGTTTTAAATCAATTTTCTTACCTGTAAAGTTTGGTCCGTCTAACTTCTTGTATTGAGTTTTAATAGTTTCTGCATTTTCAGCAGTAACCTCTTCAACCTTTCCTTCTGGTTTAGATAGATCTTTTTTACCATCAACTTTCTTGTCTACTTTAGAAGCTTCCTTTTCTACTAAAGAAATTGGTTTTTCAACCTTAACTTCTTTAATAACTGGTTTTTCTTCTTTAGCAACAGGAGCATCAGCAACAACCTCTTTTGGTGCTTCAACCTTTGGAGTTTCGACTACAGGAGTCTCTACTTTTGGAGTTTCTATCACAGGAGCTTCAACTTTAGTTTCAACTTCTTTTACCTCTTCTTTTTTAAGAACAGGCTTACCAAGATTGTCAATATCTATTTTACCAATAGTTTTAACTTCTAATTTTTTGGCTTTTGCTTTAAGAACTTCTTCTTTTTTAGCGTCTTCTGCTCTTTTACTCTCTTGCTTAGCTTCTAGTTCTGCACGAATTGCTTCCTTTTCTTTTCGCTTTTCCTCACCAACTTCCTTAGATGCAGCTTTTTTACTAGCATCTGTTTGGAAACCATCTAGCAGGACCTGATAGACATCACCAGAAATTTTAGTAGTTGGTCTAGATTCTATTTCATGACCTTTATCTGCTAAATATTCTACTGCTCTATCTAGAGAAATATTTAATTCTCTTAAAACCTTATTAAGCCTCGTTGTTTTGCCTTCAGACATATATTATTTTTTAGCCTTTAATTTGTAAAAATATACTTTTTTACGATTACTTTAATTATAAAACTACTCTTCGAATTCTTCTTTTAAAATTCTTTGAACATCTAAAATAGTTTCTTCTTCTAAATCGGTTCTTTTAACTAACTCTACAACACTAGCTTCTAATACGCTTCTCGCAGTATCTAAACCAATATTTTTAAATTCTTTAATAACCCATGCTTCGATTTCATCACTAAATTCTGTTAACTCAACGTCTTCTTCTTCAAGACCTTCTCTCTTAACATCTATTTCGTAACCAGTTAATTCACTTGCTAAACGAATATTAACACCACCTCTACCAATTGCTTTAGAAACCTCTTCTGGTTTTAAAAGTACGCTTACACGTCCTTTTTTACCATTTCTTTCCTCTTCATACATTTCAATTTCCATTGAAGTCACTTTTGCAGGACTTAATGCTCTTGAAATAAATAATTGTTCATTTTTAGTGTAATTAATAACATCTATGTTTTCATTACCTAATTCACGAACAATACCATGAATTCTTGATCCTTTTACACCAACACAAGCTCCAACAGGATCTATTCTATCATCATAAGAATCTACAGCCACTTTCGCTTTTTCTCCTGGTATTCTAGCAACTCCTTCTACAGTAATTAAACCATCGAAAACTTCAGGAATTTCTTGCTCAAATAATTTATTTAAGAACTCCGGAGACGTTCTTGATAAAATAATAGCAGGTTTATTACCTCTTAATTCTACTGTTTTTATTACTCCTCTAACAGAATCTCCTTTTCTAAAGAAATCTGAACGAATTTGCTCACTTTTTGGCAACACAATCTCATTACCATCATCATCTAACAAAATAATTGCGTTATGACGAATGTGATGAACTTCTGCACTATATAATTGGCCTTCTAAATCTTTAAAATGCTTAAATATATTTGTGCTATCGTGTTCGTAAATTTTTGAAATTAAGTTTTGACGTAATGCTAAAATAGCTCTTCTTCCTAAATCAATCAACTTAACTTCTTCAGAAACATCTTCACCAATTTCAAAATCTGGCTCAATTAATCTTGCTTCCGCTAGTTCAATTTCTTCATTATCATCTTCAGAAAATCCATCTGCAACAACAATTCTATTTCTCCAAATTTCTAAATCTCCTTTATCTGGGTTAATAATAATATCAAAATTATCATCTGAACCAAACTTACGTTTTAAAGTAGCTCTAAATACCTCTTCTAAAATAGACATTAATGTTACTCTGTCTATACTCTTGTTATCTTTAAATTCCGAAAACGAATCAATTAATGCTATATTCTCCATTACATTTTTTGCTTAAAATACAATTTTCACTTTTGCTTCTTTAATCTCACTATACTCTATAGTTGCTGTTTTCTCTACAGTAACTTTTCCTTTACCAATTGGCTTAGGCTCTCTAGCTTTCCATTGTAAAACAATCTTATCTTCATCTGCTTCTATTAAAGTACCTTCATACTCTTCTTCTGCAGTTTTTACCTTAAGAATTCTATTAATATTCTTAATATATTGTCTTTTTACTTTTAATGGATGCGCAATATCTGGCGTAGCTACTTCTAAAGAGAAATCTTCTTCTTCTCTATCAAAAGTATCATTAATACTCCTGCTAATACGAATACATTCACTTAAAGGAACGCCATTATCTCCATCTACAACAACTTGAACTTTGTTGTTTACAGATATAGATAATTCTATGAGATACAAAGACTCATTAAGAGCCAATGCTTCGTCTACTATGTCTTTTACTGCTGTTTGATTCATATTAAACCTTAAAATAAAGTATAAAAAGAGGGGACTTTTAAGTCCCCTTCATCCTCCATTTACTATAAATTTCGGTGCAAATATACGAATTAGTTATGATTTACCAAACCAAGTCGAATTCAAAATTTTTTTGTAACTTTATATACACCCATTTTTTGAACTTAAAATTCTTACTTATGAATAAAATTCTAGTTCCCATCGACTTCTCTAAACCTTCTGAATACGCTGCTAAAATGGCAGCCAAAATCGCTAAAAAAACCAGTGCCACCGTATATCTTGTGCATTTAATCGAACTTCCATCTGGAGTTGTAGACATGGCTTCAAGCAGTAATTTTAGCATTCCAGAAAGCATGTTATATTTAAGAAAAACAAGAGAAAAAGTTTTAAAATTTAAAAAAAGTTTTTTTTCTGAAGATATTAGTGTCGAGTATTTTATAAAGTTAAATACTCCTTTTGAAGGCATAAAAAAGTACGCAGAAAAAATTGATGCAGATTTAATAATTATGGGTTCTAAAGGACATTCTGAATTTGAAGAAATAATGATTGGATCTAATACTGAAAAAATTGTAAGAACCTCTAATACACCTGTAATTGTTGTAAAAAGTGACAGTAAAAAGTTTAAATTAAACAACTTAGTTTTTGCTTCTAACTTTAAAAAAGAAAACAAAGAAGGGTTTCGTAAATTCTTAGATTTTGCAACTGCATTTAACAGTAAAATTCATTTATTAAAGATAAATACACCTTCTCAATTCGAAAGTACTTTTAACGCTAAACAAAAAGTAAAAGATTTTGTAAAAGATTACAAACTACCTAAACACTCTATAAATATATATAGTGATACCTCTGTTGAAAAAGGTATTTTAAATTTTTCTAAAGAGAAAAAAATAGATTTAATAGCATTAAGTACACACGGTAGAAGCGGTATTTCTCATCTATTTACAGGAAGTGTTACTAAAAACTTATCTAAAAAAGCTTTAAAACCTATGTTTACAATAAAGGTTTAAGTAATTAAAAAAAATAAAAAAGCCTCTATTCTAGTTATAAGAATAGAGGCTTTTAAAGTTGAAATTTTTATCAATTTAACTTAAAATATAATCTGTACTAATAAAATTAGAAGCTTTTTTATCTAATAATTCTTGTAAAATAGCATTATTATAGTCCGTGTCTTTAGCTGCTACAAAGGTTCTTATAGAAAAAGAACGCAATGCATCATGTACACTTAAAGTAGCTACTGCAGAATCTTTTCTACCTGTAAAAGGATATACATCTGGCCCACGTTGTGCTGCACTATTTAAGTTAACTCTACAAACTAAGTTTACTAACGTATCTATTAATGGTGCTAAGGTTTTTACCTCACTACCAAAAACACTTACTTGTTGCCCATAGTTTGAAGCCGCCATATCATCTAAAGGTTCTTGAATGTTTTTAAACGATACAATTGGTGTAACTGGACCAAATTGCTCTTCTTCAAAAACTCTAGAGTCTTTAGAAACAGGATATAAAACTGCAGGGAAAATATAGTTTTCTGAAGTTTCTCCTCCTTTTTTATTAATCACTTTTGCACCTTTGTTAGTTGCATCATCAATTAATTCTTGAATATACGCAAGCTTACCTGGTTCTGGTAAAGGCGTTAATTTAACACCATCTTCCCAAGGATTACCAAATTTAAGAGCATCTACTTTTTCTGCAAAACGCTTATTAAATTCATCTACAATATGCTCATGAACATATAATATTTTTAAAGCTGTACAACGTTGTCCATTAAATGACGTTGCTCCAGCAAGACATTCATTAATAGCCAAATCTAAATCTGCATCTGGTAAAACAATTCCTGGGTTTTTAGCTTCTAATCCTAAAACTAAACGTAGTCTGTTTTTAAATGGATGATTTGCTTGAATTGCATTTGCCGATTTACTATTTCCTATTAATGCTAAAACATCTACAAGACCTGTCTTCATAATTGGTGTTGCCAAAGTTCTACCTCTACCGTAAATAATATTTACAACTCCTGCAGGAAAACTAGTTTGAAAAGCCTCTAACAATGGTGATAATAATAAAACGCCATGCTTTGCTGGTTTAAAAACTGTTGTATTCCCCATAATTAAAGCAGGTATTAACAACGCAAAAGTTTCGTTTAAAGGATAATTATAAGGGCCTAAACACAAAACAACGCCTAAAGGTCCTCTTCTAATATGCGCATGAACTCCGCTGTTTTTTTCAAACTTAGCAGAATCTCTGTCCATTTGCTTATAATCTTCAATTGTATCGTAAATGTATTCGATAGTTCTATCAAATTCTTTTTCAGAATCTGGTAAAGCTTTACCAATTTCCCACATTAAAAGTTTTACAATTTCTTCTCTTTTGGTTTTCATTTTCACTACAAACTTTTCCATTGCAGCAATTCTACCTTCTACCTTCATTGTTGGCCATAAACCTTGCCCTCTATCATAAGCTTTAGAAGCAGCATTTAAAGATTCAATAGCTTCATCTTCTGTTAAGTTAGGAACCGTTCCTAACAATGTTGGTTTGTATTCTTTTGTTGATGAAATAGTTGAATAAACATCTGCTGTTTCACCTTTCCACTCCTTTAACTCTCCACCAACTAAATAAGTGTTTTGTTTAACTAGTGATGTAATTTTATATTCGTTCGGAATTTCTTTAAATGTATTCTTCATAAATTAATTTTAATAAGTTCTCTAAAAGAAGAATTAGATTCTTCTTTATTATTCAAAATTAACTAAAAATAACCGTAAAATACCTTATTTCGGATTTTAAACACGAAAAGGATTTCGATTTTATATTTTAGTTTTATCTAATTATAGCTATTGATTATACCAAAAACTGAAACAAATCTGGCTTATCATTTAGGTAGTCGCCAAAGAAGTTACTTTCTTTCATTCTATGAATTAAAGGTGCTAAGTCCTCTGAAGATTTTAACTCTAAACCAACAACAGCAGACCCGTTAGTTCTGTTATTTTTCTTTGTATATTCAAAATGAGTAATATCATCATTCGGCCCTAAAATTTCAGCTACAAATTCTTTTAATGCTCCTGCTCTTTGTGGAAACTTTACAATAAAATAATGTTTTAAATTGGCATATAACAGTGCACGCTCTTTAATTTCAGCTGTTCTTGTAATATCATTATTACTTCCACTTACAACACAAACCACATTTTTACCTTTAATTTCATTTGCAAAAAAATCTAAAGCCGCAATACTTAAAGCACCTGCAGGCTCTACTACAATTGCATCTTTATTATATAAATCTAAAATTGTTTGGCATATTTTCCCTTCAGGAACTGTAATTACTTCGGTTAAATTCTCCTCACAAATAGCAAAATTTAAATCTCCCACTCTTTTAACTGCTGCTCCATCTACAAAAGCATCAATTTTATCTAAAGTTGTATTTTTTTTATTTTTGATTGACGTTCGCATAGAAGGCGCTCCTTCTGGCTCCACACCTATTATTTTAGTTTCTGGTGACAAATATTTAAATACAGATGATAAACCCGCAGATAAACCTCCACCTCCAATAGGCACAAAAACATAATCTATTTTTTCGTTGGTTTGATTTAAAACTTCTAAACCAACTGTTGCCTGACCTTCAATTACTTTTTCATCATTAAAAGGATGAATAAAGGTTTTATTTTTTGAATCACATTCTAGTTTTGCTGCATAAGAAGCATCATCAAAAGTATCTCCTTCAATTACGATTTCAATAAAATCTTCACCAAACATTTTTACTTGGTTAATTTTTTGATTTGGTGTTGGAGATGGCATAAAAATAGTTCCTTTTATCTGTAACAATTTACAAGACAAAGCAACTCCTTGTGCATGATTACCTGCACTTGCACAAACAATTCCTCGTTGTTTTTCATCTGAAGTTAAAGAAGACATTTTATTATATGCTCCTCTAATTTTGTAAGAACGTACAACTTGTAAATCTTCTCTTTTAAACAAAATTGTAGCGTCTAATTCTTTAGAAAGATTAAAATTCTTACTTAATGGAGTTTCAAAAGCAATACCTTTTAAGTTTTCTGCAGCTGCCTTTATGTTCTCTAAACTTGGGTAATAATTTTGTTCTGTTTGCATGGGTCGAATATAAAAAGAAAACCTATCAGATATTGAAATCTGACAGGTTTTTATAAAATTTAAAAAACTACTTTATTATGCAGTTTTTACTACTTTCATTGCTGTCATAGAAGCTCTTAATTTTGCTCCAACAATTTCTACTGGGTGATTTCTAATAATAGCGTTAATTCTAATTAACTCTTGGTTATCAACTCCGTTTTCTGAGCTAAAAGATTTACCAATAATATCAGTTTTTACATCCTTCATAAAATCTGTTAATAAAGGCTTACATGCATGATCAAATAAATAACAACCATATTCTGCTGTATCAGAAATTACACGGTTCATTTCTGCCAATTTCATTCTTGCAATTGTATTTGCAATTAATGGCGTTTCGTGTAAAGATTCGTAATATGCAGAAGCTGCAATAATTCCAGAATCTGTCATTGCTTCAAAAGCTAATTCTACACCAGCTCTTACAAAAGCAACTAATAAAGTTCCGTGGTCAAAATATTCCTGTTCAGAAATCTCTTGTTCTGTAACTTTTTGTTTTTCAAAAGCAGTTTCACCTGTTGCAGCTCTCCAAGTTAATAAGTTTTTATCATCATTAGCCCAGTCTTCCATCATTGTTTTAGAAAAATGACCAGTCATAATATCATCCATATGTTTTTGAAACAACGGACGCATAATATCTTTTAATTCTTCAGAAATTCTAAAAGCTTCTACTTTTGCAGGATTAGACAATCTGTCCATCATGTTCGTAATTCCACCATGTTTTAAAGCCTCTGTTACAGTTTCCCAACCATACTGAATTAATTTAGCCGCATAACCTGCTTCAATTCCTTCTTCAACCATTTTATCAAAAGATAAAATTGCTCCTGTTTGCAACAAACCACATAAAATAGTTTGTTCTCCCATTAAATCTGACTTTACCTCAGCTACAAAAGAAGATTGTAAAACACCTGCTTTATGACCACCTGTTCCTACTGCGTATGCTTTTGCTTCTGCCCAACCTTTTCCTTGTGGGTCATTTTCTGGGTGAACCGCAATTAATGTTGGCACCCCAAATCCTCTTTTATATTCCTCTCTAACTTCAGATCCTGGAGACTTTGGCGCCACCATAATTACAGTTAAATCTTTACGAACTTGCATTCCTTCTTCAACAATATTAAAACCATGAGAATAAGATAATGTAGCCCCTTTTTTCATTAAAGGCATTACTGTATTTACAACATTAGTATGTTGCTTATCTGGTGTTAAATTAATTACCACATCTGCATTTGGTAACATTTCTTCATAAGTACCAACCTCAAAATTATTTGAAGATGCATTAATATAAGATTGTCTCTTTTCTTCTATTGCAGCTGCTCTTAAAGTATAAGAAATATCTAAACCAGATTCTCTCATATTTAAACCTTGGTTTAAACCTTGTGCTCCACAACCTACAATAACAATTTTCTTCCCTTTCAATGCTTCTACTCCGTCTTCAAATTCTGAAGCGTCCATAAATCTACATTTCCCTAATTGCTCTAATTTTTCTCTTAATGTTAATGTGTTAAAATAATTTGACATTTTTTTGTTTTTAATTTTTGATTAGAGAATAGAAAAGAGAGAAAAGAATAAAGACACAGTGTTCTCATTTTTTCTTTTTTCTAGCACCTATACTCTTGTATCTATTTTAGTTGTTGTATGTTTCTAATAATGCTGATATTCTCATCTCGTCTTTAGTTACTGATATAAGACCAGAACGCGTGTACTGCATAATGCCATAAACACTTAATTGTTCATGTAATTCTGCAATTTCTTCTTTTTTTCCTGATTTTTCTAACACAAAAAATTCTGTATTTACAGTTACAATTCTTGCGTGACTATTTTTAATAATATTCTGAATTTGAGGTTCTTCAAATAACAATTCAGACCTTACCTTAAACAAACCAGATATTTGATAAATTACCTCATCAAGCGTATGGTAATAAGCCTTTATTACTTCTACTTGTTTCTCTATTTGTCCAATAATTTTCTTAACATCTACTTCTATCATGTTAACCACAATAGTAAATCTAGATACATTCTCTATTTCTGATGGAGAAATATTTAAACTTTCTATATTAATATGTCTTCTTTGAAAAATTGCTGAAATTCTATTCAACAACCCTATATTATTTTCTGTATAAACTGATATTGTATATAATTGTTTTTCTGTATTCATTTTATTCTAGTCTTATATCTGAAACACTCGCTCCTGTAGGAATCATTGGAAAAACATTTCCTTCTTTTTCTACACATACTTCTAAAAAATACGCTTCTTTACTTTCCATCATTTCTTTAACAGCATCTGCTAAATCTTCACGCTTAGTAACTTTTCTTGCTTTTATGTAATATCCTTCTGCAATAGCAACAAAATTAGGATTTACCATTTCTGTTGACGCATAACGTTTATCGAAAAACAATTGTTGCCACTGGCGAACCATTCCTAAGAAATCGTTATTTAAAACTACTATTTTTACAGCTGCTTTTTGCTGAAAAATAGTTCCTAATTCTTGAATTGTCATTTGGTAACCTCCATCACCAGAAATAGAAACAACCTCTCTTTCTGGAGCAGCCATTTTAGCTCCAATTGCTGCCGGTAAACCAAAGCCCATAGTACCTAAACCACCAGAAGTAATATTACTTTTTGTTTTATTGAATTCGGCATATCTACAAGCAATCATTTGGTGTTGACCAACATCACTTACAATAGCAGCATTTCCTTTACTTTGAATGTTAATTTGATAAACAACTTCTCCCATTGTTAAACCTTCTTTGGTTGGATGAATATCGTCTTTAATTACTTTTTCATACTCAATAGCATATAAATCTGCAAATTTTTGACGCCATTCTGGATGCGTTTTTTCATCTAACATTGGTAATAATAATTCTAAGCTTGCTTTTGCATCACCTAAAACTGCTACGTCTGTTTTTACGTTTTTATCTATTTCTGCAGGATCAATTTCGAAGTGAATAATTTTAGCTTGTTTCGCATATGTATTTAAACTTCCAGTAACACGGTCATCGAAACGCATACCTATTGCAATTAAAACATCGCAATCATTTGTTAAAACGTTTGGTGCATAATTACCATGCATACCAACCATACCAACGTTTAACGGGTGTGAAGTTGGAATTGCAGAAGCACCTAAAATTGTCCAAGCAGCAGGAATTCCGGCTTTTTCTATGACTGCTTTAAAAGCCTCTTCAGCTTCACTTAAAACAACACCTTGTCCCCAAACTACTAAAGGTTTTTTAGCAGCATTAATTAATTTAGCAGCTTCTTCTACAGAAGAAATATCTGTTTTAGGTATTGGATTATAACTTCTTATTTTTGTGCATTTTTCATAAGAAAAATCGAACATTTCTTGTTGAGCATCTTTAGTAATATCTACCAAAACAGGTCCTGGTCTTCCACTTTTTGCAATATAAAATGCTTTTGCAATTGCTGCTGGAATTTGAGATGCTTTTGTTACTTGGCAATTCCACTTTGTAACCGGAGTAGATATACCAACAATATCTGTTTCTTGAAACGCATCTGATCCTAATAATTTAGAAAAAACCTGACCTGTAATACACACCATTGGTGTAGAGTCTATCTGTGCATCTGCAATACCCGTAATTAAATTGGTTGCTCCAGGACCAGATGTTGCAATACAAACACCAACTTTACCAGAAATTCTAGCAAAACCTTGTGCAGAATGCGTAGCACCTTGTTCATGACGTGTTAAAACGTGATGAATTTTATCTTGATACTTATATAACTCATCGTAAACTGGCATAATTGCTCCTCCAGGATATCCATAAATTATCTTTGTATCCTCTGCAATTAAGCATCTTACAACCGCTTCACTACCAGAAATTCTTTCGGTAACTTTTGCTGGTTTTTGTTTATTTGTTATGGTTTCTGTTGCCATATTTTTTATTTTTAGAAAAGAGAATATAGATTAAGAGAACAAGAACTTGTCGTTATGTTTCTTTTCTTACCTCTTTTTTCTTGATTCTTTTTATTATTCGTCTGTTATACATCCTTTAGATGCTGATGCTACCATTTTTGCATATTTATACAAAATTCCTTTTGTATGCTTTAATGCTGGTGCCACCCAATTCGATTTTCTTTTAGCAATCTCTTCATCAGAAATTAATACGTTTATAGAATTGTCTTCTGCGCTAATTCTAATTTTATCTCCGGTTTCTAAAATTCCAATTGTACCTCCAGATTGTGCTTCTGGTGTAATATGTCCAACCACAAAACCATGAGTTCCTCCAGAAAAACGACCATCTGTAATTAAAGCTACAGATTTTCCTAAACCTGCTCCCATTATTAAAGAAGTTGGTTTTAACATTTCTGGCATTCCTGGTCCTCCTTTAGGTCCAACATATCGAATGACGACTACATCTCCTCTTTCTACTTCTCCGTTTGCAATACCTGTATTTGCTGCTTGTTCACCATCGTAAACAACCGCTTTTCCTTCGAAAAGTAGTCCTTCATTTCCAGAAATTTTTGCTACGGCTCCTTCTTCTGCAAGATTTCCATAAATAATTTGAATATTTCCTGAAGATTTTAATGCTTTATCTTTTGGGAAGATTACATCTTGCTCATCAAATTCCATTGCTGCAACACTTTCTAAATTTTCTGCCAATGTTTTACCAGTAACCGTCATACAATCTCCATGTAAATACCCTTCTTGCAATAAGTATTTCATAATTGCAGGTGTACCACCAACTCCATGAACATCTTCCATTAAGTATTTACCAGATGGTTTTAAATCTGCAATTAATGGCGTTCTATCTGAAACTTTTTGAAAATCTGCCAGAGTAAATTCAATATCTGCTGCATGTGCAATTGCTAAAAAGTGCAATACTGCATTTGTAGAGCCACCTAAAGCATTTACAATTGCAATTGCATTTTCTAAAGATTTTTTAGTAATTATATCTAAAGGTTTTAAATCTAATTCTAATAAATTTTTAATTGCTAAAGCTGTTCTTTCTGCTTCAGATAATTTATTAGGATTCTCTGCTGGTATTGATGAATTGTAAGGTAAAGCAAAACCCATACATTCTATTGCAGAAGCCATTGTGTTTGCCGTATACATACCACCACATGCTCCAGCTCCTGGAATTGCTCTTTTTATAATTTCTCTATATTCATCTTCTTCGATTTCTCCTGCCATTTTCTGACCTAAAGCTTCAAAAGCAGAAACAATATTTAATTTTTTCCCTTTGTAGTTTCCAGATGCAATTGTACCACCATACATCATAATCGATGGACGGTTTAAACGCAACATTGCTATTACGGCTCCTGGCATATTTTTATCACAACCAACCACAGAGACCAACGCATCATAACTTTGAGCATTCATTACCGTTTCTATTGAATCTGCAATAATATCTCTTGATGCTAATGAGTAATTCATACCAGAGGTTCCCATAGAAATACCGTCTGAAACACCAATTGTATTGAAACCTAAACCAACTAAACCTGCAATTTTAGATTCTATCTTTACTTCTGCCGCTAAGTTATTTAAGTGCATGTTACATGGGTTACCATCGTAACCTGTACTTGCAATACCAACTTGCGCTTTGCTCATATCTTCATCTGACAAACCTACTGCATACAACATTGCTTGTGATGCTGGTTGAGATTCGTCTTGTGTTAATCTTTTGCTGTGTTTATTTAATTCCATTTATTGTTTTCTTCAATTCGTTGACTAAATTACTAAGTTTCTCTATTTTCTTTGAATAATATTCAATGTTAATGTTTAAATTCAGGTGTTAAAAAAATAATCTAAAATACTGATAAATAGATTTTTAACTACTTTTAATTATGATATTCAACTCCCTTAAAAAACTGCATAAAAAAACCTTCCATTTTAATGGAAGGTTTGTTTATAAAAATATAAATATCACTTCCTTATCATGTCGTAATAATTACGATGACGATGATAATAGAAATAATATTTAATACTTGTTTTTTCATTGATGTAAATATTGTAATTTTTTATTTAAATGCGCAACTAAATTTATTCTTTATTAAATGTTTTTAGCAAGTTTGTCTAGCCCAGATTGAAACGGCATCCTTTTTGCTTTTTTTAAGCAAAAAGATATAGTGAAAAGCTGGAAATAGCTTCTAAAAATAGTTTCCTTCTTATATTATAGTGCTCTGTCCTGCATGAATATTTCTAAAATTAAGATTACTATCTTGTTGATTTAGTATATAATCTGCTATAAAGTCGCCTACTTTAGATGTTGGTGCTGCATATTTATTTTTACCTTTAATATCTACCGTTGTAATATTTAAATCTAAAGATTTTTCTACGGCTCTTTCTATTGCATTTGCTTCTTCATGCAACCCTAAATGGTCTAACATTAATGCTGCTGATAGAATTGATGCTAAAGGGTTTGCGATATCTTTGCCTTTTGCTTCTGGGAAAGTTCCGTGAACTGGCGCAAATAGAGCGTTTTCATTTCCTATTGAAGAAGATGCTAACAAACCTATTGATCCTGAAATTACACTGGCTTCATCTGAAATTATATCTCCTATGAAGTTTTCTGTAAGAATTACATCGAAATTTTTTGGGTTTAGAATTAGTTTCATTGCGGCATTGTCTGCATACAAGTGTTCTAATTCTACATTTTTATATTCTTTGGAAATTTCTGTAACTGTTTTTCTCCACAAACGAGATGTTTCTAAAACGTTAGATTTATCGATAAGTGTTACTTTATTTCGTCTGCCTTGGGCTGCTTTAAATGCTAAATGTGTAATTCTAGAAATTTGAGCTACATTATATGAACAAACATCGAAAGCAGACAAGCCGTCTTTACTTATTTCTTTTTTTCCGTAATAAATTCCGCCAGTTAATTCTCTAAAAATAACAATATCTGTTCCTTTGATAATTTCTCTTCTTAACGGAGAATTTTTTATCAATTGATCATATGCTCTAACAGGGTTTATGTTGCAAAAAAGATCTAATTCTTGTCTTAAATTTAACAAACCTTGTTCTGGTCTAATTCTTAAAGATGGGTCGCTATATTTTGGATCTCCAATTGCACCATATAAAATAGCATCTGCTTTTTTACAAATTTTAATGGTTTCTTCTGGCAAAGGGTTTCCTGTTGCTTCAATTGCACAAGCACCTATTTGAGCTTCTTTATATAAAAAAACATGATCGTAAATTTCTGCAACAGCATCTAATGCTTTTTTTGCTTGATTGGTTACTTCTGGGCCAATACCATCTCCTGGAATTACAGCTATTGTATACTTCATACGAATTTCTTTTTAGGGTCAACAAAGGTACTTATAATTCTAAATTTTTACATTCAAAAAATAATTATCATTAAGGGTAAATTGTGTTATTCTTAAGCCATTACAATTTTAGAAGTTTTATTTACTTCTTCCATTATGTTATGAATATCATCATCTTTTACTTCTTTTTGCTTATCTGCTGTATTTAAAAAAGCGTCGTAAGCAATATCTAATTGTATTTTTGTTAACTCGTAACCAATCTTTTTTGCTCTGTACGCTAACGCTGCTCTACCACTTCTGGCTGTTAATACAATTGCACTTTCTGTAACACCAACGTCTTCAGGATCCATAATTTCATATGTTTCTCTATTTTTTATAACACCGTCTTGATGAATACCAGAACTATGGGCAAAAGCATTTGCACCTACTATGGCTTTGTTTGGCTGCACAGGCATTCCCATACTTTCACGAACCAAAATACTTGTATCATATAATAACTTCGTATTTACGGTTGTTTCTAAATTTAAATATGGGTGTTGTTTTAACACCATTACAACTTCTTCTAAAGCTGTATTTCCTGCTCTTTCTCCAATTCCGTTAATTGTACACTCTATTTGACGCGCACCATTTATAACACCAGCAATTGAATTTGCAGTTGCCATACCTAAATCATTATGACAATGACAAGATAAAATTACATTTTCTATACCTCTTACATTTTCACGTAAATACTTAATTTTTGCACCGTATTCTTCTGGCAAACAATAACCTGTTGTATCTGGAATGTTTAATACCGTTGCACCTGCTTTTATTACAGCTTCACAAACTCTTGCTAAATATTCATTATCTGTTCTACCTGCATCTTCTGCATAAAACTCTACATCTTCTACAAAAGATTTAGAATAAGCAACAGCTTTAACAGCGCGTTCTATTACTTTTTCTCTTGTACTATTAAATTTGAATTTTATATGAGAATCACTAGTACCAATACCAGTATGAATTCTAGGAAATTTTGCATATTTTAAAGCTTCTGCAGCTACTTTTATATCATTTTCTACAGCTCGTGTTAAACCACAAACTGTTGCATTTTTTATAATTTTTGCAATTTCTGAAACAGAATTAAAATCTCCAGGGCTAGAAACAGGAAAACCAGCTTCTATTACATTTACACCCAACAAATCTAATCTTTCAGCAATTACTAATTTCTGATTTGTATCTAATTTACACCCAGGAACTTGCTCTCCATCTCTAAGCGTTGTGTCGAAAATTTGTACTTGATTGTCTTGCATAATTTCTATAAAGATTGTACTTATTATAAATCAAATATATATCTTGCCTATTCAATTCAATAAATAACATTTAGTAATACACGATTTCTAAAGTAAATCAACTACAACTAATAAATTGATTATCAACACACTATGAGTAAAATCATTACATCCGCCAATCAACAAAATGATGCTCTTTTTGTTCTAATTAAGTCTTTAACCAAGTCTGAAAAGAGGCAATTTAATCTATACGTAGGAAGATTAGGTGGTAATATTGATGCCAAATTTTTTTCTCTATTTAAATTTTTAGAAAAGCTAAAACTATATGACGAAAAGGTTATTATTGGAAGTGGAATTGTTTCGAAACAACAGCTATCTAATTTAAAAGCACATTTATACAAACAAATTTTAATTAGTTTAAGATTGAATCCTGCACACAAAAATGTACGTATTCAAATTAGAGAACAATTAGATTTTGCAACTGTCTTATATCAAAAAGGATTGTATAAGCAAAGTTTAAAGTTATTAGAAAAAGCTAAAAACATGGCTTTAGATAATGAAGAAAAAAACGTTGCTTACGAAATTGTAGAATTAGAAAAAATAATAGAAACACAATATATTACTAGAAGTTTAAGCAATAGGGCAAACCAGCTTTCGGTACAAGCAAAAGAGCTAAGTCAAGATAATGTTATAGCCAGTAAACTATCTAATCTATCATTACAACTTTACAGCCATCTAATACAAAATGGCTATGTAAAAAACATAAAAGAACTAGAGTTTGTAGATAAGTATTTTAGCGACAGAATGCCTAAATACAATTACCAAGCCTTAGGTTTTAGAGAGAAATTATGGCTTTACAAAGCCCATTTATGGCATAGTTTTTTAGTGCAAGATTTTTTACTGAGTTATAAATACGCTAAAAAATGTGTAGATTTATTTGATAATCCTAAATTAATTCATTCACATCCTGTTTTTTATCTAAAATCGAAAAATTACTTATTAGAAGCTTCTTTTTTAGTAAAAAAAGTTTCAACATTTAAAACTGAACTAACTAGTTTTGAAACAGAAATTGAGAACAAAGAAATTCCGTTAAACACAAATACAGAACTTCTAATTTTTTTATACCTATATTCTAACAAGCTTCATTTACACTTCTTAGAAGGTACTTTTGAAAAAGGAGAATATTTAGTTGATGTAATTAATGCTAAAATAGATAAGTATAAAAACAGATTAGACAACCATTATGTTGTCTTACTATATTATAAAATAGCTTGTTTGTACTTTGGTATGGGCAAAAACAGATTGTGTATTGTATACCTGCAAAAAATTATTAAATCTAAAAACCTAAGTTCTGCAGAAGATTTACAATGTTTTGCACGTATTTTAAATTTAATTGCCCATTATGAATGTGGTTTAGATTATGATTTAGAAAGACAATTTGTAGATACTTATAAGTTCTTACTAAAGATGGAGAATCTACAAGAAGTACAGAAAGTTTTTCTTACTTCAATTAGAGATCTAAGTGATGTTTTTCCTCATGAAATAAAAAATGAGTTTAAGAAGATTCATACAAAGTTAAAAAAGTTTGAAAATCACCCGTATGAAAAAAGAGCCTTTTTATATTTAGATATTTTATCTTGGTTAGAAAGTAAAATTCAGAATAAACCTATTTCAACAATTATTAAAGAAAAAACAAATCTACTTGCCAAGTAATTTTAATTTCTCATTTTAAATACCATTATTTTATCAAAATCATATTAATTGGGTTATTTGATAAAATATCTTGCATTAAACAAGAGTGAATTAAATATTAACAATACTTTTGCTACGTGAGTAATTCTAAATTAAACATAAAGACCTTTCTAACTATTTCTATAGTTACTATCTCTATGGCTAATATTACCCGCATTTCTTCTACGACAATTACCCTTTAGGGGTTCTATATATTTATATCAATTAGGTCATCTATAATTTCGAATAACATCGAAATAACTCAATAAAAAATTAAATTACACAAACTATTCATTACAAATGAAAGTATTAAAATTTGGCGGTTCATCTGTCGCAAACTCAGAAAACATACAAAAAGTTTTAGCCATTGTTAAGACTGTATCTAAAAAAGAAAAAGTAGCTGTAGTAGTTTCTGCTTTCGGAAAAACTACGGATAAACTATTTGCAGGTGCAAATGAAGCTTTAGAAGACATTACAACTGCTAAAGAAATTTTAGGAACCATTAAAGAAATACATTTTGAAGTAATTGATGATTTAATTGCTAAAAATAAAAAAGAAGTTAACGAAGAGGTTACTTACCTATTTGATAGATTACTATCTATTTATGAAGGAATTTTCTTATTACAAGAATTATCTGATAAAACTCTTGCTAAAGTATATAGTTTTGGAGAAAGACTTTCTTCTTACATTATTGCTAATGCAGCTAAAGAATTGTTTGATGCAGAACATAAGGAAAGTAGAGATTTAATTATTACAAACAATCAATATTTAGATGCACAAGTAAACTTTAAAATTACAAACAAAAATATTACTTCATTTTTTGAAGAAAACAAACATCAAGTTACACTTTTAGGTGGTTTTATTTCTTCTAATATTAATGGAGAAACAACTACTTTAGGTAGAGGTGGTTCAGATTTTACTGCATCAATTTATGCAGCAGCTTTAAATGCAAACGAATTACAAATATGGACAGACGTTTCTGGTATGTATACTGCAAACCCAAGAGTTGTAAAACAAGCATACCCTATTTCAGAAATTTCTTATGAAGAAGCAATGGAGTTGTCTCATTTTGGAGCAAAAGTGCTATATCCACCAACAATTCAGCCTGCTTTAAGAAAAGAGATTGCAATTCGTATTAAAAACACATTCGACCCAGAAAGTGCAGGAACCCTAATCTGTAAGAATCCTGAAAACGGAAATGAAGTAAAAGGAATTTCTCATATAGAAGATGTTAGTTTAATTACTTTAGAAGGTGGTGGAATGGTTGGTATTCCTGGTTTTTCTAAACGTTTGTTTGAAACACTTTCTCAACAAAAAATAAATGTAGTCTTTATAACGCAAGCTTCTTCAGAGCATTCTATTTGTGTAGGTGTTTATGAAAATGATGCTGCAAAAGCAAAAGAGCTTTTAGACGAAACTTTTAGCATAGAAATAGACAAGAAAAAAATAAAACCAATTATTGTTGAAAATAATTTAGCAATTATTGCAGTTGTTGGTGAAAGCATGAAGAATTACCAAGGTTTAAGCGGACAAATGTTTAGCGCCTTAGGTAGAAACAATGTAAATGTAAGAGCAATTGCACAAGGTTCATCAGAAAAAAACATCTCTGCAGTTATTAATAAATACGACGCAAAGAAAGCATTAAATACGTTGCACGAACAGTTTTTTGAAGAAAGAACAAAGCAGTTAAACCTTTTTGTTACTGGTGTTGGTAATGTTGGCGAACGCTTTTTATCACAACTACATCAACAAAATAAATTCTTAAAAGAAAACTTAAAATTAAGTATTAAGGTAATTGGAATTGCCAATTCTAGAAAAATGGCTTTTGACGATAATGGTATCGATCTAGATAATTGGAAAGAGGCATTAGAAAACGGTGAACCAACTACTTTAGAAAGCTTTCATAAAAAAGTAAAAGAATCTAATCATATAAATAGTGTTTTTATAGACAACACAGCCAACCAACAAGTTTCGGAAGTCTATGAAAAATATTTACGCGACAGTATTTCTGTAGTAACTTGTAACAAAATTGCATGTGCTTCTAGCTTTGATAATTATAAGAAATTAAAACAAGTTTCTAGAAAATACAACGCTTCTTTCTTGTTCGAAACAAATGTTGGTGCAGGTTTACCAATTATAGATACTTTAAAGAATTTAATAAACTCTGGCGATAGAGTTCATAAAATTCAGGCTGTATTATCTGGAAGCTTAAATTTTGTATTCAATAACTTTAATGCAGATTCAACTTTTCATGATGTTGTTGCTGCTGCTCAAAAAGAAGGATATACAGAGCCAGATCCAAAAATTGATTTAAGTGGTGTTGATGTTGCTCGTAAAATTTTAATTTTGGCTAGGGAAAGTGGCTATCAATTAGAATTGTCAGACATAGAAAACAATGCTTTTTTACCTGAAAACAGTTTAAAAACAACTAATAATAATGATTTTTACACATCATTAACTAAAAACGAAGCGCATTTTCAAAATATATTTAAAGAAGCAAATGACAAAGATTGTCGTTTAAAGTATGTTGCAGAATTTGTAGACGGTAAAGCAAATGTTGGTTTACAACACATTCCGTCAGATCATCCTTTTTATAATTTAGAAGGAAGTGATAATATTGTGTTATTCTTTACAGATAGATACCCAGAAAATCCTTTAATTATAAAAGGTGCTGGTGCCGGTGCAGATGTTACTGCTTCTGGTATTTTTGCTGATGTTATTAGAATTGCGAATAAATAAATTATTAAATAAAACAAAATGGATTATTTAAAAATATTTGCTCCCGCTACTGTTGCTAATGTTTCTTGCGGATTTGATTCTCTAGGTTTTGCTGTTGATGCAATTGGAGATGAAATGACTTTTACAAAAACAACAGAAAAAGTCGTTAAAATAACCAATATTACAGGTGCAAACTTAACATACAATGTTGATGAAAATGCCGCAAGTGCTGTTGTTAAAAAAATACTGATTGAAGCAAATGCAGATTTTGGAATTGAATTAACAATTCACAAAGGTTTTTCTCCTGGAAGTGGATTAGGTAGTTCTGCCGCTAGTGCTGCTGGTGCTGCTTTTGGTGCAAACCAGTTATTAGGTAATATCTATTCTGATTTAGAGCTGACAAAATTTGCCATGTTTGGCGAAGAAGTTGCTTGCGGATCTGCAATTGCAGATAACGTTTCTGCAGCAATTTATGGTGGTTTTGTTTTAGTAAGAAGTTACGAACCTTTAGAAATTATAAAATTACCTGTACCAAATGAATTAAGAGTTGTTGCAATTCATCCGCAGGTAGAAGTAAAAACAAAAGATGCTAGAGAAGTTTTACCTACAGAAATTGCATTGAAAGATGCGGTTACACAATGGGCAAATGTTGGTGGTTTAATTAGCGGTTTATATTCAGATAATTACGAGCTAATTAGTAATTCTTTGGTAGACATTATTGTAGAACCTCATCGTAAAAAATTAATTCCACATTTTGATGATGTTAAAAACGCAGCTATAAAAGCAGGCGCTTTAGGTGCTGGAATTAGTGGTTCTGGACCAACAATTTTCGCACTTTGTAAAGGTGATAAAATTGCCAAAGAAGTTTACAAAAGCATCGAAGAAAGTTATAAAAATACAGGAATTGACTTTGAAATGTTTATTTCTAAAGTGAATCATGAAGGAATGAAAATAATAAAATAGTTTTTAGTTGTTGGTTTTTAGTTGTTAGTTCACTCTGCTTCCAAAAACTATAAACTATAAACCAAAAACCAAAAAAGAATGAACTATTACAGTTTACACCATAAATCGCCAATATCAACTTTTAAAAATGCCGTTGTACAAGGCCTTGCAAAAGACAGAGGAATTTATTTTCCAGATAACATTCAACAACTTTCAAAAGATTTTATCGAAAATATTTCTGATTATACAAATCACGAAATTGCATACGAAGTAATTAAACAGTTTGTAGGTGATGAAATTCCGACAGAAAAATTAAAAGAAATTATTAAAGAAACAGTTTCATTTGACTTCCCTTTAGTAAAAGTGGATGATAATATTGCTGCTTTAGAATTGTTTCATGGTCCAACAATGGCTTTTAAAGATGTTGGCGCAAAGTTTATGGCGCAATGTTTAGAATACTTCAACAAAGATAGTGATGATGAAGTTACTGTTTTAGTTGCAACTTCTGGAGATACTGGTGGTGCAGTTGCCAATGGATTTTTAGGTGCTAAAGGCGTAAATGTCGTTATCTTATACCCTTCAGGAAAAGTAAGTGACATTCAAGAAAAACAATTAACAACTTTAGGTCAGAATATTACAGCACTAGAAGTAGATGGAGTTTTTGATGATTGTCAAGAAATGGTAAAAACGGCTTTTTTAGATGAAGAAATAACTAAAACATTAACCTCAGCAAACTCTATAAACGTTGCACGTTGGTTACCACAAATGTTTTACTTTTTCTTTGCGTATAAAGAATTACATAAAAAACATAAAGACCTCATATTTTCTGTTCCTAGTGGAAATTTTGGAAATATATGTGCTGGAATCATGGCACAAAAATTAGGCTTACCAATTAAACACTTTGTAGCCTCTACAAATGTTAATGATACGGTTCCAAACTTTTTAAAAGACGGAGTTTACAAACCAAAACCATCTAAAGCAACTATTTCTAACGCTATGGACGTTGGTAACCCAAGTAATTTTATTAGAATACAAGAATTATTTAACAATGATTTAGAAACTCTTAAAAGTGCTTTTTCTTCGTATAGTTTTTCTGATGATGAAACGCGTGCTACCATGAAAAATATTTATAATAATTCTGGTTATGTTGCAGACCCACATGGAGCAGTTGGTTACTTAGGTCTAAAAAAACATGGTTTAAAGGAAAACGAATTTGGTGTTTTTCTAGAAACTGCGCATCCTGTAAAATTTTTAGATGTAGTTGAAGAAACTTTACCTGTTAAAGTTGAAATTCCTGAGCAAATTAAGAAAGTAATAAATAATACTAAAGTAGCTTATAAAGCTTCAACTTATCAAGATTTAAAAGATTTCTTAATGAAAT
The DNA here is from genome assembly GCF_033875165.1 of Polaribacter sp. PL03. Lineage (NCBI taxonomy): Bacteria > Pseudomonadati > Bacteroidota > Flavobacteriia > Flavobacteriales > Flavobacteriaceae > Polaribacter > Polaribacter sp. PL03. Next base: position 73,255 of record NZ_JAWZSV010000007.1, on the reverse strand, counting down.
AGTATCAAATTAAACAACTTTAAAAAAAGGATTGCTTCATAGCAATCCTTTTTTTGTTAGATTTAAATTTTAAAAATATATTTTGTTTAAAATAAACAATGTAATTTTATCACTATTAATATAAAACACTAATAAATGAAACAAAAAAGTAACACAACTGCAATTATAATTATTGCTAGTTTATTTTTCATATTTGGTTTTGTTACCTGGATTAATGGAGCATTAATTCCGTTTATGAAAACCATAAACGAACTAACAGATGCACAATCTTATTTAGTAGCATCTGCTTCTTACATTTCTTTTGTAGTAATGGCATTACCTGCTTCTTATATATTGAATAAAATTGGATACAAAAAAGGGATGTCTTTAGGTTTAATAATTATGGCTATTGGAGCATTAGTATTTATTCCTGCTGCAGAAGCCAGAACGTATTGGGTTTTCTTAACAGGAATTTTTATACAGGGAGTTGGAATGACCATTTTACAAACAGCAGCAAATCCATATATTACTATTCTAGGTCCTATAGAAAGCGGTGCAAAGCGTATTGCAATTATGGGAATTGCAAATAAAACAGCAGGCGCTTTAGGTTCTATAATTTTTGGTGCATTACTATTATCTGGTATTGATGAAACAAAGGAAAAACTAAGTAACGCAAATTTTTCAGAAAAAAACATACTATTAGATACGATGGCAGACAGTGTTTTTATGCCTTATATTATTATGGCTGCTGTACTATTTTTATTAGGAATTTTAATTAGAAAAGCACCTTTACCAAATGTTGAAACTGCTGAAATTGAAGAAACAATAGCAGGAGAAACTGCCAAAACAAGTATTTTTCAATTCCCAAATTTATGGTTAGGAGTTTTAGCTTTGTTTGTTTATGTTGGTGCAGAAGTCATTGCCGGAGACACTATAATTGCATACGGAATTTCACTTGGTTTTTCTGGTGAAGAAGCAAAATACTTTACAACTTATACTCTAATGGCAATGGTAGCAACTTATGCTTTAGGTGTCTTTCTAATACCTAAATATGTAAAACAAAAAACAGCTTTAATTGTGAGTGCAATTTTAGGAATTGTTTTTAGCTTTTGCATTCTTAACACAACTGGTTATATTTCTGTATTATTTGTAGCCGCACTAGGTATTGCAAATGCTTTAGTATGGCCTGCAATTTGGCCTTTAACTCTAGAAGGTTTAGGTAAATTTACAAAAACAGGATCTGCATTGTTAATAATGGCTATTTCTGGTGGTGCAATAATTCCTCCTTTATATGGTAGACTTGTAGATGCTAGTAAAAATGAATTAATTACATACGGAATTGAAGAAGTAGATGCTATTGCTACCGCATCAACAGATAGTTATTGGATTTTAATTCCTTGTTATCTACTTATTCTCTTTTTTGCAGTTTGGGGTCATAAAATAAAAAGGTGGCGTTCATAAAGTAAAAAGTATAGAAATAAACACTTCAACGTTTTATAATAAAATTGATTAATAGTAAAAAGTTCTAACAAATTTAATTTGTTAGAACTTTTTTTGTTGATTTATAAGTATTCATGTACGGATATTGCTATCTTTTTTAAAACGGATAAATTAGTGAAAATGAAGGGTAATTTATGGTAATAAACTATTATACTTTATATCTAAATTTAAAGAATTAAATTAATCTAAAAAAACTTTAAATCATGAAAAAAAATTACTTTACATTATTATTAATGCTAATAATTAGTATTAACACTAACGCTCAGACTTTTAGTGGAATTATACAAAATCCAGATTTTGAAGACACAAACACTCTTCTCCCTTTTAATAGTGGTAATAGTGGTGCAGCAATCGAATTATACACAGCTACAGATGCAAGTGATCTTAATGTTCATCAAGGAACTCAAAGTTTAAAATTCACCTCTCAAAGTTCAAACGGAAATCATTTTATTTCTTCTAGCTACGCTAAAGATATTGCTACAGGAACAGCAGGATTTAAGGTTAATTCTGAAGTTTGGATTAAGACAACTACAGATGCAACATTTTTTATTAGATCTAGAGTTAGATATAGAAAAGGTACAGTTAATGAATTTTCGGACGACAGAAGAGAATTTACTTTTGTTGCAAATACATGGCAAAAATTAAGTTTTAGCCATACAGCAGCTAATGATTTTGATAGCGCAGCTTATTTTATTCAACCTCAAACAGCAGCTACTCCTGGTTTAGTTCTTTATATTGATAATCTATCTAGTGAAGAAATTCCTGCTGCGACAGCTTCTGTAGAAGAAAATAATTCATTTAAATTTGAAATATTTCCAAATCCTGCCAACAATCTTTTAAATATAGAAACACAAGAGGTTCTTAAAAAAGTAGAGATTTTTAATTTATTAGGAAAGAAAGTTTTAAGTGCAAACAACGTTTCTAAATCAATAGATATTTCTTCTTTAAGTAAGTCTATGTATTTAGTAAAACTAACCTCAGAAAAAGGTATTTCTACTAAAAAATTAGTAAAAAATTAAACTTTTAATATTAGTTTAAAGAGTTAGTATGTTATTACTAGCTCTTTAATTAGTTAACAAAAAAAAACTCCAAGATGAAAGTATCATCTTGGAGTTTTAAGGTTTATTATTAATTTATTATTTACAAATAGCAGAAGTAACACGTTTTTTTACTAAATAATCATCTAAAGCTAAGTGAGAGCAATCATGCCCAATCCCACTATTTTTAAATCCACCATGTGGTAAATAGATTGCATATTTTACACCATTAATTTGAATTTCTCCGAATTCTAAATCTTCTGTAAACCTTTCAATTCTCTTATTATTATTTGTAAAGATATAAGAAGCTAAACCAAACTCTGTGTCGTTAGCTAATTCTAAAACCTCATCATCAGTATCAAAAGGCATTACACCTGCAACGGGTCCAAAAGTTTCTTCTCTAAACAGTTTCATGTTTGATGTTGTACCAGAAACAATTGTTGGTTGCATCCAATTTCCTCCTTCAGGTAAACCTTCTGGAATTTCACCTCCGTATTCTAATTTTGCTCCTTTGGTTACAGCATCTTCAATTAACTCGAACATTCTGTCTCTAGAAGATCTTGATGCTAATGGTCCCATAAAAACATCTGAATTTTCTTTTGTTCCAAAACCAATTTTTAACGCTGAAGCTCTTTTTACATATTCCTTTAAGAATTTATCATAGATGTTCCTGTGAACAAAAATTCTGTTTGCAGCGACACATATTTGACCTGTATTACCAAATTTTAATCCAATAGCTAAATCTAAAGCTAGTTCTAAATCTGCATCTTCAAAAACAATAAAAGGTGCATTACCACCTAATTCCATTCCTAATTTTTTAATAGATGTTGTACTATCTGCAATTATTCTTTGACCTGTTTGTGTAGAACCAATCATAGTTATTACAGCAGGTATTTTACTTGTAGTCATTGGTGTTGCAACTTCACTACTAGAACCTGCTAAAATAGTAACAACACCAGCAGGAAAATTAATACTATGTAAAATTTCACCAACCATATATGCAGATAAGGGTGATAAGCTAGATGGTTTAATAATTAAAGAACAACCAGAAGCTAATGCTGGTCCTATTTTATAACCAACATTTAATAATGGAAAATTCCATGCTAAATAAGCAATAGCAACTCCCGCTGGTTTAGAAATCATTTTATGAGTATGAGTTCCCTCATAATCAGGAATTTGTTCTTCTCTTAAATTTTTCATTGCATTAGGATACCATTCTAATGCCTCTGTAAGTCTTTGAATATCTTCTAATGATCCTGCATAGGTTTTTCCCATTTCATGAACCATTGCGTTTCTTAACTCATCCGATTTCTCTAAAATTGCATCACGTAGTTTAAGCATCCAAACGGTTCTTTCTTCTAAAGAAAGTTTAGACCAATATTTAAAACCTTTTTGCGAGGATATTAATGCTTTTTCTGCATCTGCTTTACCAGCTTTTGCAACCTGAGCAATTACTTCTCCTGTAGCAGGACAAATAATATCTTCTCTTTCACCGCTTACAGCATCAACTAATTGACCATCAATGTATAATTTTTTATATCCGAAGTTATGAGTCTTCATTTGTATTTTATTTTTTAAATTTTTCTAATATATCTTGTTTATTATGCGCGCAAACAACATATTTACGCAATACTTCTTCATCTACATCTATACCTAAACCAGGTCTATTTGGAACTTCTAACATACCATTCTTCATTTCTAATTTAGGGAAAGTTAAATGATCTCTTAAACCATTTTCCGTTTGATCAAACTCTATTAAAAAATCTGGTTGATACATTCTCCCAGGAATTGATTCTATATTAGCAATAAAGTGTAAAGCTACATGCAAACCAATTGATGTTCCCCAAGTATGTGGTATTAAATCGATACCATTTGTACTTGCTAACGTAGCTATTCTTTTTGCTTCTGTTAAACCTCCACTTGCACAAATATCTGGCTGTAATATATCTACAGATTTATTTTTAATTAATTCGTTAAAACCAAACCTTAAATATTCACATTCACCTCCAGAAATAGGAATCGTTGTTTTTTCTCTTAACTCACTATATTGCTCGTAAAACTCTGGAGAAATTGGTTCTTCAAACCACGCAATATCATATTTCTCTATTTTTTTAGAAAGTTCAACAGCTTCTCTAAAAGTATAAGCATGGTTAGAGTCTACCATTAATTGAATATCTGGTCCAATAGTTTCTCTAATTAACTTAACATTAGCCACATCTTCTTTAATGCCAAGACCAACCTTCATTTTCATAGCCTTAAAACCTTTAGAAACATACAACTTAGCTTCTTCTACAAAACCATCAGAAAAATTATTATGATTTGTAAAATACAAACCTGTTGCATAAGGTTGTATTTTAGTTCTATGAGCACCACCTAATAGCGTAGAAACTGGTAGACCTAAAATTTTACCTTTTAAATCCCAAATAGCAATATCTATTGCACTTACAGAAGCCATATAGACTCCTCTTCTTGAAAAATCTAAAGTTTTACGGTACATTTTATTCCAAATCACTTCATTTTCTAAAGGATTCTCTCCTAGAACAGTCGATTCTAATAGTTTAACACCAGCTTCTACCATAGTTGCAGGACCATAGGCCTCACCCCAACCATACTCTCCGTTTGAAGTAGTAATTTTCACTAAACAAATACATCTTTCTGAATACTCCCATTGAGAAAAGAAAAAACTTTTAGATAATGTATCTTTAAGGACGAATGTTTCTATCTTTTCAATTGTCATAGCACTGTTCTTTAATATTTTATATTATAATTTTACTATTGCAAGGTGTACAACGTAAAGTTTATAAAAATAATAAATTAGGTTTCTTTTTCAGCTTCAAAATTATCTTCAATCTATCAAATATTACCTTAAAAAACCAATTTTGTAAGATAATTTATATGTACTTATTTAAATTTACACATTTTTACAAAAAAAAAGCAGTACCACAAATAAGATTGTAGTACTGCTGTAAAGTAATTTATTCTTTTACTTACCTTTCTTCTCTTGAAATAATTTGTATATTATCTATATAGAAAACTTGTCTTCCTGTAACCCCAATATTATCGTTATTTCTGAAGTTTAGAATTACGTTTCTAGTTAAATTAGAGTTTAAAGAAAAGTTTCTTTGTACTTGAAACCATTGCTCTGTTCCTGGTGCATTAAAAGGTGTTCCAGCTCCCTGAGGATTTCCACCTTGAACTACTGTAAACAAAGCTTTAAATTCGGTATCTTTTTCTAAATAAACATCAAAAGCTAATTTATAATCTCCAGCAGGAATACCAGAGTTAGACGCAATTGTATTTGAAAGACTTAAAAAACCAGCTGCTAATGGCATTTCTGCATCAAATTTTAAAGAAGCGCTACCTGTACTTGCCATTTCTGTGCTTCTATTTATCATTAAAGAGCCATCTGTATTTCTAGCGTTATCAAGACTATTTCCACCACCAACAAAAAGGTTGTAACCTTGTGAATTTACTTGCCTATCATTTGTAGATGCGTTTTCAAAACCTGGATTTGAAGCATTTGTTAATAAATTTAAATTTAATGCTTCTACATTAATATTAGAAAAAACAACTAAAGCTCTACTATCAACAGATTTTATAATGTTGCCATTATATGAAACTGATACAGTATCTGAGTTTAAAATAGGTTCACTAAGAATTAAGTCTACTTGTGTTGCATTACTACTGTTTACTTTTGCAGATGTTACCGTAAAATTTTGATTGAATACAGAACCATTTACAACATTTACAGTAAAACTACTTTCTGCTCCAGTAAAACTTTCTAATTCTCCGTTTACAGTAAACGAAAAAGTATTTGTACCCTCTGCTGCAGTGTTATCATCTTTACTTTTACCTTCACCTACAATAACAAATGGCTTTGTAGATGGAATTACTTTTACAATAATAGGCATCGTTTTTGTCTGTTCTGCTGCATTTAAAGAGTTTCCTCGTTTAGTTCTTGTAGCTGTTATTGATACCTTATATTCACCTAACCTATTATAAGAAACACTAAGCTCTTCTTCTTCACTTGTTTCAGGAATTCCACCTTCAAAAGCCCAAACTCTACCATCTGGTCTTCCAATAGTAGATAAATCTTTATAAGTTAAACTACTACCTGCCTCTATGGTTATTGTTTTAAAACTACTTGTTTCATCTTTATTAGGGTTCTGATTCGCTTCTAAACTTCCTAAAATTGCTGTATTAGCTTCATTTGAAACAGAAGTAGCCGCTTCTAAATCTCCATAAACATCAAAATTAAAAACAGTTATTATTTCCCAAACACCTTCATTTAACACCGCTTTTTTACCTAAAAAACTAACCTCTTCATTAAAATTATTTTTTAGTGATACAGATGTTTCTCCTGCTTTTTGAAACAATACATGTGCAGTTTCAACAGTACTTTCTTTACCCAAAGTACCATCTATAAAAGGCACTAAATTAACACTATCTTTTCTTTTAAATGTAGGTTTTAAAAACCTTGCTCCATCTTCAATAGTCCAAACTCTAGAAAGCACTCCTTGAGAGACATCAGTTAAAGAACTAAAATCGTTAATAGAAATAGGAATACTATTTGCTATTGTAGTTTCATTTAAATCGAAAATACTTGGTGTAAATAATTCAACTTTAGAAAACTCTGAAAGTGGTTCGAAATCATCTGTTTTACAGTTTACTAAAGCTAGTAAACAAACAATTAATAATATGCTATATTTTTTCATCTTTCTAATTTTTAAATATCTTCGTTACTAATTAATTCTTCTGCTGGTATTGGTAAATACCCATTATTAATAGAATAATTTGTTGACGACTGTGGAAATTCTTGGAAAATTTTCATGTTAGTTTGTGTAGCTTCATCTGGTAAAATTCCTGTAAAAATTACAACATCACTTAATAAATTGTTATTTGTAATTCGTGTAACAGAACCTCTTGCTAATGCTGGCGTAATTGCTCTTCTTCCTGGTCTAGGAAATAAAACACCTTGGTAGTTAATACTATTTAAGTCTTGAAATCTCTGAGATGCAATACCCCATCTTCTTAAATCTATAACTCTAGTTGCATGTCCTTCTGTAGAAAGTTCTAATGGTTTTTCTATAAACATTAAACGATTCATTAAACTACTGTTATCATAAGCAACACCCGGATTGTCTATTTGAGAAGCAATATCTAAAGGCTCTAATGCCCATCTATTTCTAATTTTATTAATTTCTGATATAGCTTCTGAAACTCTACCTTGCTTTATGTAACATTCTGCTAAGTTTAGTAACACCTCAGATAAACGGTTTATAGTAACATTTTTACCAGATTTTAAACGGTTTCCTTTATTGGCTGCGTTTTCATCTTCTGTCCCTAAATCATGGTTTGTATATTTCTTAAAAGCTGAAAATATTAAAGCTCTACTACCTAACCCTCCAGATTGTAATGCATTTGGTAAATTATAAACAGGCGTATCTAAATCGTCATTTAAAAATAACATTGCAGATGCTCGTAAAGAAACCCTTCTTGTATCCATTGTACCAGCTCCTGTTTGAATAGTATTAACAGGATTACTTGCATCTAAAGGATCATTTTCGTAAGCCATAACTAACCAAGTTGCTGGTTGAATAAAATCGTTTCCTTTAAATCTAAAATGTGCACTTCTAGCAGCTAACCTGTTATGAGGACTTTTCTCATCGAACTCATCTAATTCTGCACCAAAATCATTAGTATATGCAATTTCAAAAATAGATTCTTCATTAAATTCACCTGCAGTAGTAAACATTTTAGACATATCTGTTTCTAAATTATACCCAAAATCGTCTCTTAAAGACTCATACAAAGTAGTCGCTTTTGTTATTGCATCTGAAGTACCTTCATATAAATATGAATTGGCTAAAATCATAGTAGCTGCACCCTTTGTAATTCTACCTTTTTCTGAAACATCTGCTGGCATAGGTAAATAAAGAAGTGCTTCTTCTAAATCTTTTCTAAAAAATGTAATTACTTCTTCTGATGTAGCTAATTTTTTACTTCTCTTAGTTACGTCTGCCTCATAGGCATCTCTAATAATAATTTTTCCTTCGTTAAATATTGAATGTGCATAAAAATGATACAAACCTCTAAAAAATAAAGCTTGAGCTCTTTGTTCATTCCATTTCTGAGTTTCTGAAGCTGAATTTAAATCTCCTTTTATTTTATCTAAAGCAAATAATGTTTGGTTAGCAAAAAAGATTCCTCTGTATAATGCACCCCATCTTTGGTCTATTCTTCTTGTACTAGAATTATAGGTCTTGTAATAAAATTCTACCTGTTCTGCAAGACCTGTATTAGGTATTAATCTATTCTTAGCAGAGCCTATATCTGTTCTAAAATTATCTTCTTCGATACTTAATACAAAGTGATTAAACAAAGAATTATATGTACCATTTAATACTTTTTCTGTATCATTTAAATTTGTTATTGCATCTAACAAATCTGGAGCATTTGGATTAGGTTCTGTTAAAAAATCTTCACAAGAAGAAAACAAGAATAGAACCGAAACTGTTAAAATTATATATTTTATTTTTCTCATCTTATTAAAAATTTACTCTAAAACCAAAATTAAAACTAGCTGTTACAGGAATTAGACCTCTATCTACTCCTTTTTGTTGAATATTATTACCACCTACTTCTGGGTCTAAACCAGTATAGTTAGTTATAGTTAATACATTTTGTGCATTCGCAAACATATTAAATCTCGTAAGTCCTAATTTTTCTGAAACTTCACTTGGTAATGTATAACCAAATACTACATTTCTTAATCTTATAAAAGAACCGTCTTCTATAAAGAAATCTGAGCTTCCATTAAAATTTGCATCACCTCTATTTCTTGATCTAAATGAAGGTATATTTGTATTTTCATTTACACCAGGTATAAATTGATATACTAAATCTTTTGCACGTCCTGCTCTAAAAGCGTTTGCTCTAGTTGCATTGTAAACTTCGTTACCTACAGATGCATACCAATTTGTAGCAAAATAGAAATTTTTATAAGTAGCTTGTATATTTAAACCAACTTCATAGTCTGGTAAACCACTTCCTTTATAAACTCTATCTGTAAAATCTCTAACAGAACCGTTGTTATCTGAATCTATATATTTTAAATCTCCTATTTGAGCTTGTTCTCCATATGTTGCATTATAAACATCTACCTCTTCTTGGCTTCTTAATAAACCATCTGTTTCGTATAGTAAGAAAGAACCTGCTTCTCTACCAACTTGCAAACCAATTGGCAATCCAAAGATATCTCCTAGAATAGATTGTGTTGGAAATAATTGAGTACCTACACTTCCATTAATACTAGTAACTTCATTTTTATTTTTTGTGAAAGTTCCTAAAATATTCCATCTAACATTGCCTGTTTTAGGTCTGTACCTTAAAGCAGCTTCAAAACCTTTGTTGGTCATGTTACCAATATTAAATACCGCAAAATTTGTTCCTACAAATCTTTCTACAGTAGCAGGTGCACCAAAACTAGGATTAATACGTATGTTAGATAATAAATCTTTTTTGTCTGTAACATAATAGTCTGCAGTTAGAGTTAATTTGTTTCTAAAGAAACTCATGTCTAGACCAATATTTCTTTGTGTAGTTACCTCCCATTTTAAAGAAGGATTACCAAATGATTGTTGTACAAAACCTGGTTTTTCTGTAGTTGTACCTGCTTCACTATCAAAATAAGCATTATAACCTGTAAATACCGGACTAAAAACACTGTTAGCTGCAAAACGGTCATTACCAGTTGTACCTATAGAAGCTCTTAATTTAAAATTATTAATTGTTCCTTTATAGTTACTCCAGAATTTCTCATCTGAAATATTCCACCCTGCAGAAACAGACGGAAAAAAAGCATATAAATTATCTTTAGAGAATTGATTTGACGCATCTAACCTTGCACTAGCGCTAAACAAATATTTACCATCATAATCATAAAGTACTCTACCTACAGTACCTACTCTTTTTGTAATATAATCTGGTTCAATAAAGTTAGGCCCATTAATACCTACATTACCAGAAGAAACTGCTTCTGCGCCTAAAGTACCTAAAGATAAATTTGTTGGGTTTGAAAAACTTAAACCTTTATTAACTGCCGCAATAGAAGTATAGTTTTCTTGTTCTATATTTACTAAAGCTAATGCACTTACGTTATGTTTTCCAAATTTTTGATTATAATTTAGACCTGCATTAAAATTCAATAAAATTGTTTTCTCTCTCTCTTCAAAAACGAAACTATCTTCTTCTGCTCTTAAGTTTATTCCATTTGAATCAAATAACTCAAATTTAGGTTGAATTTGTTTTTCTTCTTCATGAGTAATTACACCACTTATTAATGTTGTAAAATCAAAATGTTTATTAATTTTATATTTAATATTTGTATTTGCTTCGAAACGATATCTTTTAACCTGTCTTTCTCTTGTTAAAGCTTCTAAAATTTGCTCGTAAGGTCCTGCAGCTTCATCATTATCATTTACTACAGATAAAGATTCTGGCGAAACTTCATCTAAATAAGGAAGCGCTCTTTGACCTTGAATTAATAAATTAAAGTTAGGTCTCTCTCTATCATCTATAGTAAAACCAAAACCGTTATTAAATGTCCATTTATTTTTAGTAACATTAACATTAGATCTTAAGTTATACCTTCTTAGCCCAGAATTTATTACAGTTCCTTCTTGATCGAAAACTCCCAAAACCACACTATAAGTAGCTCCTTCGTCTCCACCAGAAATATTGAAATTATATCTAGAAATTTGAGCATAATTATTTTCCGTTAAATCTCTTAAATCATTATCATTTAACAAACTAAACCTATCAGATCTTGCAGAACTACCACTTCTTGTTGGGTCATTTAAATCGAAAAACACCTGTTCTGTGGTGTTCATTAAAGGCGTTTGTCTTGTAATTATTTGAATACCATTTGAAACTTCTAAACTAATCTTAGCATTCCCAACCTTTCCTCTTTTAGTTGTAATTAAAATTACACCTCCAGCTGCTCTTGTTCCATAAATAGAAGCAGAAGCTGCATCTTTTAAAACATCTATTGTTTCAATTTCATTAGGGTTTAACCTTGGATCTCCCGATTGAGGAACACCATCTACCACAAATAATGGATCATTTGAACCTGATAAAGAAGAAACACCACGTATTAAAATACTAGATCCTTCTCCTGGCTCACCACTACTTGCAACAACACTTACACCTGCAATTTGCCCTTGTAAAGCTGTACTTAAATCACTAGTAATTACATTTTCTATCTCATCTGCTTTTACACGTGCTACAGAACCTGTTAGTTCTTTCTTTTTACGTGTTCCATAACCAATAACTACAATTTCGTCTAAACTTTGCACATCTGCATCCATTGCAACACTTAATGTAGTTTTTTTCACCTTAAGTTTTTGCTGTTTCATTCCTAAGTAACTAAAAACTAGAATGTCTCCTAATTTTGCTTTAATGGTATAATTCCCATCAAAATCTGTCGATGTTCCTACAGTTGTTCCTTGTACTAAAATACTTACACCTGGTATTGGAGAATTATCTGCAGCATCTGTAACCGTTCCTCTTACAACATCTTTTTGAGCAAATGCAGTAAAGCTAAACATTAAGAAAAACAATAGCATAAGGCTACTTTGTTTTTTCTTTTTTAACAATAAGTTTAAAATTTTCATTTAATTACTTTTAATTTTTTAATTAATACTCGAACTAATAGATTCTTAAATTTCACTATTACTAGAACTAAACGTAAAATAACAATATGTTTCACTTTAAAATTTCGTGAAAATTATCTCATAATTGCAGTATTTTATCTTTATTCTTTACTTTATTGATATTTTAAATTAAAAACCGATCTTATTATAATCTTTTAATATCTAAATAATCTAAAACATATTCTTTTGAGTTTTCTTTTCTAATAATTAGTTTTATTGTAGAAATATTTGATAATTCTAACATTTCTCTCTTAAGCATTAAAGGTTTAAATGGATTTACTTTTGATATAAAAATCTCTTTTATTTTCTTCCCCTTCTTATCTAGAAAGAATAATAGTGCTTCTCCTTCAGTAAAAATACCATAAGAACCGTTTATAAAATTATCATTATTTAAATGTAATCTCTTGGTAATAATACCTCCCAGATTAACATCTAAAATAGGTGAACTTTCAATTTTTGCTGCTCCTTGTATTTCTTTATAACTAAAACTTTCTTTTGGCTGAAGTGTATATAAAGGTGTTTTTACTTCGGTTTCTAAATATCCTGTCTCTAAACCACTACAAAAAATAGCCATATTTATTCCATGATCATATTCTTTAGAAGCATCATAAGGTTCCATTATTTTTACAAAAGCTGTGTTTGTAATTTTATTTACATAACAAATCCAAGATTTAGATGAAATAATTTGTAAACCAGCCATTGCATTATAATCGTATTCTACCTCATAAATTCCGGGTGCAACTTCACCTTTCCAATTTATTCCTTGATTAAAGTATTTTTTTACGTGTTCTGGATTGTTTTTATCAATTTTAAAACGATTTCTGTTAATAAAATTCCAACGTTGTTTTGGTGTCGCAGAAATTTCAAATTGTTCTCCACTTGGCAATTTCAATTCTTCAGAAAAAGGAATAAAAGCACTAAAATTTTGGCCGTCTTGTAATTTTGAATCACTCCAAGAAACATGCTGACTAGAAATCATCAATCCTTTTTTAATAGCATTATCACCTACATTTTTTAAAGTATGATTAATATATACCAAACTAGAATTAGGTTCTATGTACAAACTTCTATTATATTTAATTTTCTCATCAATTTTATCTGGATATAAAAAAATTTTTTCTTTTCCGAAGAAAAAAGGAACTGGTAATTCTTGCACACCAGATTGTACTTCAATCGTTTTTTTTCCTTCTTCATTTTCTCCGATAGAAACTTTATATGGAGCATCTCCAATAACAACTGGTGGTGGCCAACGTTTAGATTTTTTCCCAAACTTATTTATAGAAGAATTCTCTATTGGCAAAGGCACTAAACGATAACCACCAAAATTTCTCCACTCGTTCATTTTCACTTCATCAGAAGTTCCAAAAGACTTTCCTAATAACTTTGGATTTACCCACAAAGAAGGAACATCACCTAAATTATATTCTAAAATTCTACCAGCAGCTTCTGGTACAACCGCTAAACTGATGTATTTGTTTTTTGCAACATATACATCATTCCAACCCCAATTGTTGTAATTTTTTTCTACTGAAACTGTTTTCTCTTGTTGAGAAAAACTAGAAATACTTACAAGTACCAAAAAGCTTAACGCAATCTTTTTCATATTAATTATTTTAAGTTTAATGATTATAAAGAAAGCCTCAAAAAATGAGGCTTTCTTAATTGAAATTTTGAGAAGAATATTATTTCACAGGACTTTTACTTCCTACTTTATAAATTCTATTTAAATCTTTAATTGATACCGTAACTTTTTCTCCATTACTCCAAACAACTTCTGCAGATTCAATTTTATCACAAACCCCTAAACCTACATGTAAATAGGTATTAAAACTGTGAGAAAAAGAAGAAGACGTTTCACCAACAGTTCTTTTATAAATCTTTCCGCAAGACTTTATATTTAAAGTTGCGCCTGTAGCAGTTGCTTTTCCAGATGGTGAATACCCAACTTTAACAGTTACATATTTGTTTAAATTAGATGCGTAATTGTTTGTAAATAAATGCCATTTACCTCTTTCATTAGAATAAATAAGATCTAAATCTCCATCATTATCATAATCAAAAGCATCTACTCCCATACCTGTAGCTCCTAATTCTTTTGTGATAATTCCGTGGTTTTTATCGCGTTTAAAAGATTTTCCTTCTTTATTTAAATATAAAATTTGTTTTGTTTCTTTGGATGATTCTCCATAACGCAACACAAAAATATCAGACCATCCATCATTATTAAAATCACCAACAGCACTACTACTTGTTTGTTCTGTAATATTAATTCCTAAATTAGTAGTTACTTCTGTAAATTTCCCATCTTTATTTTCAAGTAATTTTGCAGGTAAATCTTTTAGTTTTATAATTTCTGGAGAAGTTAACACATTATGTAATACTGCAGATGTTGGCGAATTTGTATGACCACCAATTCTCCATAAACCATCACCTAAATAACCAATGTACAATGCCTTCTTTTTAGTGTTTTTGGGATATCCTTTAGCTTCTTCTCTAGTTACCGTTAAATCTTGATGACCGTGATTATCTTTTGTACGTTTCCAAAGTTTCTTTTTTGCTCCTAAAAAAACATCAAAATTAGGAAAAGCCATTTGTAGGTTTTCTATTTTTAAATCGCCTTCTACTTTAATATTCGTGTAATCGAATTTTGTTCTTCTAGCAAAAAAGTAAAAACGTTTGTTTACAGCATCATAATCGCTTTCTGCATCAAAAGGATGCTTAGAACGTGTTAGAAATAAATCGAAATCGCCATCATTATCATAATCAATTTGAGAAACACTGTTTACCAAATCGGTGTTAGACAAATTACCTAAAACCTCTTTTGTTACTTCTTTAAAGCCATCAATTAAACCTTTTACAATCACTAATTTTCTACCTCCATGAAAAAGGATGTCTGTAATACCATCATTATTATAATCTAACAACGTAGTTCGCATACCCATTCTGTCTGCGTTTGCTATATTAGTGTTAAATTTAAAGGTTAACTCATCATCATTTGTATATAAAATATTCCCCTTATCTAATGCTTTTAAGGTTGGAAAAGCAGATGTTATTAAATCTAATTTTCCATCTTTTTTGATGTCTACAAATTTAGCAGCTCTTCCTCTACCTTTTTCAAAATGTTTAAACTCGCCACCTTTATCAATTGTTCTATCTTTATTTACATGATAATACCTTGGTTTCCTTGGGTTTTTACCATCACCTCCACCACGTTGCACAATAATATCTACACGTTCATCAAAATCAAAATCGCTCACAGCAATACCATGTGTATCACCAAAAATAAAAGGTTCTCCTAGTTCGAAAACACCATTATTATTCCAATACAACTCTACTCTTCTTGAGTGTTCAGTTAATAATAAATCTAAAAAACCATCTTGATCTAAATCTGCAATTACTGCATTATCAAACTTTCTTCTATTTCTATCTTCCAGAGGAATAATTTCACTCTTTTCAGAAAAAGCAAGCTCATTAGTTTCTTTTAATTTTGATTTTAAGTTCGTTGCTGTTTTTTGTTGTGTTGCACATCCAATTAACAAGGCACTTACTGTAAGTATTAAAATTGGAACTATCTTTTTGAATAGCATCATTTTTCTAAATTTAAATTTTCGCTAAATTTCCTTTCCAACCTTTGTTAAACTGCACTAATAATTGTTTTACCAATTCCGGATTTTCATCAGCAACATTTTTAGTTTCTGTTGGATCCTTTGTATGATCATACAATTCTATAAACAATGGTTCGCTTTCTGGTTTTGTATAATCTTTCCAAACAATTAATCTATAATTCTCTGTTCTCATTCCATAACCCATTAGGTTATTTTCAAACAATTCTCTGTCCCATTTAGAACCTTGTTGCTTTTTAATTTTAGCTTCTTGCTCTTCAATTAATGGCCCAAAATACGTTTCTCTCATTCCTTTAGATAAAGGATTCGCTGCCCATTCTCTTAAAGCAGGATTAGGAAATTGACTAAAAGCAGCTTGTTTCCATTCTTTCTTCGGATTAGATAATAATGGCACAAAACTTTGTCCTTCTAAATGTGCTGGTTTTTCTAAACCTGCCAATTCAGATAATGTAGGATACATATCTACCAATTCCACTAAAGCATCAGAACTTGTACCTCTTACTCCTTTTTTCATATCTGGTGTCCAAATAATTAACGGAACTCTTGTACCTATTTCATAGTTGGTAGCTTTACCCCAAATACCCATTTCACCCAAATGCCAACCATGATCAGACCATACAATAATTATTGTATTTTCTCTTAAACCTGCTTCGTCCAAAGCGTTAATCATTTTACCAATTTGAGCATCAACATAACTTACACATGCTAAATATGCATGCTTTAAAACTCTTGCTTGTTCATCACTAATAGGCCCTTTTTTAGGAATTCCGAATCTTGCACGCAATTCAAAAGAAGGATGTAAACCCATTGCTGCTCCATTTTCTGGTGCATTTTTTTGTGCTGCTAATTTGATGTCTTTTGGATCATATAAATCCCAATATTTTTTTGGCGCTAACCAATCTAAATGTGGTTTTTTCATTCCCATTCCTAAAAAGAAAGGTTTGTCAGGATTTTTTTCTAACATATCTTTCATTGTTACAATTGCCAATTCCGCATTGTACCCATCTTCATAAAAAGTATCTGGTACATCTGCATTTTCATAAGCTGGTCCTTTTCCCAAACCATTTCTTGGTGCATCTTTACCATATTTTGCAATCATATCTGCTCTGTTCTTTTTAAACATTGCTTGACTTTCTGGGTTTGCAAAACCACCAGGAGTATTACTTGCCTCAACTGTCATTTTATCATAAGCAGGTTTTCTACTCCAAGACAAACCTAAATCTGCAAATGCTGTTTTATGATAAATTTTTCCTGTATAGGTTGCCTCATATCCATTGTTTTTAAAATGTTGAGGAATTGTTATAATATCTGGATTTGCATCTCTAAAATACGTAAAATTCTCTATAACATTAATGGTTTCTGGTCTTGCACCCGTCATTAAACTTGCTCTAGAAGGGCTACAAATAGCTTCTTGACAATATGCTCTATTAAACATTAAACCATCTCCTGCTAATGCATCTAAATTTGGAGTTACTGCAATTTCTGAACCGTAAACTCCCAATTCTGGACGTAAATCATCAATGGCAATAAATAGAATATTTGGTTTCTTCTTAATTGATGCTTTTTCTTCTGTTTTAGATTTGCAACCAAATGCAATAGTTAATACTAAAAATAGTTGAAGGAATTTCATTTTATAAATTTTGGAAAATCAGTTAATAATATACTGCAAATTACAGTACTATTTCGAAAATACATTACTGAATTATATCTTAAAGTATTACAAAATTATCTTATGAAGGTTTTTAATGATCTCTTTTCAACAATGAAAATAATTCATTATTTAAATCATTTTTAATACTTAAATACTCTTTATTGTTAGCTAGATTATTCCATTCAAAAGGATCTTTTTTATGGTCATAGAGTTCTTCTTTACCGTTGAAATAAGAAATATATCTAAAATTTTTTGATCTTACAGAATAACTTTGTTCTTCTGGAATAATACTTTTCTTATTTCCTCTTACCACCGTTAAAGCAATATCTGGTCCTTGCCATTGTGGATTTTCAGGGTTTTCTAAAAAAGGTCTTAAACTAAAACCGCTTAACCGTTTTCCGAAATCATTTTTAGTATTACTCGATTTTATTCCAGCCAAATCAACTATTGTTGGATACACATCAATTAAAGAAACAGGATGATCTATACGCTGCCCTTTGCTTTTTTTAATTCTCGGATCTCTTATTATCATCGGAATTTTAGTACTTTCTTCCCAAAGACTATTTTTATATAAAAAATCTTTTTCGCCCATATTATATCCGTGATCACTTACTAAAATTACAACGATATTCTTATCAAAACGACTCTTACGTAACGTACTTAAAACTTTCCCAATTTGATCATCAGCAAAAGTAACACAAGCCAAATATGCTTGTACATATTTACGTAAACCATCATCAATAGTATTATAAGACGCCTCTAATTCTTGATAATGTTTTGTCCAAGGCATTGCCCAAGAAAACGTTGAACGATAATATGTATCTTCATTATCATTCTTTTTGATAACAGGAATTTTTAAAGTTTCTAAAGGATACATATCAAAATATTTTTTAGGAACCACCAAAGGTGTATGAGGTCTTACAAAACCTACAGCCATAAAAAAAGGTTTATCTGTATTAGAATTCTCTAAACTTTTTATTTTTTTTAACGCCCATTCAGCGCTTAATTCATCATTTAATAAATCACGATTATCATCATTTACATATTTAAACGGTTTCTTATTTTTAACATCGTACCACCCATAATATCCAGGAGCTTTATCAGTGGCTTTTACATTTAGCACGTCTGCTAAAGACATAAACAATCCATCATTTTTATTATCTGTATACTCTTTTGGCATTGATGGATGTTTAACTACCTTTTTACCATTAAAAGCATAAGGGCCAAAATCATTTTCGATTCCGTATTCTTGCCATTCAGATTTTACTCTGTGGTGCATTAGTTTTCCTGTTGCATAGGTATTGTAACCATTATCACCCATAAATTGTGCAATAGATTTACTGTTTTTTAAAACTGTATTGGTTGTCCAATTATCAAACCAGAAATTTTTAGAAACGTGTGGATAAATTCCTGTTAACATACTTGCTCTTGATGGCGCACAAATTGGTGTATTTGTATGCGCGTTTGTAAATACAGCTCCTTCTTCTGCCAAGGAATCCATATTTGGAGTTTTCACTTGTGGATGACCTCCTAAAAAACCTGTGTAATCATTTAAATCATCAACAACAATTAGAACAATGTTTGGTTTTTTCTCTTGTGAAAAACTATTAAAAAAAACACATAAATAAACTATGCCAAAAAGGATGTTTGAAAACTTAAAATTCATCATTGAATGGTTTTTATATTTCGATGATATAATTTGATTTAAAATTGAATAAGTAGTATCTAAATGTAATTAATATTCTTAAATGAGATAATTAAATAAGTAAAAAAACCGAACCTTATAATTCGTTTGCAACTACCTCAAAAACAAGATCCAAACTTGCAATATTAAGAAACTGAATTAAAAACATTTTACCTAATGGAAGCGGCACACAATCTACACCAT
Organism: Polaribacter sp. PL03; assembly: GCF_033875165.1. Taxonomy (NCBI): domain Bacteria; kingdom Pseudomonadati; phylum Bacteroidota; class Flavobacteriia; order Flavobacteriales; family Flavobacteriaceae; genus Polaribacter; species Polaribacter sp. PL03. The sequence continues at coordinate 53,864 of NZ_JAWZSV010000007.1, read as the reverse complement.
CTTATTTGATTTTTGTCCATAAATAGTATTAGCTAAAAAAATAGCTGCTATAATTAAAAAAGCTTTTCTCATTTGTTTGAATTGTGTGTACCACAATATCATTCCAATTGGAAGCTTTTTTTGGATTCAATTTTATCCTATTCAAATAGTTATTTACCTTATTCTCAAAGTAAATTCATAATAAAGAATAATGATGTATGAACGTATTTTTTTATTAGTTTTTAAGTTTAGATATAATAAACCAAAAGGATAGTATAGTAGATGTAAGTAGTCCAATAACCAAAGATATTGTGTAATTTAAACCAAAACCTTCTGGTGCAACAAAAATATAGATAGTTACAACAGCTGTCATAAACGCAGCTGGGATAAGTATAAACCAATAGGTTTTCTTTTGTCTTTTTACATAAACTGCAATCGTCCAAAGAACAACAGTTGCTAACATTTGGTTAGACCAACCAAAATAACGCCAGATAATAGCAAAATCTATTTTTGTTAATGCAAAAGCAATTACAAAAATTGGGATAGTAATTAATAAACGTTTCAATAATTTACCTTGATCAAAATCAAATGCATCTGCAACAATTAAACGAGTACTTCTAAATGCAGTGTCACCAGAAGTAATTGGTGCCGCAACTACTCCAAAAATGGCTAAAATACCTCCGATTTTACCTAAAGTAGTATTGCAAATAATATTCACAACCCAAGCTGCATTGTGTCCTTCAATAGCCATTGTTTCTCCAAGTTCTCTAACCCCTCCAAAAAACGCCATTGCAATTGCTGCCCAGATTAACGCTACAATTCCTTCTGTAATCATCGCACCAAAAAAAACTTTTTTACCTTCTTTTTCATTAGAAATACAACGTGCCATTAATGGAGATTGTGTTGAGTGAAATCCTGAAATTGCACCACAAGCAATCGTTATAAAAAGAAAAGGAAATACAGGATTATCATCTGGATTTGAGTGTAAATTCTTAATGTTTTCAAAAGATAATTCAGGAATTGTATAATCTTGAAAAATTAATGCAAAAAATAAGCCTACTGCCATAACTAATAGTGAAGCACCAAATATTGGATACACTTTTCCTATTAGTTTATCAATAGGAATCATTGTTGCTAAAATGTAGTATGCAAAAATAATTCCGATTAAAAGCGGCACACTTGTGCCCGTTAATTCGTGTAAAATAGTTGCGGGTCCTTTAACAAAAACAACCCCAACTAATATTAACAAGATCACAGAAAATACGCGCATAAAATATTTTACACCTGTTCCTAAATATACACCTACTATTTCAGGAATACTATCTCCTCCATGTCTAATGGATAACATTCCAGAAAAATAATCGTGCACTGCACCTGCAAATATAGACCCAAAAACAATCCACAAGAAAGCAACTGGACCCCATAACGCGCCTGCTATTGCCCCAAAAATTGGACCTAAACCTGCAATATTTAAAAATTGGATTAAAAATATTTTTCCTAATGGAAGTGGCACATAATCTACACCATCTTGTTTGGTAATTGCTGGAGTTGGTCTGTTTGGATCTATTTCAAATTTTCTCTCTATATAATTTCCGTAAACGAAATAACCTAGGACTAAAACTACAATACTTATTAAAAAACTAATCATAATTTATTCTTATTTTCTTGTTGAAAATTATTGAGAATTTCCTTTTGTGCTGCTGATAACTGCTGGTTATTTAAAAACCAATAGGCTCTTCTTGCTTTTATAAAATCTGATTTCAGCAATAAAAACACATTATCAACTACTTTTTTAGAATTAGGTTTTTTAGTTTCCATCAAATCTAAAAAAAACGAAACTTCTTGATACGACCTAAATTTTGTCATTTCATTGCTTAAAGTATCTAAATAAGAATTTGAAACTTTATATTTAATTGATTTTAAGGACCTAATTGCAGCTAATTTTTGTTCTTTTTTTCCTTTTAAAAATAGTTCTTGTGTTGCAGAAAAATAAGTGATTGAAGGTGCATTCTCTAAATAATTAAAAGTAGATTTCAATAAAGATTCTTCTTCTAAAACTCTTTTTGTAATAATACTGATAAATGTTTGTGAGTAATTTTTTCTGCGCTCTAAATCAACTAATGCAATATCAAAATAGGTCTCATTTTCATCAACTAAAAAATCTTGTAATTGCTGATTAGAAACAGATCTACCAGTAATTTCCTTAATCCTATCAACTATTCCTCCATTTGCCCAATGCCATAAAGTATAACATGTTAAAGCTGCTCCAGGAACGGTATCTTTTTCATCTAACTCTAAAGCGGTTGCTCCAGAAACAGCATCCGCATCTCCATGTACATCAACCACAGTCAATATTTCATCAATATAGACTTCTTTAAAAGGAGAATTTCTATTTGCTAAAATGGTATTTAACTTCGGATAATCTTGTGGATCAAATACATCATCTTCATATTTTTCTAAAGTTGCTCCTTTTTCTAATTCATATTTTTTGTAATCACCAATGTTATTCCAAAAAATACGAACAGGAATAATTTTACAAACTTCCTCTAAACAAATTACAGATTGAACATCCATATAATATGCTGCAGGAAGTCCATTTTCGTTTACACTTTGATAAAGAATAACATTTACAGATTCCTTTTCTCCCGGATGCGAGACAATAATATTATGTTTAATTATTGTATCTAAATTAACACCATCATTAGAACTGCTGATAAAAAAAAGTGGAAGAAATAACCAAAAATATGTTTTTATAAAATGTGTCATTTATTTTGATGAATCAGTAACCAATACTAAAATTTTTACTTTATTGATTTTATGTTACCCGAAAAGTGTTTATCTGTTAATGGATTATGCATAACAACGAATTTCGAAAAGTTTAACGTTTTCGGCACCATAAGTTTCCATCATTTTAACTCTAATCGCCGACGTTTTTACGCTATCAAATTTCATTTTTATTAAACGTGTTCTGTTGTCAGTAATTTTTCCTAGTGACACCCAATTCCCACGAACTCTTGCTTCAAAACTTAATGATTTCAGCATTTCTTTTGGAACAGAATTCCCGTACAAATCATCATTTTTACTGTCTTTACGCATCATAATATTACGCTTAACATTGGTATCACATTTAATTTCTATGGATGATAAATAAATCGGAGATTCCCATTCCGCCTGAATTTCCGCAGAAAGTCCTTCTGATTGCCAATGATTAATTTCACCATAAATATCTCTTGAAATTCCGTTTATTAATTTTTTTGCATCACCAGAAGAAGTAGAAGAACCAAAAATGGTACTTGCTTTTTTAGCCAAATCTTTTGGGTCGTTGGCATTTCTCTTCGGAATAAAAACATCATCCCTTAATAATTGTTCTTGCAATTCATTAATGTGCTTTTGGGCAACTTCTCTAGGTAAAATATTTCTCTTACTACAAATTGTTGCTGCTGTACCAACAGCTTGACCTTGCAAAGCACACGTTGCCATAATTCTACTCGATGAAAGCGCAATATGAGTCTGACTCACATTTCTACCAGCAAACATTAAGTTTGAAACATTTTTAGAATACAAACTTCTAAAAGGAAATTGATATACTTCTTTAAAGTGGTAGTGAAAATAACTTGGTGGTTCAGAAATATTTTCTATTCCTCCAGGGTTATGTTCATCTAAAGACCAACCTCCAAAACCAATTGCATCTTCAAAATGTTTATGTTCTGTCATGTCTTTTTCAGAAAGAATATGATCTCCTATAAAACGACGAGATTCTCTTCTTCCTGGTAAAGAACCTACCCAATCTAAAGCTAAATTTTCTGCTTCCGGGAATTTACCAGAGTTTTTAATATAATCCCAAACACCATGTAAATATCCCATTAATTTATGTCTATTCTCTTCTGCTTCGGCAATAATATCATCTTTACTTCCAACTTCTATCCACCAAATCCCTTCATGGAAACCTGCAAATTTTCTTCTTTTATGACCACCTTCATGGGTATATTTAATTGCATAAGATGGAGGTGAATATTTCATCGGTTTCCCCATATCTTTAGAAGACATTAATAAGGTTGCGCCCATTTGCCAACCATCTGCTTCATCTGGCGCGTACTTTTCATTAAATTCGGCTTTACCTTCTCTACCAGTTCTGTATTCTGCTCCAGAAGTTGCTGCTAATAATCCATCACCAGAACAATCTATAAATATTGGTGAATTAATAGTAAACATTGTTTCTGTAGTTGCTTGCCAACACATTGCAGATTTTATTTTATCTCCATCCATCACTGCTTCTACAGCTTGGGTATTCAACATCAAAGTTAAGTTGGGTTCTCTCACTACAAAATCATACAAAACATGATCAAAAACAGGAAAAGCCTCCTGTTCATTATCAAAACGATTGTGTAATAGTATTTCTTCTATAATACCTGTTTCACGTTCTGCTTTTCCTTTTATATTGTTTACTCCGTTTAAATGCACACGCATTTCACTAGAAGCATTTCCACCCAAAACGGGTCTATCTTGAACCAAAACAGTTTTAGAACCATTTCTTGCCGCAGCCACTGCCGCACAAATTCCTGCTGCTCCACCACCAATTACTGCAACATCATATTCGTCTGTTTTTTTTCTAGAATTTGTTCCTGTTTTACCAGTTCCTAAATGATACCATTTATCATTTTTTCTATCATACACCATATCATTTGTACTTGCACATGAAGTTGCGATCATTGGTATTGCTCCAACCGCAATTGCTGCAGTTGCTCCTTTTCTGAAAAAATCTCTTCTTTTCATTCTGATGTTGTTTTAAGTCTTATTTTATATAGATTGTTTAGGAGTATTTCCTTGCCAACCTTTGTTAAATTGTTTCATTAATTCGCCAACCTTTTCTGGGTTTTCATCGGCTATATTTTTTGTTTCTAACGGATCTATTTTATGATCATACAGTTCTATAAAAACGGGTTCTTTTTCTTTGTGTTCTCTGTCTTTCCAAACAATAAATCTATATTGTTCAGTTCTCATTGCATATCCCATTAAATTATTTTCAAACAAATCTCTGTCCCATTTATCTTTTTGCTGATGTTTAATTTTGGTTTCAACCTCGTCTAATAATGGTCCAAAATAGGTTTCTCTCATTGCAGGCCTTATTGGAAAAGCTCCCCATTCTCTTAATGCTGGTGATGGAAACTGACTAAAAGCAGCCGTTTTCCATGCTGTTTTTGGGTTTATTAATAAAGGAGTAAAACTTGTACCTTCAACATGTTTAGGAATTTCCAAACCAGCTAATTCTGCTAAAGTTGGATACATGTCTACCAATTCTACCAAAGCATCTGTCGTTTTTCCTTGACTTCCTTTTGGCATATCTGGTGTCCAAATAAGTAGCGGAACTCTTGTTGCAATTTCATAATTAGTTGCTTTTCCCCATATTCCCATATCGCCTAAATGCCAACCGTGATCAGACCAAACAATAATTATGGTATTTTCTCTTAAACCTTCTTTTTCTAGGGCTGATATCATTTTACCAATTTGCGCATCTACATAACTTACACACGCCAAATATGCGTGTTTTAATGTGATGGCTAACTCCTTATCAATCGGGCCCTTTTTAGGAATTCCACTTCTTACTCTTAATTCTAAAGAAGGATGTAAACCCATTTTTGCTCCATTTTCTGGACTTTCAGTTTGAGTAGATAACTTAATGTCTTCTCTCTTATATAAATCCCAATATTTTTTTGGTGCTACCCAATTTAAATGCGGCTTGTTAAAACCTAGTCCTAAGAAAAATGGTTTATCATCCTTTTTAGCCACCATTTCTTTCATAGTCGCAATTGCAAGTTCAGTATTATAACCATCAGAATAGGTATTATCTGATACATCCGCAGATTCATATGCAGTACCAGAAGCTAAACCATAACGTGCAACTTTACCATATTTGGTAACCATTTCCTTTCGAGTTTTGGCACGATCTATATTGTTCTTTTTTAAAGCGAAACCTACAGGTTTTTTAATTCCTTTTACAGTCATACTATCTGTTGCCGGAAGTCTGCTCCAAGATTTTTCTTCATCTAAATCTCCGTGATGGTAAATTTTACCCGCATAAACAGTTTCATATCCATTATTTTTAAAATGTTGTGGTAGCGTCACAACATCTGGATTCACTTCTCTAAATTTGATGTAATTATGAAATACTCCACTTGTTTCTGGTCGAATACCTGTTAACAAACTTGCTCTAGAAGGACCACAGATTGCTTGTTGACAATAGGCATTTTCAAAAAGCAAGCCTTGTGTTGCAAATTTGTCTAAATTAGGACTTATAGCTATTTCAGATCCATAGCAACCCAATTCTGGTCGCAAATCATCAATCCCAATAAATAATATATTTGGCTTTTTTTGATTTTTTTGATGGTTCTCTAGTTTTGATTTACATCCAAAAATGATGGTAAAAAATAAAATTATGTGAACTATTTTCATTTTAAGTATAGTTATTTTTAATTAGTTAGCTCTATTAGTTTATTTCTAATTATTGGATTCCAAATTGAATAACCTAACTCATTTAAGTGCATACCATCTGCAATAAAAACAGCTGTTTTTAATTTTCCATCAGAAAATAACATAGGTGAGGCCAAATCAATAAAATGAACGTTTTTTTCTTTTTTACTATAATCTAAAAGTTGGGTATTCGTAATCATTTTATTTTTACGAATATTTTCACCAATAAAGTCATCAACCATAACTGGTTTCATTGAAAGCAATAATATGTGGGTTTTTGGAAAATCTGATTTAATCTTATTTACTAATTTTTTAAATGCACTTACAGCTTCTTCTGGTACTTTTCCTTGTTCAACATCAATATCGCAATAAATAGCTACAATTGATGGAGTGTGTTTTTTTATGAGAGTATCATAATAATTTATAATTTCGTGCATATTCATACCGCCAATTCCTCTATTAATAATAGAGAATTCAGGAAATGAAATTGAAGTTTTCCACCCTGCAATACTTGAACTACCTACAAATAAGATTGAATTTTTTGAGAAAGTATTTCTATCATCAAAATTCTGAAAATTTTTAACAGCATTTTCAATTCTGTTTTTTCGTTTTGTATTTACTTTATGAATACTTCGTTTATATTTTTGTTGATTTTTATGAAATAAAGACATCGCTTTTTCATATTTCTCGGGATGTAAATTATAATCTAATTTTCTGTTTTTCCAGTAAGTTCTAGATGTTTTAAAAAAGACATTTCTTGTTTTTTCATTTATAAGTTCATTTTTTAAGGAATCCTCAAGGAATTCAACAAACTTTATGTCATCAACATTTATCTTCTCTTGAGCAAAAGTAGAAATACCAACAAACAATAACACTTTCAGAATTAGTCTAGTGATTTTTAACATTTAATTGTTTTTTTAATACTGCAATATAGTCGTAGTTTTAACGTAAAACACAATTTAAAGGATTACAAAAACTTAACATTAGAATAAATATCAGTATATTTAACTTAATTTTTAAGTTAAAAAACCATTAATAAATATTATCATAAAACATTGAATAATAAATACTTAAACTCAATTAAAAAGATAAATTACAGTTATTTACTACTTAACTTTATTTTTTTAGCATCCTTACAAGGTCAACAATTCAAAAGTTTCAATAATGATGGCATACATCTTATTGAAAGTAATTTTGAGTCTAACTCATCTTTTCTAAAAAAAGAATATGATACTTACCTCTATCAGAAAGACACTGTTAAAATTATTGAAAACTTACTTAATTTAAGTCAATTCAATAGAAAAAACTTAAAGTATGGAGATGCTTTTAATACTGCTGGCGAAGCTTTATTTATAGCCGAAGAATATAAAGACACTATACTGTTAGCAAAGTCTTATGAGGAATTAGGTGTTCTAAATTATTTATATAAACAAGATAATGAAGCAGGAATAAACTTCAAGAAAGCACATTCTTACTTCAAAGTTTATTACAAAAAGAACAGAATATCTGATGCTGTAATCTTTCAGTCTTATTACAACTTGGTTATGTATTATCAGCGTATAGAAAAGGATAAAACGTTATTAAAATATATTGATTCTTGTTATTCATTTTCAGAGATTTTAAAGAAGAAACCTATATTTAAAATTCAGTTAAAAGAAAAACTATCCAGTATTCAAAATAGAAAAGGGAACATAAAATCTTCTTTAGAAATACTATTAGCTGCCGAAAAATCTTATCAATTAATAGATAATAAAATTCCGTTTACCAACACAGCTAACAGTTTTTTAATAATACTATATGGACGAATTGGGAATGAATATATGAAATTGAATGACTTAGATTTAGCCAAGAGCTATTTCAAAAAATCAATTTATACAAAAGACTTTACGGGAGAAAATATTTTTTACAAATCATACATACATAATCGCCTTTCCAATATATTATCAGAACAAGGAAATTATAAATTGGCTTATGAAAATGAATTAAAATCTAATGAAATTAATTTCAAATATCTCAACCCAAGGAATGATAAAAATCAAGATTTTTTAATGATAAAGAATCGTTATAAAGATGAGTTATCAAAAAAGAACGTCTTATTAAATTTAAAAAACAAAGAACTCTCTAACAAGAAAACAAAAATCTTACGCTTTCAAATATTTTTTGTGATTTCAATGCTCCTAATCACTCTAATTGGTTTTATGGTTAGAAGCCGAATTCGTTCTTTAAAACACGAAAAAGTAATGCAAAGTTCACAAGAATTATTAAATATAAAAAATAAAGAACTTACTACAAATACTCTTCAATTAATTGAAAAAGAAGAAATTCTTAAAACCTTAAAAGATCATATTAAAAAGTCTAATTTAGATTCTGGAACTAAAGCTTTTTTAAAGTCAGTAGACAACAATTCAACAAGTTTATGGGACTCATTTAACAACCGTTTTTCTTCTTTAAACAAAGGTTTTTACGATCGATTACAAAAGAAAGTACCCGCTTTAACTTCTGCAGATTTAAAAGTTTGTGCGTTGATTAAACTTAATTTCTCTGGGAAAGAAATGGCGCATCTTTTGGGTATTTCTTTAGGAAGTGTTCACGTTGCTAGACACCGATTAAGAAAAAAAATAAATTTAAATAGAGAAATTAACTTGACAAGCTATATAAATTCTATTTAATAATTCAACTTTGAATGATTTTTATATTGTTGAGATATAACTAGAATCAAATCTAAAATTAAATAAAATGCACAAAGCCTTTTGCTGTAAATATGTGGTATCTATTCGTAAATAATAGAATATAATAAGGCAAAAAAAATCCATCAATAAATTGATGGATTTTAAATTATTTATAAAACTTAATTAACTCTTCTTTAATTTTTCTTGTATCTCCTCTAAAGAAAGTCCCTTGGTCTCTATAAGGTATTTGTATAAAATAATAAGACCAACAAGTACAATTCCTGCATAAATTATAAAAGTTGTGGCTGCTCCAAAAATATCCATTTCTAATGGAAATAAGTATTGAACTAACGCACTAACTGTGCTCGAAATTAAAGCAAATAAAGGAATTGCTACACCACGATTAGAAATTGGAAAAATCTCTGATAATAACACCCACATAATTGGTCCAATGGAAAAATTAAAAGCTGCAATAAATGTTAAAATACTTAACAATATTAATATCGCATTCATGTTAGCCGTTTCCTTAAATATTACAGCAGAATTATCACGAGCAGACTCTACTCCTAAAATTTCGCTTAAAGAGTTTTTAAACGCTACATCACTTTTAAATTCTTTTCCAACTATAGCATTTAACTTTTCTATGTTTGGAATATCTTTCATTTTAACAATAGCCTCATTAGTTACTTGGTATGTTGCTTGTTTAAATCCATAAGAAACACTTGATATACTTATAATAATTAAAACTAAACCACCAATTACTAAAGGCCTACGACCAAATTTATCTATTAAAGATAATGATATTAGAGTTGCAACTAAACCAATTACACCAATCCAAATGGTACTAGAAAACGCAGCATCTGTTCCTAAACCTAATTGCTCAAACATTGTTGGAGCGTAGATCATAACTGCATTCATACCCGTAAATTGTTGCACTACTGCCAATGTTAAAGCGATAATTAAAACGATTCTTGTTTTACTACTAAAAATCTCTTTTAATTGACCCCTTGTTGAAGAATTGCTGCCTTCTGAACTCTCTAAACTATGAACCATTTGCTTAATTTGCACCTCAACTTCAGCTTTTGGATATACTTTTGCTAACGATTTTTTTGCATCATCAATTCTGCCTTTATAAATTAACCAAGCCGGACTTTTAGGAATTAAAAACAATAATAAAAACCAAATAACAGCAGGAACTATTTCTATACCCAGCATCCAACGCCAACCAGTTTCAGTTAGATTTAAGTCTTTTACCCATTGTAAATCTGACCCCATTTGTTGTAAAATCCAATAATTTATTAAATAGGCAGCTGTAAAACCAATTCCCATATTTATCTGTAAAGTAGAAACCAACTTCCCTCTTTGTTTTACAGGTGCAATTTCACCAATATACATAGAAGCTAAAGTAACAGAACTAAAAGCTAATCCCCCTAAAAATCGAAACCAAAATAGTGATAGAAACGATGGTGCAAAAGCAGAACCAACTGCAGAGACAATATAAAATATTGCAATAATTTGTAATGTAAACTTTCTTCCAAATTTATTAGCAGAAAATGCTGTTAGAGGCAATGCAACCAACACTCCAATACCTGGCGCTGAACCAATTAAACCAACTTGTGATGCCGTTAAATTAAATTCTTGTGTAATAAACTTAAATCCTCCCGAAATTAATACAGCATCTAAACCAAAGACAAACGACCCTATAGCGACTATAATAGCATATAAGAATGCATTTTTTGTGTGTTTATTCATAGTTGTTAATTATTTTTTATTAATTATGACTCGAAAATTAAAGGTTTTATTAATTACCAATTACCACCTTATTATTAGTATTTACCATCTTTTCTAAAACTTCTCCGTTAGAATATTTAACAGTCACTTTTACCGTTTTAGCACAATTCCCAATTCCAAAATGAACAAAAGTATTATGGTTTAGCGAATATTGAGAAGCAGAAGCACCTACTCTTTGAACTTGTAAATTTCCACAAGATGAAATAGTAACCAAAGCTCCTAAAGGAGAAATGTTTCCTTTTTTAGAGTTTCTTACCTCAACTGTTAAAAACTTATTTTTGTTTGATAATTCATTTTTAAACAAGTGCCATTTTGCTCTTTCATCTCCAACTACAACATCTACTTTTCCGTCTTTGTTATAATCTAAGCTTTCAATAGCCATTCCTATTCCACCTAAATCTTTTGTTATAATATTATGATTTCCCACACGATTAAAACCAGATTTACCATTGTTTAAGTATAGAATAGATTCGTTTTCAAAAACCAATTTACCTCTTTTAATTACTAATAAATCTTTAAAACCATCATTATCATAATCTGCAACGGTAACTGCCATTGTATATTCTTCTAGTTCTAGATTTGCTTTTTTAGTAACATCTACAAATTTATTTTTTTTATTTTCCAGTAAAAAATCACTAGGTCCTTTTGCTATTTTTTTAGCATTGTATTTTTTTACATTATGAATAACACCAGTTGCTGGTGCCCAAAGATATCCTCCAATTCTCCATTTTTCATTTCCTACATAACCTATATACCATCCTTTTTTCTCCTTAAAATTTGCGTTATCAGGAAAACCTAAAGCATCACTCATTACCAAACTAATATCTTTACCAGAATGCGTTTCTCCACTAAATTCATAATCATAAGAAGCTTCACCAATATAGAATGTATCATTATTTGGCCATTGAGATTGAAAATTTTCCATTTCTAAAACTTCTCCAGAAACAAAATCATCTAATTTCAATTCTCCTCTTTTAGAGAAAAAACCAAGATCCTTGGTTTCTTTATTATAGAAAGTATCTCCTTTTTTGAATTCAGATCCTCTTGTAAAATACAAATCCATATCACCGTCATTATCATAATCTATCTCAGTAATTGCGGTAACTTCATCAATATTAAAAGGAAATATTTTTTTGGTAACTTCAGTAAAAGTTAAATCACCTTTTCCTTGAAACGTTTTTACATTTTCGTAACCATATAAAATAATATCAATTATAGTATCATTATTAAAATCTGTTAATAAAATTTTTTGTCCATTTACTTTACTCGCTGGTAAAGTTGAGTGTAAAATTAATTCTCCAGAACCATTATTTTCATACACATAATTTTCACTTGCTCCTTTTTTTGCCCCATCAGGAAAAGCGAAGTTTAACAAATCTAAATCGCCATCATTATCTAAATCTACAAACTTTACAGTTCTACCTCGCATTAGAGCTAAAGGCTCTGTAAAGTCTGCCATCGGTATAAATTCTCTTCCTTTCACTTTATATATTTTTGAGTTTCTAGCATTACTACCAGAACCTCCACCTCTAGACATAATTATTTCTAAATGACCATCATTATCAAAATCTCCTACAGAAACACCATGTAAATCGCCCATAATAATATCATATGGTTTTGCAAATTTTCCTTTATTATTCCATTGAACTTGAATACCGAAACCATGATCGTTTATCAATAAATCTGGATACCCATCTTTATCTAAATCAGCAATAACAGGTGAATCCCATTTTCTTAGATTCTTTTCTTGTCTAGGAAATTCTTTGGAAACTTCTTTAAATGTTGTTTGAGAACTTATTTGAAGAGTAACAACAAGTAATATTGTAAATAAAACGGATTTTATAAAGGTTAGTTTCAAATAGTTTTTAGTTATCATTTGTGAAATTTAATTTTTATTAGAAATGAAATAAATATGAACACCTACAAAGAAAAATATAAATTACAGATGTAATAACTTCAATATTATCAAATTACACGCTTATTTTATCTTTAGTTGAAGAATAATTTCAGAATTTAAATTTTAATCCTCAATTTCTTTTTATTTTTCTTTGCTGATTTAATATTGAAATATCTAATAGGTACGTTTCCTTCACCAATTTCAATGGTATATGCACCTAATTCTAATACTTTTGGTTGATATGTTTTCCCTATAATTCTAACCGAAGAAACGATTTCTCGAGTAGCACTTTTTCTAATAGTTACCACTTGGTTTTCTTTGGATAAATCTAACGTTGGTAGCAAGAAGAATTCTCTTGGATTAAAATTATCGAATTGAGAAATTGTTATTGGCCAGCCTTTATACTGTTTGGTATTTGGGTTCAAAATATCTACATTTCTTCCCCAACAATCAAAAGTTATAGTTCTTTTAGGTTTATTGTACTTAATAACTCCAAAACCAGCAACTCTAGTAGATAATTTTCCACCTTGTTTTATTTCTTCCAACGAAGGATTTCCAACAGCTTCTACAGTAATTTTATTTTGAAATCCATCTAAAAAATCTCCTGTATAATATGGCGAATTCTTGACTCTATTTTTCCCGGGACTTTTAGGATCCCACCAACGCATCCAATAGTTTGCAATTGCAGGAGTTACAAAAGAGTAACTAGCGTCTCCCCAATCATCAACGCCATGTTTTACAAAAGTAGCTAAATGTTGGTCTCCACCAATCATAGGAGAAAAGCTTTTTCTAATAACTGCTAAGGCTTTATTTCTACCAGATTGTGGCCAACCGTTGGTATCAAAATCTGCAATTATTTCTCTGTCGTGTTTACCTGTGTAATTATTTACCATGGCAAAAACACTTTGGGTTAATACTGTTTTCATTTCAGCGTTTTCCCAATCGGTAGTCCAATGTTCTAAAAACTTTAATTGACGTTCTCCTAACAATTTTGCAGTTGGAATGTCTAATTTTCTAGTATCAATCGTTGGATCAAAAATAGCATCTCTTGTTTTTCCGTTCGGGAAAATTTCTGGAGCATATTTAGGTAAATCTAACAAACCAGACTTAAATTTTCTGTCTTCTAAAATAGCAAAACTAATACCTCCCCAATTTAAATCTGTATAGTACACACCAATTCCTTGTGCAACAGGAGTTGAATCAAACGGATCTGGTAAATGAGCAGTTTGTGCTCTTTCAACTTCTTTTACATACTCAGCGGGTCTGTAATAACCTCCTGAAACCCCACTTAATGTTGGTGAGCTGTCTCCTTCTGCTCCCCATAAATTTCCTTGTCCAACATCATGATCATCAACAATACAAATGGTAGGCGTATTTCTTATGATTTCTTTAAAATCTGTCCCAAATTTTAACCAATACAAGTAATGTTGTGCATGATCATATACTTGATCTCCAGAAAAGAACAATAAATCTGGTTTTAGTTTTATTAGATTTTCTACAATATCTGTTCTTGGAATATCTCCACCATGTCTTGGATAAATAGAATTACAGGTTAAAGCCGCTAAAATAAAATTCTCTTTATGAATTGGATTTTTACGAATAATTCCTTCATAAAATGCTTTGTTATTATGCACAACTCTGTACTTAGCTTCTTTGGTATCATCCCAATTATCAATTCTAAAAAGAGATGTATAACCTGGATATCTAATTGCTGCTTTCGTTTTTTCTATCCATTTACCATTTTCTTCTATTTCTAAAGTAGCTTCAAAAGGTTCATAATTTATAATCGGATAAAATTGCGCTGTCATTTTTACAGTATTTTCATGTACTGTATACATTGCAAATGCAATTCTATCTTCTGGTTTTAAGTTTTTGGCTAAGGATAAATCTTGTCCGCATACAAAACCACCGAAAAAACAACCAATTATTATTACTAAAAATTTAGTTTTCATAATTACCTTTTTAAATTATTTTACCATTAACAACAATACACCATTAGACTTTAATTCGAAATTTGCCCCTAATTTTTGCCCATTCATCATATCAATAGCACTAGCTTTTTGGTTGTTTTTAAAAGATAAATTCAATTTTGCAGTATTTTTACCCACGTTTAAGATATTAATAATAAAACTTCCTTCTGTTGTCTTTGCAACTCTCCAAACACAACCTTTATACTCTGTTCCATTATCTTCCTTTAAAACAATTTCTGATAAATTATTTGAAATAGTTTCTAATGCTTGCTCTCTAATATCTTCAACAGAAACTTCGCCATCCATCATTATTAAAGTCCCTTTTCCTTTAAATAAAGACATCTTTCTTTTCTGTCCATATTCATTTAATGTCAAACTATTCTTACCATCCACAATTACAGATCCTCCTTGGTTTAAATAACTTTGCAATGCCTCAAACTCTCCATTGGTTACATAAGGTGTTTTGTAAACTAAAATTGCGTCCCAAGTAGAATTATCTTGCTTTTTTATTATATTTTCTGTTGCATATCCTACAGGAAATCCTTCAAAATAAAGTGCTTCGTACATATGAAATTGTTGTTTCATATGTAATTTTTTATTAATTGCAGAAGCTTCTGAATGAAATAATCTAATAGGCCTTCTTTGTTTTCTTAATTCAAAAATTTCTTCGGAATATGAATTCAAATCCATCATAACCTGAGTGTATTCATTCGCAACATGAGGCTGTTGATTTACAGAACCCGCCAATGAACCAGCCAATGCAGGGTCGAAAAAATCCAACTCTCCTTCTAACCTATCTTCAGGAGAACCGTCAGGATCTCTAGCCCAAAACCAAGCTAATTGTGCATCCATTCCGTGAAGTGTAGCCAACCAAGTTGTACTTCTTACATAATCTGCAGAAGTGTCTAATTTACGCCACCAAGCAGCAGATAAAAAATGAGATTCTGAATTAAAATGTATTTTATTAGGTGAAACAGACTCCATAAAATCGTATGCAACACTCATTTCTTCCCAGAAATAGGAATATCTTTCTTCCCATTCTTCTGGTTTTTTACTTCTTACATCTCGCTCTCTCATTTTTGCATCATTACCAATCATAGATGTCAAATCTGTTAACGCTTCCGTATCAATACCATGAGAACGCTCGTTTTCTGTGAACATATTTGGCATTATTTTGATACTTGTATCTGCATTCGGATTTACTTTATGAAGCTCTCCTTGCAAAAAAGTAAACCAATCTATACTTCTATCCATATTGTATCTGCACCAGTCATACCAAATTGGAGTTCCTCTTTTTGCTTTATCTATAGGGGTTTCTATTGCTACAGCTGCAAAATTTTTAAAAGAAGTTTTCCAGTTATCATTTAATTCCTTAATATTTCCTTTGTACTTCACTTCTAACCATTTTTGCAATTTAGAAATGGTATGAGAAGACAGTTCTGTCATTTCATTAAAACGAGCTGTCCAATGTTTTTTCTCAGAATACCAATGCGGTTCGTTCGCTAAAACATACCCCATTTGAGTTACTTTTTTATCTTTTGTAAGCGCTCCTGCTTTTTGAATAACATCACTCCAAACTTTTCTAGCTAACGGGTTATCAATATCAAAACCTGTAAAAAGTGAACGTCCTTTTGTAATATCGGGATCTTGTTTGTGTACCCATTCTGGCATCCCCATATTCCATAATATCATAAAACCAACGTTTGTATCTGGAATATCGGTAATCAGTTTTAGTTTTTCTTCATCAAAAGAACCGTCTTCATTTAAAATAAATGGATTAATTGCTCTGTCTTGATTTACCTCGTACAAAGTACTTCCTCCATGATAAATATTTCCTAAATGATCATTGTAAACACTTTTTGTAGTTAAGGGTTTACCTACAGTTTTAGAAAAATAATCATATAAAAAAATAGGTTTCCCGTGACTTAAAAACATATCTTTTGAAACTTCTATATTTTCCCAATCTACTTTAGCAACGGGTCTTCTTGTTCTTTCTCCTGCAATTAATTGTTCTAAATCATTGATAGATTTATCTAAGATCTCTATCACTTTTCTTCTTTCAAAATCAGGTAGATTTTCTGCAGATTTTTCTTTATCATCAGAAAAAGGAGTATAATAACCAAACAATTTCCCTACTTCTTCTTTATGAGCTTCATCCCAATTTGCAAATTTTAAAAACTCATTTGCAAACCAAAGTGTAGTTTCTTCTCTAGTAATATCAATAGAGTTAGCCCGCGATTTCTCTATTAACTTTTCTAATTTATCTACTTTAGACAAAGCCTCTTTTGTTAACGGGTTTCCTTGTTCACAAGAAATAAAAAATACCATTGTAAAAATTAAAAGCAATAATTTAATTATATTTAAATTTTCTTTTAGAGTCATTTTAATTGATGTTTATTTGGTTGTTTTATTTACCTATTACAACTTCTAAAGAACCGAAAAAAAAAGAAGATATTCTTACATTATTGTACCTCATCATATATCAATATTACCATAGTTTAATACAAAAAAAACAGCTTACTCTTTTCAGTTTCCCGAATTGAGTAAGCTGTTTTACCAGTACTAAAAATTTGTTGCCAAGAGACTTAAGTCCCTTGTATTATTTAATTATTCCAAACAACTGGCATAAATACCGTCATTTCTGCTTGCCCTCTATTACTCCACGCGTAATAAGGCACTAATTGTGTTTTAAAAGACTTAAAGACCGGTTTTTTAACGGTTTGATACATATCATCCGATTTACCTTCTCTTAATAAAAGTTCTGTTTCTATTACAGTAACTCCACCTAAAAATTCTGGCTTATGAACAGCTTTTAAAGCAGCATCTCCTTTTATATAAACATCTAAAATTGCTGTATCTTTAGGTAAATCTGGAGTTTCAATTGTATACACAATTGGTCCTCTTTTTACAGCTAATTGGTTTCTCACTTCTTCAATTCTGTTATGACCTTCAATAAAAGTTGGTTCCATTGGCATGTCTAAAACAATAACATCACCTACTTTCCAAGTTCTATTTATGTTCGCAAAATTACCTGGATTTATAACAACTCCTGCAGATTCTCCATTTACTTTCAGAGTACTTCCTACTGCCCATTTCGGAATTCTAACTTGAATTTCAAAAGCTTCACTTTTACATTCATCAACAGTTATTTTCACCAAACCTTTCCAAGGGTATTCTGTATCTTGAGATAATTTTAAAGCAGAACCATCTAACATTTTTGTATCAAGATTATTTCCACCAAATAAAACAACAGCTACTCCATTTTCTGATAAATTATACGCCCATCCAGATGTTTTACAAATTGTTCTCACCAAGTTTGGAGGACAACAGAAACATTCTAAATATGGTTGTCTAACTGGACTTTCTGTTACATCATCATGAGAATCATAATTTCTAGAGTTATTTACCATTCTTAAAGGATTCGAATAGAAATAATCTTTTCCTTCAATACTAATTCCTGATAAACCACTGTTATATAATACTAATTCTATAATATCTGCATATCTAGATTCACCATTAATCCCCATCATTCTATGACTAAACATTGCGTTACATAAGTTTGCACAAGTTTCGTTATAAGCAGTCATATTAGGCATCATATAAGCATCAATAAAACCTTCTTCAATCATATCTAAACTTGTTGAAGCTCCATAATGCGCTTGACCAACAGCTCCTGTTACATACATTTTTTTACCTGTAACGTTTTCCCATAATTTATCTAAAGAAGTTAATAATGCTTTTTCACCAGTTTCTGCATACACATCTGCAGCTCCTGCATAATAATACAATGCTAAAACAGCATGACCAACTGCTTCTTCAGACTCTCTAAAAGGAGTTCTTTCTTGAACCATATCTCCAATAGGATAACCAACTGTAGTAGAATCGTGTTCTATCTCGTAAGTTCCTCTTCTGTTGATAAACTTTTCTGCTAATTTTAAATACTTTTTATCTCTTGTAGTTCTATACAATTCTACCAAGCCCATAATCTGAGTTTGATTGAATCCAAAACGCTGATAATGCTTAGTGTCTGGCATAAAATAAGCATGTAATAAATCTGCCATTTTTACAGCAATATCTAAGAAATTGCTTTGACCAGTTAATCTTGAATGAACAGAAGCAGCAATAAACAAATGTCCAAAATTGTACATTTCATGATACTTTCTATTTTCAAAACGATCTACACCTTTTGTAATCTGAACATGTGTATGTATATATCCATCTTCTTCTTGAGCTTGCCCAATAATATCGATGTATTCATCTAATTCTTTTAGTAAAGTTGCATCTTTAGTTTGTGCATAGATATACATCTTTGCTTCCATAAATTTAAAAAAATCTCCATCATGCCAGTAAAAACCTTTATGTTCTCCTTCTTTTAAACCTGCAGCAATTTTAAAATTATTTAATCCATGACCAATATCACCACACAAAAGATCGCCCATATAGGGTAGCATCTTATCTTCTGCTGTTTTTACTTTTTCTGACCAAAAGCCAGTGCTCCATTTACAATCACCAAAATTGATGCTCTTTAGTTTTACAAACGGACTTTCTGATGTGTTTGTAATTGCCTTATTATGAATGGTTGAAGTAGTACTCATTAATTATAATTTTTGATAAGTTATCTTAACTTTATGTTTTTTTATTAATTTTTTTTGATGATAATATCGTCTATAAACAATTTAGCAGCTCTTGTTTTTGGTAAATCTGATTTATCAATTTCAATAGCAATTGCATCTTTTGCTCCTGATGCAACTTTTCTTGAAATTTTAGATGTTACAGTAATCCATTCTCTTCTTGGTAACTTTCTAAGATCACTAAATGTAACTTTTAATTCAGGATCTTGTAAAACAAGACTAATTTTATCTGCAATAACACCTTGGTCTAACCAAACCTTAGCAGATACCGAAAACTCACCAGCTTCTAATTTTAAAGAACCTTCTGGAGCCATAGCAACCGCTTTGTCCACTTCTAAACTTTCTGTTTTGCTAAAACCAGCAAACTCTAAACTGTTTACACCTTTGTAATAATCGCCATAAGCAATTGATAAATATTTTTCTGAACCACCTTCAATTGTCCAAAATTTCTGATAATCATCTGGCACAGAACTTTCTGGTAATAAGGTTAAAGGTCTTCCGTTTTCTTCAAATAAAACTGGCCCTTCAAAACCATAAAAAGCGGCATCTTTAGCTAACAAATTATCCGAAGGTTTTTGCCAAACTCTCATGTATTCTATTTCGAAATCTACCGGTAATTCTTCTTTATGAGGTAAACCTAACCAAAAGAAAATCTCTGAATCTAACCATACTTCCATAGGGTTATTTAACACAAAAGAAGTTCCTAATTGATCTTGTGTAAAATGACGAATTAGTTTTCCATCAATAAATAATTTTAAATAATCTACACCCCATTCCGCTCCATATACATGAAAATCATCTGCAGTTCTAAAGTCTAAGTTTTCATCATGATTAAATATTTTAGTAGGTCTTTGTGCTGGTGGTCTCCAATCATGTGCCGTTGCTAAATAAGAATCTGCTCTAATATTTCCCTTGTTTTTAGGGTTTCCCATTAATTCATACACATCTAATTCTTGCTCATGCCCAATTGCCCAAAATGCCCCTGTAATTGCAGCATTACCAACTTTAGATTTCACCTCCATATAACCATACAAAAAACGTTTGTTGGTTAAAACACCTGCTGTAGTAACTGGCATTGGAGATCCGTCTTTATAAATACCATATTGAGAAGTTCCCATGTTTCCATCGCCATAACTTTCTTTAATAAACGGATAATCTGGTTCCCAAGCTGTTCTTAGCTTTAACTTACCATCTTCTACTATTACATTTTTAGCAACAAATTGAGAAGGAGCACGTCCTTTCCAAATATAATACTTATCATTTCTACCTTCTACAAACCACTTTACTGTATCTATTTCTGTTCCTATAAATTCATCACTTAAATCTTCATTTAACACCCATCCATTTTCATTCTGTTGGTCAGAAAATGGCATCGGAGAAGTAGTTTCAGCTTTCACATTAACATCAGCATTATTCTGTGTACAACTAATACTAGCAATTGTTAACAATCCAGACAATGCTATAAAAGTATATCTTTTAAATTGTATCATTTAATTAAAATTTTAATTCACTTTTTTAATCTCAATATCATCAATATAAAATTTAACAGCTTTTGTTTCTGGTAAATCTTCTTTTCTAATTTCTATAATCATTCCATCATTTTTTTCTGATGCTTCTTTTCTAGAGAATTTAGTATCAATAGTTACCCATTCTTTTCTTGGTAACTTTTTTAAATCTAAAAAGGTTAATTTTAATTCAGGATTCATTAGAGTTACATGAATGCTATCTGAAATTCTACCTTGATCTAACCAAATTTTCATTGATAGTGAATAATTTCCTTCAGCAATATTTAAAGAACCTTCTGGTGTAGAAACAGTTACTTTTTCTACTTCTAATTTTTCATTCTTTCCATACCCAAAAAACTGCAATGCTTCTACACCACTTGCATAATGTCCTTCTGTAATTTTTAAATATTTTTCTGACCCTTCGTTAAAAAGCCAAAATTTCTGATACTCATTTGCTGTAGCATCTTCTGGAACCATTTTTAATGGCCTTGGGTTTTCCTCAAATAAAATTGGCCCTTCAAAACCATAAAAAGCTTTATCTTTTAATAATAGATTATTAGATTCTTTTTGCCAAACTCTCATATATTCTACTTCAAATGTAGCTGGTAATTCTTCTTTATGAGGTACTCCTAACCATTTAAAAATTTCTGAATCTATCCAAATTTCCATAGGGTTATTTAACACCCAATCTGTACCCAATTCATCTTGTGTAAATTCTTGTACGAATTTTCCGTCTCTAAAAATTTTTAAATAATCTTCTCCCCATTCAACTCCATAAACATGAAAATCATCAGAAGTTGTGTATGGTAAGTTTTCATCGTAACCAAATGCTTTTGTTGGTCTTGTAGAAGGTGGACTCCAATCATGAACTGCTGTTCTATTAGTATTACTACTTATAGAACCTTCTTTAGCTATTTTTGGAACTGCTAATTGCTCGTACATATCTAATTCTTGTTCAAAACCAATTGCCCAAAACGCTGCTGTCATTGCTGCTTTTGGTGCTTTCGATTTTATTTCCATATAACCATTTAAAAACCTTTTCTTACTAACAACAGCTGCAGTAGTTATAGGTAAAGGTTTCCCTTCATGAACACCATAAGTATCTTTATGAGCACCATCTGCATAACTTTCTTTTGCAAAATTATAATCTGGCTCCCATTGTGTTTTTAATATTAAATTCCCATTTTCAACAACTACATTGTGAGGAGCGTATTGAGAAGGAGCACGACCTTTCCAAATATAATAATCTCCATTTTGGCCTTCTACAAACCATTTAGCAGTGTCTATTTCTGTCCCTTCAAATTCGTCACTTATTTCTTCATTTAGAACCCAACCTTCTTTATTTTCTAAATCTGAAAAAGGATAATACTTAGATAATTTAACTTCTACTTTATTTTTTTCAACCTTACCTAAAGTAGCTTTATCACAACTATAGCCAAGGAATATAATGATAATAAATAATATTTTGAAAACTGTTTTCATCAATTTAGTTTTTAATTTTCTGATTTACATTAAATTCTTTCTTCTTATCAATTTCCCAATACTTATCCATCCTATCAATATCTACTTTTTCAAAAGATTTTTTCAGCATCCATCTTGGGCGTTCTAAAGTAAGTTCCCACTCATATAATTCCTTGTACATTTCTTTTAATCTATCTGGTTCTAAAGAAGCTAAATCTTTCAATTCTTTAATATCTCCAGGAATATAGAATAATTTTGCAGGTCTATCTGGAAAACGAATTAACTTCCAATCTCCTTTTCTAATTGTTGCACGTGCATCTTTCTTCCAAAATAAAGTTTCATGAGGCCTTTTGTTAATTTTTCCATTTATATAAGGCAATAAATCTACACCATCTAAGTCTTTTACAGAAGAGACATCTCCTCCTGCAGCCGCATAAAAAGTTGGTAATAAATCTAAAGTACTTATTGGGTTTTTAAAAGTAGTGTTTGCTTTTACTTTCCCTGGCCATTTCATTAAAAAAGGCACCCTAACTCCACCTTCTAAATGATTAGATTTAGAACCACTTAATGGATAATTATCTGATGCATTTTTATCTGAAGGTCCGCCATTGTCATTACTAAAAATTACAATTGTATTCTCTTCTAAACCTAATTCTTTTAACTTATCTAAAACCTTACCACAAGCTCTATCTAAAGCCAATGTCATTGCTGCAACTTCTCTACGCTTACCTGTAAGATTAGGAAACTTAGCCATATCTTCTGGGGTTGCGTTCATTGGTGTATGCACCGCATTAAAAGATAAAAAGGCAAAGAATGGTTTCTCTTTATTTCTTTCTATAAAATCTATAGATTTCTCTGCTAAAACATCTGTTAAATAACCTTCGTGTTCTTTAAAGTTGCCAAAACCTTCTTCTAATTTATTTAAAATTTCTTTTGGTGGATTCTTGTATGGGTAATAACTCCTAGCACCACCTCTAAAGCCATAAAACTCATCAAAGCCTCTTTTAGTTGGATGAAATTTATCTGCTCCTCCTAAATGCCATTTCCCGTAAAAAGCAGTTGCGTAACCTTCTTTTTTAAGATAATCTGCCATGGTAACTTCTTCTACAGGAACTCCCATATCTATACCATCTTGTGCAGAAACAGCACTCATATAACCAGGCACATTATTTTCTTCAAAACCAAAACGTTGTTGATATTTACCGGTTATTATACCTGCTCTAGAAGGCCCACAAGTGGGGTCTGAAACATAAGCTTGCTCAAAACGAACTCCTTGTTTAGCCAATTTATCTAAATTTGGCGTTATCATTACTTTACTTCCATGAAAACCAAAATCTGCATAACCAGCGTCATCTGCGAATAAGAAAACTATATTTGGTTTTTTTTGTGCACAACTAGAAATTGTTACAAGTGCAAAGATTAAAATTATAATATTCTTCATTCTTTATTGATTGAATAGTTCTTTATGAACATTAATAAACAAAAGCTACCCTACAAAGTAAAAGTAAAAATGAACTTTTTAAACGACAAAACTTACCTTTTAATAACACAATTTTACCATGCTAAATCTCCTAAATTAATGACGCAAATAATGCAATTAAAAGATCCAAAAACCTATTTTTATAAAATAAAACAAACTTTTTTTTTATAAGTCTGTTCTTATTACATCTACAAAATGAGGACCTACTGGCAATCTACCCGCTTTAATATACGCATGAAAATTACCTTCTCCTTTTGGTAGTTTTACATTTTTAAAAGTAACTCTTTTTTGATTTTTCCCTAAATTAATTGTCAAATGAACCTTCCCATATTTTAAATGGGCAATTCCTCCATTTTCTAACGTTGGTAAATCATAAGAAATACTGTAAATTCCTTCTTCTGTTTTTACTTGCCAATAACCTAACTGATTATCTTCAACAACTCTTGGGCCGCCATAATCGAAACGTGAAATTACACGTGGACCACCCCAATCGAAACGAGATAAATTAACATGAGGCTGCATTTTATTTCCTAAATAAATTTTCTGAATCCCTCTTGCGTCTCTTTCTTCTGTAACCTCATCAAACCAATCTTCATAACGAGATAACATCTCATTTACAATTACTGGATATTCATTTGCGATGTTTATCCTTTCACTCGGGTCTTTTTCAACATTATATAATTCTAAGTTTTTAACCACATTTCTTAATTCGAAATCTGTAGGTTGATGTACAATTCCGTGTGGAGAATCATGTGGACTTACCAATTTGTATTTTGGCGTTCTTAAACTAAAGTGCATGTACTTAAAAGGTGTTGGCCCATAATGCATTTGCACAACAAAATCTCGCTCTTTTAAATTTTCTGAATCATTTTTTGTCCAAAGCGGTATTAAAGATTTACCATCAATTTTAATGTTTTTTGGAACTGAAACTTTCGCAGCATCCAACAAGGTTGGAAACAAATCTATAATTGCCCCCATTGTTGATGACTCGTTTCTTGGTTTTATCTTTTTTGGCCATTTCACATAAAAAGGCACACGAATTCCTGCATCATACACACTTGTTTTAGTACCTCTTAAATTAGCAACCCATCTTCCTGGATAATGATCATTTTTAGTTCTTCTCGTTCTTGGCCCATTATCAGATAAGAAAATAACAATTGTATTTTCTTCAATTCCTAACTCTTTTAATTTACTTAAAACTCTACCAACATTATAATCTATATTATCAATCATACCATACGTAAGTGCATTGTCTTCATGTAAACCCATTTTTCTAAAACGTTCTGCTCTTTCCTCAGGAACTTGTAACGGTAAATGTGGTAAATTGGTTGCTAAATATGTGAAAAAAGGTTTTCCATCTTTTTTACTCATAAAATCTAAGGCAGCCTCTGTAAAAATATCATCACAATACCCTTTGTATTTTTTAGATACATTATTGTGTTCTAAAATTGGGTCGAAATACGTATTACCTGAAGGACCTGCAGCTTGTCCAATTCCACCACCTTTATGCACTAAAGCCTCCTGAAAACCTTGATCTGTAGGTCTCATTGGTGCATTATCTCCTAAATGCCATTTTCCGAAAATTCCAGTTTTATATCCATTTTCAGCTAAAACTTCAGCAATAGTAGTTTCTGTTGTATGCATAAAATGATCTACTTGTGTAACTGCTGTAACTCCTGTTCTATAAGGATATCTCCCAGTTAATAATGCAGCTCTTGTAGCGGAACAATTAGGATATGAAAAGAAATGTGTCATTTCTATTCCTTGATCTCCAATTTTTTCCATATTTGGAGTTTTCAAATACGGATTTCCGTGCCCACCTATATCTCCATAACCTTGATCATCACTCATCATAATAATGATGTTTGGTCTTTTTTGTGCAGCTATTTTATCCACAGAAAGAAACCCAAGTATCATTACCAAAAAAAAAGATGAGCTATAAATATTTTTAATTTTTGAAATAATCATATGTTTTTATCTTTTTAAGTTTTACCAATTTGTAAAAGAACCATCATTTCGTTTTAACCGAGGAGCTTCTACCATTTTAAATCCTTCTTTTATTGCTAGTTCTTCATTAAAATCAACTCCTAAACCTGGCGCATCTGATAATTTATAACGAGTTCCTTCCAATTTTGGTTGTAAAGGATAATAATTAGCATCATCTAAACCTGGGTTTTCTACATGCGTATTCATTTCTTCTAACCAACTAAAATTAGGACTTGCAGCTGCCACATGCAAAGTAGCTGCTGTACAAATTGGCCCAATTGGGTTATGCGGCATTAAATCGATATAATGAGACTCTGCCATTGAAGCCACTTTCATAGCTTCTGTAATTCCACCAACATTGCACACATCAATTCTTGCAAACTGTGTAATTCCTTTTTCTATATATGGTAAAAATTGCCATTTACTTGCAAATTCTTCTCCAATTGCAAATGGAACATTGGTCATCTTT
Source organism: Polaribacter sp. PL03 (assembly GCF_033875165.1). Taxonomy (NCBI): domain Bacteria; kingdom Pseudomonadati; phylum Bacteroidota; class Flavobacteriia; order Flavobacteriales; family Flavobacteriaceae; genus Polaribacter; species Polaribacter sp. PL03. Next base: position 27,558 of record NZ_JAWZSV010000007.1, on the reverse strand, counting down.
CGTAATGTTTCATAAGCTTCTGGAGATTCATCTCTAATGGGTTCTTCAATAAAATCGATGGTTCCTACAGGCATTCTCTGTAAAAAAGAAATGGTTTCTGGTACTGTTAATCGGTGGTGATAATCAATTCCTATAACTGGAGCTGAACCCACTTCTTTTCTCAACTCAATTAACCATTCTGCAATAATTGCAATAGATTCTCTTGGTTCAAAAACAGATGCAAATTTTCCTTCTTCATATTCTGCTGGCGCTAAACGCAACATTTTCCATCCTTCTTTTAGTAAAATTTTTGCTCTTTTGATTAATTCTTCTTTACTACTAAAACGCAAAGAAGCAAAACATTCTACATAATCTCGCTGTTTTCCTCCTAACAACTCATAAACAGGAACGCCTAAATCTTTTCCTTTAATATCATACAAAGCCATATCTATTGCAGAAATGGCAGCGGTTAAAACTCTTCCTCCTTCAAAATATTGTCCTCTGTATAAATCTTGCCAAATTGCACCAATTTGACGCGCATCTCTACCAACTAATAAAGGTCTAAAATGATTTAAAGCGCCAATTACCGCCAATTCTCTACCTGTTAGACCTGATGCTCCCCAACCATAAATACCAGCTTCGGTTTCTACTTTTACGTTTAACTGACTTCTGCCTGCAATGTTTACAGGATATGTTTTTATTGCTGTTATTTTCATTTTTTAATATTTTATTTTAATTCGTTTGGTTCATCTAACTCTATCCTTTTTACTTTTCCAACCACAAAAAGGAACGACAAGAAACCGATTAATGTTAAACCTCCAATGAGAAATAAAGCAGGACTAAAATCTCCATCTTGTACTAAAAACCCAATTGCTGAGGGTATAATTACTGCAGATAAACCTCCTATTAAATTAAAAACGCCACCTACCAAACCAATAATTCTTTTGGGAGCAATTAAGGAAACAAATATCCAAGTGATAGATGCTAAACCGTTTCCAAAAAAAGCAATTGTTAAGAATAAAATGATGTAGAAGGTACTATCTGTAAAGTTTGCACCTATAATTAAGGTTGATAAAGACAAACCTACTAGAACGGGTAATTTTCTTGCAAACTCTGGTGATTTTCCTTTTTTGATTAAATAATCTGAAGAAAAACCTGCTAATAAAACTCCACAAAAAGCGGCCAAAAAAGGGATAGATGCTAAAAATCCTGATTTGATAAAATCTAACCCTCGATATTCTACTAAATACGTTGGAAACCATGTTAAAAAGAAAATTGACATTGATCCCATACAAAATTGACCAATGTAAATTCCCCATAATTTTTTATGCTTGAAAGCTTCGTAAAAATCATTCCAATTAAATTTTTCTTTCGTTTCAGCAACTTTTTTATTCTTTGAAAAGCCTCCTCCATCTTCTATCAATTTTAATTCAGCTTCATTTACTGTTTTGTGTTGATCGGGATCTTTGTAAAAAATATACCAAACTACCGACCATACAATTCCTATAATTCCAGAAATAATTAACAAACCTCGCCAACCTACTTTATCTTGAATTAAAGTTAATACGGGAAATAGAAAAGCCAAACCAATAAATTGACCCGAAGTATAAATAGCAATTGCTGATGCTCGTTCCGTTTCTGGAAACCATTTAGTAACAATAGCATTATTTGCAGGATAGGAAGGTGCTTCGAAAACACCAATACTAGCTCTTAAGCCTAATAATAGTTTAAAAGAATTTACAAATCCTTGGAATAATGTTGCTACTGACCACATGAATAGCATAAATGCATATAAAAATCGTAATCTAACTTTATCTACTATTATTCCCCCAGGAATCTGTAGAGCTGCATATGCAATTCCAAATACGGAGAAAACAAACCCCATTTGAACTGTTGTTAGATCTAGAGATTCGCTAATTGCAGAAGCTGCAACAGAAATATTAGTTCTATCTAAATAGTTGATTACAACCGTACCAAATATTAGTGCAAGTATGTTGTATCTTTTTTTTGTTGGTTTCATTTTTAGAATATGGTTTGTGCTGTAATTTCCAATTTTAATTATTGGAATAAAAAATAAATTTCATCGAAACTCAAGGCTATATTATCTAAATTTTAGGTTTGTAGAAAAGAAAAATGCTGTTGAAATTTCTCCAACAGCATTTTAATCAAATCAAATTCAAATAATTATATTATGTAATAAAATGGCTTTTAATATCCTGCATTTTGAACTAATGCAGAAGCTTTTTGAATTTCTTGATTAGGAATTGGTAAGTAATATTGTCTATCAAACCAAGGTCTAGTTACTACTTTATACTCTGTGTTACTTAATACACCTCCAGCACCTTTTTCCCATTTCAATCCTTTAACATCAAAACCTAAATTACTTGGGTTCATCCATCTTCTTTCATCATAAAAATTATGACCTTCAAAAGCCAGCTCAATACGTCTTTCTCTTTTAATAGCTTCCTTTAAAGCATCTCCATTAGAAGTAATTACTGGTTGTAAAGCTCTTGAAGAAACTTTATTTAAGTAAATTTTTGCTTCGGTATCATTACCCATTTCTGCGTTAGCTTCTGCATAATTTAAATACACTTCTGCTAAACGATATAAAATATATGGGCGACCAGCGGTTGTTTCTGTTAAAGTCACAAGACTCTCATTTTGAAATTTTCTAATATTATAGCCAGTTTTTGAAGAATGCCCATCATTACCTGGACTCCCCACTTTAGAACCGTTAGATGAATCTAAACCATCTACTTGAGAAGGATCTGATGCTAAAGCGTAATCTACCTCACGTCCTCTAAAGTTCGATCCTTGAAAGTTTAAATCTGCATAGTATCTCATTTCTCTATTATCATTAGGGTTAGCATCATTAAAAGTAGTACCACTTGTTGTTGTACCATCTTTCATATTAAACTCTAATGTAAAATTATGTGTAGGAGATGATAATGCCCAACCACCGTAACCTGAAGGAGACTGTGTTTGATCTGGTAATGTATTTACATCTAAACCAAAATCATATAAATCACCACCATAAGGTCTTGCAAAAAGAATATCTTCATTTGCAGACAAAAATAAATTTTGGTACGATTTTGCATCTGGTGTTGAAATTAAATTTCGATTACCTACTAAATCTATAACCGCTTTTGCTGCATCTGCTGCATCTTGCCATTTAGTTCCTTTTCCATAATCATATAAAGCCCCACTTGGCGCTGTAGAAGGATCATGTAATTTACTAGCAGCAAATAATAAAGCTCTAGACTTAACAGCTAGTGCAGATAATTTTGTTGCTCTACCAAATTCATTTTCTGGACGAGTACTTGGCAACATAGCTGCAGCCTCATCTAATTCTTTAACAATAAAATTAACACATTCTTCGTAAGAATTTCTTGGTAAATTAAATTCAGATTCTAATCCAAATGCAGTTTTAAAAATTGGTACTCCACCATGCATTTTAATCAATTTAGCATAGATATTTGCACGTAAAAATTTCATCTCTGCTTTTAGAACTGTAACTTTTGCAGCATCAACCTGCATTGCTTCACTAGCATCTACTTTATCTAAAAATTGATTTATTTCATTTACAAAAAGATAATAATCTCTCCATTTATTTCTGAAATCACCATAATTTAAAGCACTCCATCCATTTCCTCTTAACCGAAGTCTATCTAGATCTTTAAAGTTGAATTTTGCTTCAAAAGAGCCAACTTCTACATTGAATCTTCTAGACCACCAAACTGTTTTATTAAGAGCCCAGCCATTAGTGCTATTGTAAGCAGAGAACACCACTCTTTCTAATTGAGCTGGATCACTAAATACAATATCTTCTGGAAAAGCACCTAAATTAGTTGTCTGCAAAACATCTTCACAACTAGTCGTAGATAAAAAACCTATAGCTATAAATAAGTATATCTTTTTTATTTTTTTCATTATTTCTGTTTTATTTTTATATTAAAAAGTAAAATTTAAACCAAAAGTATACGTCTTTAAAGATGGATATGTTGCTCCTCTAAAGTTATTATAACCAGTTGCTTCTGGATCTAAACCTAACTTTTGTACTTCTGAAAACATTGTTAATAGGTTAAAACCTCTTGCAAATATTTTTATATCGGCAAACGTTGTTTTCTTTTTTGATAAAGTATATCCAATCTCAACTTCTTTTAATCTTAAGAAAGAAGCATCATGTAACCATAGGTCTGCGCCTACAAAGTTATCTGGGTTTCCATTTTGAATACCACTGTAAGTATCATTTAAACCAAAAGCTCTTGGATATCTTGCATTTCTATTTTCCGGAGTCCATCTTTGATTAAATACATGTTCTGGTTTTGAACCGTTTCCATCAAAAAACACTAACATATCTGCTTTTGCTTGTCCTTGTAACAAGAAACCGAAGTTAAAATTCTTGTATTTTACCCCTCCTGTAAAACCATATTGTATTTCTGGAATATTTGATGAGTTAACTCTAATATAATCTCCATCATCAATAACTCCATCTTCATTGGTATCAACATAAATTGGTTCTCCTTCTACAGTTCCAGCCTTTTTTACAGCTGTAGCATCTACATGTGCTTGATCTCTAAATATTCCGCTTGTAGGAGCAACAACATAAGAACCTATTTGTGAACCTTCTCTTCTTAATGCTTCTGGCGTATTAGCTGGTTGTGGTAAGAAAATTACTTCGTTTTTTGCTTGTGTTAGATTAAACCCAAGATTATAAGAAACTTCTCCTATTTTATCTGCCCAACCTAAAGTAACTTCTACACCATGACTATCAACTCTTCCTAAATTTTCATCTGGTAATTGAACACCCGTAAAATCTGGTACTTCACCACTATTATCTACTAAAATGTCTTCTCTTTTCTGTTTGTAAAAATTTACTTCTCCAGATAATCTATTATCGAACATAGAAAAAGCTACTGCAATATTTTGCATGGTTGCTGTTTCCCAAGTAATATTAGGGTTTGGAGCTACACCAGTTCTGTAACCATTAAAAACTGAACCCGATTCACCAAATACATAATAATTAGGTCTTGAGCTATTGGGGTTTGTATTACCAAAACTAAATTGAGCTAAATGCTGAAAAGCGGGTATTCTATCGTTACCCATAACAGCATGAGATCCTCTTAATGAAAGTGCATCTAACCAAGAAACATCTTCTAAAAAACTTTCTTTACCAATTGCCCAATTACCACCTACACTATAAAAAGTACCAAATTGATTTCCTGGTCCAAACCTACTTGAACCATCTCTACGTACAGTTAAATCTACAAAGTATTTTTTGTCATAATCATAAGAAAGAGTACCAAAATAACTTAACAACGCATCTTCTCCTGCTGTACCAGAATTAATAGCCGTTTCTGGATCACCTGCAAATAAATAAGGCAAATCTGTTGATGGTAAATTACTTGCTTGCGCATAAAATGTACTTGTTTTTGAAGTTTGTTGTTCAATAGCAATTAAACCACTTAATGAATGTACATCGTTGAAAGTGTTGTTGTAACGAAAAGAGGCATTAATTAAAGCTTCATCAAACTTCCAGAAAGTTTCTCTTAAAATATTCACTTTTCCATCTTGTGAGTTACCCGTTTGTGGACTGTATTCATCTGTAGTTTGATTAAACGTATAATATGTCCATGGAGTATAAAAAGAAGTTTGATCATTATTCATTCTTCTAATTCCTGCATAACTATTAAAACTTAATCCTTTTGTTATTTTATCTAACTTCCAGTCAATTGCAAACCTACCTCGTAAGTCATTTGTACTAGTTTCCTGAAAACCAGATTCTCTACTCGACATTATTACAGGATTAGCACCATCCTCTCCACCTCTTGCAGGTAAGCCATTTGGATATATGCCAACTTCTGTAGGAAAATTTGTATAAATGTGCTTATAAATAAAACCTGCATCTACGCCTGGGGCTTTATTCTCTGCAAACCTACCCGATAAATCTATACTTAACTTAACATCATCTGTAATTTTAACATCTAAATTAGATCTAACTTGACTCTGCTTAAAACCTAAATCTCCAGAAGCAAACATACCCTCTCTATCAATAAGATCTGCACTCACAAAATATTTAGTTCGTTCTGTACCTCCAGAAATTGAAATTGAATTTCTTGTTTCTGGTGCTGTCTTTGCAAACGTAAGTTCTGCCCAATTTGTATTTGGAAAATTAATTGGATCATTACCAGCGCCATAATTATCTATCTCTGTTTGCGTAAAAGGTAATGCAATACCGTTTCTATTTGCAATTTCATTTTCATAAATAGCAAACTGTTCTGATGACATTTGGTCTGGAAAAGCAGAAAATGAAGATACACTATAAGAAGTAGATGCAGTAATTTTTGGCTTACCCATTTTACCTCTTTTAGTTGTTACAATAATTACTCCGTTTGCAGCTCTATTACCATAAACAGCGGCTGCTCCATCTTTTAAAACACTTAAATTATCTATATCTTGTGGAGCTAATTGATTAAAGGTCCCCAGACCAGATTGAACACCATCTATTAAAATTAATGGAGCATTATTATTTAAAGTAGATTGGCCTCTAATTAACAAGGTAACATCATTATTAGATCCCGGGTAACCACCTCTATCTGAAACAATTAATCCTGTAACCCTACCCGCTAAAGATTTAGCGACTTCTTTATTAGAAGTATTCTCAATATCTTCTGCTTTAAGAGTACTAATAGAACCTGTTACTTCACCTCTTTTTTTTGATGTATAACCTACAATAACAACCTCATCTAAACTAGCAATATCACCCTCTAGAACAACATTTATAGTAGTTCTATTACCAACAAGAACTTCTTTAGATTTGTATCCTATAGAAGAGAAAACTAAAATACTATTAGTATCTGTTACAGAAATAGAATAATTTCCATCAAAATCTGTAGCAACACCAGTTGTACTTCCCTTTACCTGAACACTTACTCCTGGTACTGGTCCACTCTCATCAGAAACTGTTCCAGTTATTTTCTGTTGAATTTTTATTTTTTCTGACTTATTATCACCTAATTCTAATTCACCAGAATTGGCAAACATTGGAATAGTAATTAGACAAAATAAGAACAGTCCTATTCTCCTTAAATTTTTAAATAAGGATAAACAAGAACTATTTTTAAATAGCTTTTTTCTCATAATTTTCTGGGTTTTTTGAATTAATAAATTTTGTGAATTTGATAAAATACCTTCTTCATTTTTCAAATTTCGATAAATATTAACTGTTTTTTCAACTAAATTTACCTTTTATTAACACTATTTTACCAACTCTTAACATTTTTTTCACATGTACTTATTACCTTTTTAAACACAAAAAATCTGTTGAAGAAAAACTCCAACAGATTTTTTATATTTAAACTTTATTGCTGTTACTAAAACCCGGTTCCAGGCATTTCTGGGCTTTGAGCTTGTGCCTTTTGTGGGTTTAAAATCATGTATGTACCTAATGCTGTTAATCCTGCATATTTACCATAATTTCCAATTTTTTTTAAAGCGTCTTTACGAGAAATATTTTTAGTGTTTTCTGTTTGTTTTTTCATGATGTTTAATTTAAGTTTCTCGTTAATTATTCTAAAATTATTTTCTTATTTAATTTACCAGATTCTGTAATTAACTTAACTAAATAAACTCCGGTAGCTAATTTTGGCAAAGAGATTTCTTTTAGTCCATTAGCATCAAAAGAAGAACTTAATATTTTTTGTCCTTTAATATTAAATAAAAGTAAAGATGCTTTACCCTTTTGTAAGCCTACAATTTTTAATGTAGCTTTATTTGATTTAAATAGACTTACTCCCTCTAACTCTCCTTTATTTATAGATAAAGTACTTTTAGTAGATGTATGCAAATAAAAACGACCTACACCATCTAATTTTTCTGTTAACGTTACTTTATACTTCTGGTTAACTTCATCTATACGAGTAAATGTTTTTTCTTGTTTGTCTTCTAGGAACACTTTTATACCACTTGGTAAATTTGATACTTCCGCAGAAAAAATAATTTCTTTATTAGCTGGTGCTTTTACACCTACCGGAATTACCATTGACTCTAAATTTGTATTTGGTAACGCTTGTCTTTCTAAACTAATTCCTTCATTATTTTCTAACAAATGAGTATAAATACTTAAATTAGAGCTTACACCACTAAAAAGACCAATATCAAATCCTGGATCTAAACTAGCTGTTTTACCACCTACATAACTAATGTAAGATTTTAACGTTTTTCTACCGCTAGTTATAGAAAGAGTTACTTTGGGTGTAACTGCTCTATAAAAAACACTAGAATTACCAACATCTAAATTATTAGCTTCAGAATTAAATATTGCAGTAGAACCTACACCGTTGGTCTTAATAAAAAACGCTTGCCCTGGCAATAAATTACCGACAGTTAAAGATGTATAAGATGAAGATGAAGCATCCCAAACATATAGTGCTTTATTTGCAGCTGGTAGAGTAGCATTATTATCTGTTAAAAATGTAGCCGAATTTAAATATGAAGTATATTGACTTCCTATTAAATTCCAATCTGTACCATTTGTACCGCCTTGAGATATACCGGTTGTAAAATTTACACCACCTCTAATACCAGTTCCTTTAAACTCAATAATTCCCTTGGTGCTTCTTTTTATACTATAACCAGCACCAACATTAAATGTTTCTTCTGCAGCTCCTCCTTGAAAATATCTCCAATGTCCGGTTGTACTATTTGGTGCCGTATTCACATATCTACCTATTCCTTTATTAGTAGCATTTAATGTACCTGAAGCAATATTATTTGCAGCAACCCAAGCATCGTCATATTTTTCTCCAATAACTGGTGCACTAATCATGTGCCAATTTGTATCTGGTACATCTATCTTGTATGATGCAGCAGCTACACCAGATACATTTGAACCGCTATTTACGTTAAACGAAGATTTAAAACCAAAATAGATATTATCCGTTCCAATATTAACCGGAGTATCATTATTTAGTTTGGCTCCGTTACCTAATGAAATGCTTTTTACTTGAGCAGCACTTACGTTAACATTTAAGTTTGCGTTTACTATATCGCCACCTATGAAAACATCTTCTGCAAGAAAATTTCCTGAAGTAATTTCTTCAGTACCTGGAACGGCAAACAACCAATTATTAGGATTCCCCCAATTATCATTAGAAAGACTTGCATTTGTAAAATGATTATTTAAAAATTCAATTTTTTCAATTTCAATTTCAGCACCTACAAAGTTATAATTAATTCCATTTCCTGAAGAATTATCAGTTTTAAACTGCAGTCTAATGTCATTTCTTATTCCATTCCATTCCGCTCTTGGGTTATTCGTCTGTCCAGTACCAAAACCACCATAAGCAGCTAAATCTATTAAATAAGTTTTAAACTCTGTATCTCCTGCTGTAATAACTTGATTAACAAAGAAATTTTGTGAAGTATTACTCGGTTTAATCCAAGAAACCCTTAAGTAAGTAGGACCAGCCGTATTACTATTCTTTATTGTTATAGCCATTAATCTTCTTGATCTTGCTGTTTGTACATATGTTTGATCATTGGCTGGCGCACCTGTATCTAAAGCTAAATCTAATATTTGAATCGTTGGATTATTTCCTAACGTTGTAGTGTATGTTACAGAGTTTTTATTCTGTATTGAAGTAAGTCGAGTGGTTGTATTCCACCTATCCGTTCCAGTTGCTGCATCATTAAATTCAAAGCGATACTGTGCATTCATCTGAAAACTTAATAAGACAAGAAGGGCTAGTGTTAAAAACCTTTTTTTTTGTAATTTTTTAATCATAATCTAAAGTTTGTATTTTATTAAAAAAATATTCTTTGTAAAATTAACAAACAACATATCCAATTAATTACCTCATCTTATCTTAAAACAGCAGTATTTTAACACTTTTATGTAGTATATTGATAACAAACACTCTGAACAACGTGTTTAAAATTATTTTACCCTTCATATAAAAAAGGCCAATAATAAACTTAGATTGATATTACTAGTTTTCATTTACAAACTGATATTGGTGAAAAAGGAATGAAGTATAGAATTAATTTTTAATTTCTAGTAAGAAAAAAGCCTAAAACACAATTAATGTTTTAGGCTTAAAAAAATTATAATTTTATTATTTTCTCTATGGAAAAATTATTATCAGTTTTTATCCTTATATAATAAACACCTGAACTCAAATTAGCAGTGTCTACCTCTGTCTTAGAATTAATAGTATTAATTGTTTTTATTAATTTACCTGTAGATGAAAATACCTCAACTTTTAAGTTTTTGTACTCTTCATTTAATTGAATACTAAATGTTTTAGAAACAGGGTTAGGATACACTTTAAATACATTTTTAAAAACATTGTTTAACCCTAAAGCTACTTCAGAGCTTTCAAAAAGCTTATCATATTGTGGTAACGTTTGTGTATCAAACCATAAAGTTCTGTGCGGATGGCCTGCTCCTCTTTCATGATCAAACCAAGCTGGTTTTACATCTTTAAATTCTTTAACCCATAAAACGGCTTTATCTAAAAGGTTCTTAATAATAACTTCAGCATCAATTGCCGTAGCCCTTACATCTGTATTTTCTCCAGGATCATTTTTAATATTATGTAATCTCCATTTTCCATTTCCTCCTGTTTTTGTTAATTTCCAAGGATAAGAAACAATTGCTCCGTTATGAAAACCATTTTGAGGTCTAACAACATATAATGCATCATCATCTGCTCTCACTTTTTGATTTGCAATTATTTCATCCATAAACCCTTTTCCATCAATCTTTTTTGTTACCGGAATTGTAGCACCTGCTAAATTTGCTAAAGTTGGATAAATATCTAATGAACTTACTTGATAGTCATACGTACTTGCAGATGTAATTTTATTTGGCCAGCTTACAAACATTGGCACTTTATGACCGCCTTCTAGAACACTTCCTTTTTGTTGTTGTAGCGGGTAATTTACTGCTCCTTTACTCCACCTATAACCACCATTATCACTTAAAAAGATAATAACAGTGTTGTTAAATACATTTATATCTTTTTTTAATTCTGCTACAACTCTACCAATATTATTGTCCATATTAACTGTCATAGTTGCATAAACAATACGGGCTTTTACAAATTCTTCAATTAAAGCATCTTTTTCTGCTTGTGTACTTTTCTTTTTAACAGGATCTGATTCTGTAATATAAGTACTACTTCTAACTAAACTTTCAAAATTAGGATTGTCTGCCTTAAATTTATTTATTTCCGCTTGTTTTGCTTGCAATGGCGTGTGCGGTGCATTGTATGCCAAATACATAAAGAAAGGATCTGTCTTAGTCTTATTTTCTGCAAGATATTGTATTGCATTATCCGTAAGAACATCTGTTAAAAAATCTTCATCCGTATCATCACTATATTCATTTCTATCTATATAGTTTTTGTTTCTTTGTAATGGATCTTGATATTCATTTGTAACAGGATTAGAACCATCTTTTCTATTATAAAAAGAGTTCTCATAATAGCTCTCGAAATAGTTCTTTCCTCCACCTAAAAAACCAAAGAAATGATCGAATCCTCTATCTAAAGGCTGAAATTTACCATCTTCGAAACCTAAATGCCATTTACCTATTGCAGATGTATTATAACCAGCGTCTTGTAATACTTCAGAAAAATAAACTTCAGATTGAGGTATTCCTAAAGGTGTATTAATATCATTTGGTAAATTATATTGCGCACCAATTCTATGAGGATATATACCCGTTAAAAGCGCTACTCTACTTGGTCCACAAAAAGGATGAACTACGTGCGCATTTTTCATTATAACACCTGTATTTGCTAATGCATCTATATTTGGAGTTGGTATTATTCCTTGGTCTGCAGGAAAACTTGCTTCTCTATTAAAACCAACATCTGCATATCCTAAATCATCAGCTAAAATTACAATGATATTTGGTCTAGTTCCGTCTGTTGTTTGCCCAAAAACATTAATTGTAAAAAAGATTACAACCAATAGTGCAGAAAATGTGTATTTATTTTTCATTTAAAATTATTTAATTATTATTTTTTTTTATTTCTCTCTTTTAATTTGAAATTACTGTGAGAAAATAAACGCTAGAAGATAAATTTGCAATTGGTACAGCAAATGGTTCTGTTGTTTTATTCATTTTTAGTAACTGAACACCATTAATATTGTGTAGAAAAAGTTCTTTGGCTTTTTTTGATGAAATATTTATGGTTGTAAATTCTTTCTTATTAATAGAGTTTGGATAAACAATACTTTCTCCCAAATCAATTAAAAAGCTATCTACATTTAAAGTATTTGTTGGTTTAATAAAAATATCATCTATATACATTGTACTAGAACCCGTAGAAATATCTTTTGCTTCTATTCTAACTCTTAAACCATCATTAACAACTTGTGGATTAAAGTTATATTTAGGTCCCCAATTAGTTTGTATTTTTAATTTACCATTTTCTAAACGAATTTTTTCTGTTGAAAACTGCGATGAAGCTCTACCTTGAATAAACCAATGGTTCTCATCTAAATAATTTATTGAAAACTCATCAGAAATATTAGTGTTTAATATCCAATTCCCTGTGTTTTGTATATCTGATAATGGTAAAATTTGTCCGTTTAAATTATTAAAAAAACTTAATAAAAGACAGAAACATAAGAAAGGCAATACGCTAAAAAAAATTCTTTTATAAAGGTTAGTCTTTACCATAATTTATTCTAGATGAACTAAATAAGTTTTTAGTCTATCAAAAATAAGAAGTAATTAAAATATAAGTTAAGCTAAAATTAACCCTAACTAACACTTTGTTGTCACTAAAAGGAAGAAAAAATTAAACGATTAGATAGCTTCTCTAAATTTCTTAGGAGTAGCACCCATAATTTGTTTAAATTGTTTATTAAAATTTGTAAGTGAATTAAAACCAACTATGTAACAAACTTCAGAAATAGGAGTATTTTCTTGAACTAAAATTCTAGAAGCATTTTTAATTCTAATTTCGTTTAAGAATTGTGTAAAAGATTTATTAGTCATTTTTTTAAAGAACCTACAAAAAGAATTTGTAGTCATACATGCAACACCAGAAATATTATCTAAACTAATACTAGACGCATAATTATCTGAAATATATTTTAAAACAGTATCTATTCTTTCTGAACTTTCTGTGGTTGTTTGCCTCATATCTGAAGACGACAAAACAGTTCTATCTTCTTTCGATACTAAAGATAATTTATCTAAAATATCTAATAATTTTATATACTGCCTTGTAGGAGATAATGTAGGTAGCTGTACAATATCATCATGAAGGTGTTTGCTAATTTCTTTACCAAAAGATAAACCAAATTTACAATCATCAATCAGTTTTTTAATTTCATAAAATTCAGCAATTTTAAAAACCTCGTCTCCTAGAAAATCTTTTGTAAATTTAGTTACTATAGTTTTTACCTGCTCTGTAGTTTCTTCAGTATAATAAGATGCATCATTTCGCCATAAATGCGGAAGATAAGATCCTACTAAAACTAAATCTCCTGGAAAAAAAGGAGCAACACTATCTCCAACAAAACGAATACCATTACTTTGAGTTATATAAAGAAGTTCTATTTCTGGATGATAATGCCACATAGCATCCAAACAAGGAACATCTCTAGTATGGATATTCAGTTTTTTACTAACAACAGAATCTGATTTTTTTAAAACTAACTTCATCCTAACAAATATAAGTAATTTTTACATCTGATTAATTAATGTTCTATTTTTTAACATTAGTTAGCTAATTTAAAGAAAATTAGAACATAATATTTACATGAAAAAAAATGAAGAATATTATTTTATATAATTTTCAATCTCTTTCTTTATACTGATAAAATGATTTTTTAAACCTTCAAAATCATTGTTTTTTATTAAGTTTTTATCTAATAAAGAACTTCCCATACCAACACCTACAACACCAACATCAAAAAACGATTTAATATTTTCTTTCGAAACACCTCCCGTTGGTAATAATTTTATAGTATTTAGCGGACCTAAAACATCTTTAATATAAGTTACACCTAATTGAGTGGCCGGAAAAATCTTAACAGCAGAAGCACCTAAAGACCATGCTTTATATATTTCTGTTGGAGTAAAAGCTCCTGGAAAAATTGGAATTTTTCTAGAAACACACGTTTTTATTATTTCTTCATCTATAATAGGAGTTACTATAAATTGAGAACCTGCATTTAAAGCTTTTTCTAAATCTTCTTTATTACAAACTGTTCCTGCACCAACATTTAACTCAGGAAAGTTAGTTACTAATGTTGCTATTATTTTTTCTGCATCAGGAGTATTCATAGTTACTTCTATTGTATAAAAACCAGCTTCTAAATAAGATTTTACAATAGCAAGTGTAGTTTCTAAAGATTGCCCTCTAATAATACCAACAATTGGTGCTTTATCATATAATTTCCAAGAAAAAGAATTGTTATTTAACATATTGTAGTAGTATATTTTTTTGACCTTTTAAAAAGGCCTTTTCTAAATTATTTGCATTAAATTTTACCAATTGATTTTCTTTTAGAATTGTTTTTAAAGCCAATTCATACATAGAAAGCATTGGTTCTGAAGCTGCTAAAAACACAGTTTCATTTACCTTTTTTAAATAAGATAACTCTTCACCAATTAACATTCCGCTTAAAACGTAATAGTTATTCTTCTTTTTAGCGCCATTAATAATGTGTTGCGCTCTAATGGAAAATAAGTTCGATGTTAAGTGCCCGTCAAAACCAGATTGCACACCTTTTGTAAATGCTATTTTTCTTTTTTCTGACCAAGTATTTTTAGACACAGAGTTTTTTAAAATACTCCTCCTAGAAAGTACTTCAAACAATTCTCCAGTCATATAAGTTTTTAGCTTTGTAAACATTTCATTCTCATAAACAATGTGTTTACTGTGCGTTCCTGGTAAAAGCAAAACTCCTTTTTTATATGGCTCTAATAATTCTGATAAACCAACAGCTTGAACCTCTTCTCCTCTCATCATTCCAAGTTCACTTTTTACACCAGAGATTAAAAGAACATCTAATCCGTTTTCAAGTAATAAATGCTTCCAAGAAAGATCATTTTTATTTGGGTTAATTGGTAAGTCTGCATATTCTAATTCTTGAAGCCCAATATTAGCAGAAGCCATACCTGCAATTACTATAATACTTTTTCTATGTTCTAAAGGAAATTCTTTAAGTTGCTCTTTTAAGTAGTTAGAAAAAAAAATCTTTTGAGAAAATTCAGACTGCAAAGTAAATTTTTCATAAACCCTTCTAACTCCTTGTTTTGTTTTATGTTCTTGCAGAACTTTTAGTGAGTCTGTTTCTACTAATCTTAACCTAAAATTAGTAGTACCCCAGTCGCAACTTATAAAATATTTAGGAATTGTCATTTGTATTGTTTGTATAATTTTAAAAACTAAAAATTTTTAAAATCTAGTAAATTATTCTTTAATGTAGCGTTTTCTTATTCTTAGTTTATTTTAAAGGTAACCTCAAATTTAGGCATATTATCTTTTTTCCATTCAATACCTGTTTTCTCGTCATGCCACCAATTTGGTTGTAAGTGGGTTCCGCTCCAATCTTTAGCTTCGCCTACCAATCCTTTTAAGATGTCTAAGTGATCTTTTCTTACATCGTTATTTTCGGCCATATCAACACCAATATTAAATAATTTCCAGTTTTGTTGATACACTTTTACTGCTTTCCAATCGTTTTTTCTAACAGCTACATCACTATAACCATTTCTATGGCGCATAACATAAATATTATCATCTTTATGAGAATTTTTATTCATTAAGAAATTATCCCATATATTCTTTCCGTCTAATCTTTTTCCTTCAGGAATTTCAGCACCTGCTAATCTTGCAAAAGTTGGGTATAAATCTAAAGCAGAAACATTAAAATCGTACTTTTTACCTGCAGGAACAACATTTGGCCAATGAAAAAACATTGGAACTCTAAAACCACCTTCGTAAGCACTTCCTTTACCTTCTTTTAAAGGAAAGTTAGTAGCACCTGCTTTTACTTTACCTCCATTATCACTAAAGAAAACAATTAGCGTATTTTCATACTGCCCAGATTCTTTTAACTCATCTACAATTCTTTTTACACCTCTGTCTACAGCATAAACCATAGCTGCATACGTTCTTCTTTTTTTATTTTTTATATGAGAGAATAGCTTTAAATCTTCTTCTTTTGCTTCTAATGGCGTGTGTGGTGCATTGTAAGACATATATAAAAAGAACGGATCTTCTGTTTTAGATGCATCATCTATAAAACGCACAGCTTCACGAGAAAAAGCATCTGTTAAATATTCTGTCTCTTTAATTTGTTTACCATTATGCTCTATAGGATGCAAATAATCCCAAATAATCTTTCTCCCATTAGCTTCTTGTTGGGCATAAGCTTTTCTATATTGTTCCGGAAAATAATTATGACCTCCACCTAAAAAACCAAAAAAGTCATCAAAACCTCTAACGTTAGGATGAAATTCTGCATTAGAACCCAAATGCCATTTACCAATAATACCAGTTTGGTAACCTACATTATTTAATACTTTACTAATAAAAGTTTCTTCTAAAGAAATTCCTTTCTTAATAGTTTCTCCACTATTTGGAGGCAAATTAAATTGAGCGCCAATTTTATGAGGGTATAAACCCGTCATTAATGCTGCTCTACTTGGTCCACAAAAGGGATGTGCTACATATGCAGAAGTAAAAATGGTTCCGTTATTAGCTAAAGCATCTAAATTAGGGGTTGGAATATCTTTAGAGCCGTTAAAGCCTAGATCTGAATATCCTAAATCATCACAAAGTATTACCAAAATATTTGGCTTATTTGTCGTTTTTTTTACATCAACATTTTTAGTAGCTATTTTACTTTTAGATGAATTACAACTCATTAAAAAGAGCGTAAAAATTACTGTAAAAACTGTTATTTTATTTGATAATTTCATTTTTAATAATCTTAAATATTCAGGTTTAAACTTAAAATAATTACTTAACCTTTTTCAATTCTTCTCTCATTCTTTTAAAAAATGGAGCTAAATCTTTGTATTTTTTACCCGTCATTTTAATTACAGAATTATTAAATTCTTTACTTACTTCTCTATTTTTTGCTTGTTTTTGTTCTTTTGTAATAGCACCGCTTTTAAATGACACCTGAGATTCCCCGTAGGCTACAACCATTTTTGTTCTTATTTCTTTAAGTTCTTTTTGCTGTACTTCACTTAAACTAAATTCTTTTGCTGCTGCTTCTACAAAATATTTACTTTGTCTTTCTTGATATTTATTCTGACCGTAAGTAACTGTAAACGTTACCAATAACAACAATGTTAAAACAATCTTTCTCATGTTTCTATAATTTTAAATTAATAATTAGTTGTTTCTTTCTTTTTCTTTCTTAATTTTTCTGCCAAACTCTTATGTACTCTATTTGATATTCTGCTGGTTTAGGTAAATCTAATTCCTCTGGTATTCCTAACCAAGGGAAGGTTTCTGAATCAAACCAAATCCAATAAGGTACATCTGTAACCCATTTTTCTGGGTTTGCGCCATTATTAGTTAATGTAGATTTTAAAATGGTTCCTTCTGGGTGCAAAACACCATCTATATATATATTTATATATTCTGATGTCCAATCGAAACCATACACATGAAAATCATCTGCTGTATTTTCCTCAACTTGTATATTACTTGTATAAACAGGTCCTTTTCCGTTTGGTAAATAATAAAAATTATCTGGATTCCAACTAATAATATTAAACTTCAACCTTTTTCTCCAATCTGCATTTGTTTTATGGCCTCCAAACATTTCGAACATATCCATTTCAGAAGACCTAGCTCCTAATGCCCAAAATGCACTTGTTATTTGAGCATCTGCAGCTCTACATTTAATTTCCATATAACCATACGTAAACTGTTTTTTACTAATAACGGCTGCTGTGGTAATATTTTCATATTTGTAAGTAACACCATTTACAGTTTGTGTTCTTGTTGGATGAAAATTAAAATCAGGTTCCCATTTTGTAAGAATCTTTAATTTATCATCTTCAACTATTGCATTATTTACAGAAAATTGAGAGGGTGCTCTACCAATAAAATTAGATTTATAAATGTCATTTTTTCCTTGAATTTGCCATTTATCTTCGTTTAAAACACTCGTTTTAAACTCATCACTTACATCCGTATTTAAGACCCATTTACCATTATTCATTTGATCTGATAATGGATAGTTAGAATTTATAATCGTTTCTACCTCCTCTTCTACTTCTCTTACATCTCCTTTAAAAACATCGCTATTCTCTCCACAAGAAAAAAATAAGACTACAAATAAAAGAGCCATTAAATATGTAAATTTCTTCATTTTATTCTATTATATTTTTTGCCAAACTCTCATATACTCAATTTCATAATCTACAATTCCATCATCTTTTTTACCCTCTGGACTATTCAATTCTAAATCTTCTTTACTGTCTGGCACACCATGCCAAGGAAATGTTTCTTGATCTAACCAAATAGAAATAGGCCCATTTAAAACCCAACCATTTGGTAAGTTTTTTTCTTTAGCATAAGCATCTACTTGCTCTTTAGTTGCACCTGTTTTATATTTCCCATCTACATATAACTTCAGGCCGTTTTCATTCCATTCGATTCCATACACATGAAAATCATCTGCAACTCTAAAACCATAATCTAAATGCTCTGTGTACACAGTTTTTCCTTTACCTGCTTTACTCCAATCATGTATAGACCACCAAAGTTCTCTATCTTTTCCATTTGCTTCTTTACGTTCTTGCCTATGATCTCCAAACTGCTCGAAAATATCCAATTCTGTCTGACTTCCAATTCCCCAAAAAGCACTAGTAATTTCTGCATCTGCAGCTTTACTTTTAATTTCCATATAGCCATATTTAAATTCTCTACGACCAATAAAACAAGCTGTTGTTAGGTTTTCAAACTTTGCAACCTCGCCTTCTTTTTTACCCCAAGGTTTTTGTTTGTCATTAGAAAAAGGAAATTCTGGCTCCCAGCGAGTTTCTAATATTAATTTTCCGTTTTCTAATCGATAGTTTCTTCCAGAAAATTGAGATGGTGCACGACCTTTCCAAACCTTTTTATTTGGTTTGTCTGGGTGTATATAAAAAGGGTTCCCTTGAGCATCAAATTTACCAACTATATACCATTTATCTTCATCTATTAAATCTCCATCAAACTCATCACTTATATCTGTTCTTAGTTTCCAACCTCCTTTGTTACTCAAATCAGAAAAAGGCATAATTTTTTCTTTTGAATCAGTTACACTATTCAATATTTTTTTTTGATTCCCACAAGCGAAACAAAAAATAATACATGTTAACAGAAACACTATTCTTAAGTTTTTTATGTCCATTTTTTTTTGTTTTTATAATTTATCTCAATGCTATTAAATTAGAACCTTCACAAAGATAAGTTTAAGATGAAGTAATTATATTCACATAAATTACCCTTTTGTAATTAAATATTATCTTAAAAAATAAAGAAGAATATAAGAGTAGTATTTCCTTTAGCTTAAGTTATATTACTAAAGTATATTTTAATTCTTATTAACCCAATATACTATAAGTAATAGTAGAATTATTTAAAATAGGCTTCAATAAGAAGTAGCTTATTTAGAATACACACCTTAAAATATCTTCTATCTAAATAAAATGAAAGTATGTTCTAAAATTAAGTAATTATGAAGTCTAAAACATGTTTAATGTCTAAAAACAAAAAATCCTATAAACGTAATGTTTATAGGATTTTTACTTGTTGGCCTACAAGGACTAACCAATACTTTTCTATATTTTTCTAAAATATAGTTTTTCCCTTTATATTAAAGGGATTAAAAGCTATTTTAAATAAGCAAGAAAAAGAAAAACAAAGTGAAATAGGTAAAATACCGACACAAATACCGACACAAATAATTATTTAACTATCTTTGGATTGGTTAAAAAATCATTACTTCATGGCTTCGGTTAAATTTCTTCTTAGAGACAAGAAAGCAGCAAAATTTGTTACTATTTATTATGCGGTAAATCTATCTGCAAAAAATAGAATAAGAGGTGCTACAAAATTAAAAATTCACCCAAAGTATTGGGATGATAGAAATCAAAAAATTAGAAACATGAGTGATGTTTCTGAAATTAAAGACAACCTCAATAAAAAACTATCTGATTTTAAAAGTTTTGTTCTAAAAAAAATAACAAGCTACGATTTTTACGAAACGTCAGAAATTGAATCACAACTCAAAAAAGATATTGACATCTACTTTGGCAAAAAAACTACAGAAGAAAAACTAACACTATATACTTTTTCTAGACAATTTATTGACCAATCTAAGAATAGAATTATTGATAGTACAGGCAGAACACTTTCTAATAGAACTATAAAAGAATATGAAAGAACAGTAGATCTTCTAAAGGACTTTGAACAGAAATATAGTTATTCAATTAACTTTGAATCAATAAACATGGATTTCTATGGTTTATTTATTGAATACCTAGAAAGTTTAGATTTCTCATTAAATACTATTGGAAAATTCATTAAACAACTTAAAGTTTTTATGAATGCCGCTACTGAAGAAAGTCTAAACACAAATTTAAGTTTTCAAAGTAAGCGTTTCATAAAACCAAGTGCAAAATCTACACAAGTATACTTAAATGAAACTGAGTTAAATAAAATTATTAATATTGATTATAGTCATGATCCAACACTAAACAATGCACGTGACTTATTTATTATCGGAGCATACACTGGTTTGAGAGTATCGGATTTTAATGGTCTAACCAAAAATAATATCCATGAGAGTAATGGAAAACGTTTTTTTAGAGTAATCGTACAAAAAACAGGAAAGTATTTACCCATCCCTATACACCCAATTGTAGAGAATATCTTAAAAAAGAATGATGGAAACCCACCTAAAAGAATGCCTGAACAACACATTAATTTAGCTTTAAAAAAGATTGGAGCAAAAGCAAAATTAAATGAAGAGATTATAATAAAGAAAATCAAAGGAGGCAAGGAAATTACAGGTACAAAGAAAAAATACGAATTAATTTCAAATCACACATCTAGACGTTCGTTTTGCACCAATGCCTATTTTGCAGGAATGCCTTCCCTAGACATTATGTCAATTAGCGGTCATACTTCTGAAAAAGTTTTCCTTAATTATATTAGAATAACTGATGATGAAAGAGCGTTGAAAATTTCTGAAAATAGTTTCTTTTCATAAAACGAATAAAATTATGAAAGAAGAAAAACAACAAAAGAATAGCATCAAAATAATAAAAGCAATTGAAGAAATTATAGATATTGAGCAGTTTGAAAAGCTGAACAATGATGAAAAAGACAAATATTTAATCAATAAAAAAATATACTTAGAATATGATGATTCAAATAACCCTACATTTAACTTTTCACCAAATAAAAAAGAATATTTATTCAATTTAACTAAAAAAATTAATACGAAGGCATATCACATAAACTTTGAGTTAATAGATATTTTTTTTGACTTTATGTTCAAACATTATTTAAACTCTGAATCAGAAATAGAAGATTTAAAGTTTTATCTTGAAAAAAAATTAGATAAAAAAAGTAGGCTAAAATTTTTAGAAAAAAAATATAGAAAAAATTTAAAAATAATTGAATCTAATTCAGAATACAGGTTATTATTTGAAAAGGATTATGTTCTAGTTTTTGGGGAAACCTTTTTTTTAACAAACGAGCTAAAAACGCATGTAGTTTATAATGAAGGTTTTACACAAATGTTACTTTTACACTTGTGTGGCTATGGCACTATGGAAAGTATGTTACTAGTAGAAAAATGGTCAAAAGCTATAATTGCAAAAAACATCATGGAATTTTGCAAATATGAATTAGAAAAAACTAATAAAAAAATTCCTGAAAATAAAACTAAAATTGAGACAGAAAAACCCTCAAACTACCCTTTAGTTTTTATAAACTTAGAAAAGGAAAATCTATTTAAAAAGTATCTTAAAAGTATTAAAGCTATCGATATAAATAACAAGCCTGTAAAAAATGTCTTTCAACCTGCCTGCAATGCTTTTTTTAAAAACGCAAAAGCCATGCAAAATGATAAAATTATGACTTCAGAACAAATATTTCAAACTGGTAGAAATGAAAATAAATTTATAGCAATGCTTATTAATGAAAATTATTTACCAAAAACTACAACAAAACTTTCAAATCCAAAAAACTACAACAATATTGCAATAAATTTTATAAAAGAGTCATTGTAGAATAAAAAAGAACAAAGTTAGAACTTTATAGAATTTTTACAGAACAGCTTTACTTTCTTTAAATTAGAAATTTGCCATAACAATAAAACAATATAGTTATGGAAAATCCAAAAATCACACAAGTACATCATGTTAATCCAGAAGAATTAACAAAAAGCATTTCTACAGCTGTAGAAAAAATCTTAGCTCCTCTTAAAGATAGTTTTCAACCCCAAAAACCAACAGAATGGATTACTAGAAAACAAGTTGGAGAACGACTATCAATTTCACTAGTAACCGTCGATGACTGGACACATCGAAATATTTTAACAGCCTACAGAATTAGCAACAAGAAAAGATACAAAATACATGAAGTAGAAAATTCATTAACTAAAATCATCTATTAGTTATGGATAAATCACAAAAAAAAGGCACTATAAATAGCACCCAAGATTCGGTTAAAAATCAATTGCAAGATACTAAAAATGAAGTTAATACTGAAGAAGGTTTAAGTTTAAATACCAATAAAACAAACCTAGAACCTAAATCAATAAAACAACTTTTAACAGAGGCGGAAATAGATCCTTTTTCCGCCATTGAAAAGCCTCCAACCGTATTAAGTATTGATAATATTTCTTACGGTACTTTAGGCAATTTCTCTTGTATTACAGGAAAATCCAAGAGTAAAAAAACTTTCTTCTTATCCATTCTAATTGCTGCAGCCATAGACGATAATGGAAATTTTCAAAGAATAAAAACTGAAATCCCAAATACCACAGTATTACATTTCGATACAGAACAAAGCGAGTACCATACTCAAAAGGTATCAAGAAGAATAATATCTCTTATTGATGATAAAGAAATTAGTCAAAAATATTATCGGTGTTTTTGCTTAAGACCTTATGCTCCAAAATTAAGAGCTGAAATTATTAAGGAAGCCATTTACAATACAAAAGACTTAAAATTAGTGGTTATTGATGGTATTGCAGACTTAATCGTAGGCTACAACAATGAAGAAAGTGCCGTTAGCATCGTAAATGATATTATGAAGTGGACTGCCGAACTAAACATTCACTTAATTACAATTGTTCATCAAAACAAAGGAGATAATAATGCAAAAGGGCATTTAGGTAGTATTATTTTACAAAAAGCCGAAACTGTTCTTTCTGTAGAAAAAGACAGAGATATTTCAACTGTAACTCCATCACATAGTAGAGGAATAGACATACAACCTATTAGTTTTTCCGTTAACGAGAATGGCTTACCATACTTTGTTGATAATAGTCACAGCACTAGTAATTCTGAAAAAAGGATAAGGTTACCTAGAGACACAACAGAAGATGTTCACAAAACTATTCTGAATGAAGTCTTCATTGACAAAACAGAATTGTTAAGTAAAGATTTTCAACGATTTTTAAAAAACATATTAGCTAAATACGATATCAATATTGAAAACACAGCAATAAGAGACTGGAAAACATTTTATGAAGCAAGTAAAATGATAATCAGAAAAAACCAGCAAGAGCCTTTTAAACTTTCTGATAGATTTAGAGCTAGTTAGTCAAAGCTATGTATATACATACAACCAACCGACCTACTCTACATAAAGGTTGGTTAATCAATTAACAAACTTGACCAACCAACTTAACAAACCTTTAAAACTTATTTTCAATTATGATACAAAAATCAATATTAGACATCAATATCAGTGCTTTTTTAAACTATAAAGCAACTGAACCTAAAGAAATAAATTTATTAGCTTGGTTAAATTCCACAAAGCATTACCTAGAAGTCGAAAAAATAAGAAACACCACAGATGAAGAAATCAAAAAAGTTTTAAAATCTAAACTTCCTGCAATTACTCCTAGTGGAACATTTTCTAAAAGATGCGCAAAAAATCTTATTAAACATTCTGGATTTATTCAATTTGACATTGATTACAAAGATAATTTGCATATTAAAAACTATGAAAACTTAAAAAATGAAATTAGAAAAATAAAAGAAGTCGCTTATTGTGGTTTATCTGTTTCTGGAAAAGGTTATTGGGGATTAATTCCAATAAGTGAACCAACAAAACACCAACAACATTTTGAAGCGTTGCTATTAAAGTTTAAAAACCTTGGCATTGTAATAGATAAAAGCTGTAAAGATATTTCAAGACTTCGTGGATATTCAATAGATGATGATGCATATTTTAATCATTCAGCAACAAAATTCAATCAAATTTTAAAAAAAGCAACAAAACAGCAACAAAGAAAAACGTATATAAAAACAAATGATTCAAATACCATTAAAAATAATGTTGAGAAAAAAATAAATGAAATTCAACAAAAAAATATTGATGTTACTGTTGGTTATGAAACTTGGTTTTCTATTGGCTGCAGTTTTGCAAATGAATTTGGAGAAAGTGGCAGAAACTACTTTCATATTTTAAGTAAAATAAATAGTGAGTATTCTAATTCAAAAACTGAAAGACAATATAATCATTGTTTAAAAAATAAATATTCATACAGTATTGCAACGTTTTTTCATTATTGCAAAATCCACAATATTCCTAATTAACTATTTAGAAGATGTTAATACAATTGTAATAGTTATTGCAATTGTTATTGTAATAGTTATTGCAATTGTTATTGTAATAGTTATTGCAATCGTTATTGCAATAGTTATTGCAATTGTTATTGCAATTGTTATTGTAATAGTTATTGCAATTGTTATTGCAATAGTTATTGCAATTGTTATTGCAATTGTTATTGTAATAGTTATTGCAATTGTTATTGCAATAGTTATTGCAATGACTATTGCAGACAACCACATATTGTAAAATCCCTTAAATCAAGACGTTTAAGAGTAAATTCAATAATAATTGCAATTTATCTTTTTTATTGCAATTATTATTGCAAAACTAAGTACAAGAATTAAACGTTAGTGCTTAAATGTGGTATCTAAGCAATGGAATGAACTACTATGAACTTAATGCAAAAGGGTATTACATTTTAGATTTAGAGGACTTTTTGCAAAAAAAACATACTCAAAATTACTTAATTCAGTTTACTTAACCAACTTTTTCAACTGCTTTAATTCCACCCCTAATCCATTAAACATTTGCATAATACTACTCAATTTCAATTCGTGTTCTTCATATTCTTGCGTATTTATACTACAAGTAAATTTCCAAAGTTCTAAGACTTCTTCTAAAGGGACTTCATAAGACTGATATTCTCTGTTATCTGGTTTTAAGAGTAAACTTCTTTTTTCCTCAATTTGGCTATACACTCGTTTGTAGGTCATACCATCATTTTTAGTGACTACGATATAAGAAGTTCCATTTTTAATATCTATAATATTTTCTACAAATTCAGCAACCACGTAAGAGCCATCTTTCATAGGTAACATTGAATCTCCTTTAATAGGGAATGCTCTATGTTTACCAGTGGGTAAAAAAGGTAGTTTTATCTTTTCTAACTGCTCAATATATTCAGGGTCATCATAGCCCAATAAATAACCAGCAGAAGTTTTAGCAGAAACTACTTCAATTAAATTTTCATTTTCCGAATCGACAGTAATAGGAAATAAGACACGTTTACTTCCTATTTCTATAAATGAAACATCATTGGTTTTTGTCAAATCGTTTTTCAATAAAATATCAATTGGAATTTTAAAATAATTAGAGAAATCTATTAAGAATTCTAAAGTTGGTGAAGATCTATTCTCTTCATAAGAGCCTATTCTAGATCTAGTTACTTTTAAATCGTCTGCTAAACGTTCTTGAGAAAGTTCCTTTAAACCTCTTAAATGACGGATGTTTTTTGATATAATTTTCATAATACTACAAATGTAAGCAATAATTGTTTGTTTTTGTAGTTAATTTTGTAGTGTGAAAAAAAATATATTACATCTCGATTTAGATACTTTTTTTGTTTCGTGCGAACGCTTGATAGATAGTCGTTTGCAAAATAAACCATTGCTTGTTGGTGGAACAGGAGACAGAGGTGTTGTAGCTGCATGCAGTTATGAGACAAGGAATTTTGGTGTTCATTCTGGTATGTCAATGAAGGTTGCAAAGAGGTTATGCCCAGAAGCAATTACTATTCGTGGGAATACAAGTATTTATTCTAAATATTCTCAAATTGTAACAGAAATAGTCAAAGAAAAAGTACCTCTTTTTGAAAAAGCAAGTATAGATGAATTTTATGCAGATTTAACAGGAATGGATGCGTTTTTTGGAAGTTATAAGTATGCTTCAGAATTAAGGCAACGCATTATAAAAGAAAGTGGTTTGCCTATTTCATTTGGAATGTCTCAGAATAAGATTGTTTCAAAAGTAGCTACAGGAGAAGCAAAGCCAAATAATCAGTTGTTAATTAATGAAGGATTTGAAAAAGAGTTTCTTGCACCTTTATCAATTCGTAAGATTCCATCTGTTGGAGAAAAAACATACCAAATTTTAAGAAATTTAGGTGTAGAAAAAGTACAGGTAATTCAAGAAATGCCTGTTGAAATGATGATTAGTGTTTTAGGGCTAAATGGAAAAACTATCTGGAGACGTGCTAATGGAATTGATAACCCACCATTAATACCTTTTCATGAAAGAAAATCAATTTCTACAGAACGCACTTTCAATAAAGATACTATAGATGTAAAAAAACTAAATGAAACTATTTTTGCAATGGCAGAAAACTTAGCTTATCAATTGAGGAAAGGTGATAAGTTAGCTTCAGGAATTAGTGTTAAAATTAGATATTCAGATTTTAATACTTATACAAAACAGATTAAAATTCCATATACAAGTGCAGATCATATAATAATCCCTACAGTATTGGAATTATTTAAAAAACTGTATCAAAGAAGATTGTTAATTCGTTTAGTTGGAGTAAAGATTACAGATATTGTTAGTGGTAATTATCAGATTAATTTATTTGATGATTCGCAAAAAATGCTCGATTTATATAATTCTATGGATGATATTAGAAATCGTTTTGGAGAATTGAGTGTTATGAGAGCGAAATCTATGGGAGCAAAGTCCATAGGTCGTTTTGATAATCCTTTTAACGGAGAACCACCAGTACTTTTAGCTCATAGAAGACAATGATGTATTTAAATTGTCATACATATTATTCTTTACGTTTTGGTACTTTTTCCGAAATTGAACTTCTGCAATTGGCAGTAGAAAATAATGTTGAAACAATTGCACTTATGTACTTTCCTGAAATAGGTTGACTAAAAATTAAACACTTAATTATAGTCACTTATGAAAACACAAAAAGATCCCTGGCGAAAAAAAACGTACGAAAAAGCAACTTTAGAACTCAAATTAT
>NZ_JAWZSV010000006.1:0-300958 GCF_033875165.1 Polaribacter sp. PL03 | reverse complement strand
TTGTCAACTATTTTTGCTAAAACAACATCTGCACTATTACCTACAATAATATCAACAGCTAAAACATCATCTGCTGTCGTTGGATCTGTTTGATCTCCACTTGCTGCAGTTGTTGTATTGGTGATAGTAGTTGCACTGGTTCCTGAATTAACGGTTGCTGTTATATTTAAAGTTACACTTGCGTTAACCGCTAAGTCACCAATTGTCCAAATTCCAGAACCTGAATTATAGGCTCCTGAACTATCATCACTTACGTAAGTAACTCCTGCTGGTAAATTATCTGTTAAATTAACACCTGTTGCAGCAGTTGTTCCTCCATTATTTGTAACTACAATTTTATAAATAATTGTATCTCCTTCATTAGGAATTGCATTATCTACCTCTTTAGTTGTTACAAGATTTGAACTATTAATAGGAGTAACTGGTACTTCACTATAATCATTTTCTGCCGGATTATTGTTATTTGGCGTAGAATTTGGGTCAAATTGATCTGAACCTGTAACTTGTGCTACATTATCATAATCTCCTGTTCCTAATACTTTAGCTGTGATAGTTAAAGTTGCAGTAACTCCTTCTGCTAAACTTCCAACATTCCAAGCTCCCGAAACACTATTATATGTAGTTGTTCCTGATGGAATTGAAGAAACAAAAGAATATCCTGAAGGCAATTTATCTGTAACTACAACACCTGTTGCATCACTTGGACCAACATTTGTAACAGATATATTAAACACTGCATTCTCACCCACATTTGGTGCTGCATTTACAACTGTTTTTGATACTGTTAAATCTGCAATATCTCTAGGATTACTAGAAATACTGTTAGAATTGTTAGCCGTATTTGAATCTGCTTCTGTACTACTTACATCTGCTGTATTTGTATACACGCCAGTTGCTAATACTGTTGCAGTAATATTTAAGCTTGTTGTTGTTCCGTTAGCTAAACTACCAATAGTCCAAACACCAGTACCAGGAACATAAGCCCCAGCACTGTCATCACTTACCCAAGAATATCCTGTAGGTAAAACATCATTTGAAACAACTCCTGTTGCATTACTTGGTCCATTATTAACAATTTCTATAGTAAAGACAACATCAGAACCTACATCTGGTGTAGCATTGTCTATTCTTTTTATTAAGGCAAGATCTACTAAAGCAATTGGTGTAGGTGTTACTGTAGAAAAATCATCTCCTGCTCCATCATTTACTGTAGAATCTGGATCTGCTTGATCACTACTTGTTACTTCTGCATTATTTATATAATTTCCACTTTCTAATACAGTAGCAACTATTTGAATTGTTTCTGTTGTACCTGCTAAAATTGGTCTAGAAACTGTCCATAATCCTGTTGTATTATTGTACATACCTGCTGTAGGACTTGCACTTACAAATTGGTAACCAGAAGGTAATTGATCTGTAATTATAACATTTGTAGCATCACTTGGTCCTGCATTACTTACATCAATAGTAAAAGTAACATTGTCTCCTACATTTGGAGATTGAACATCTACTACTTTTGCAACAGATAAATCTGCACTTTGAACAGGAGTTACTACAACTTCTTCTTGGTCATCTTCAAGAATATCATTATTTCCTGGTGTAGAATTTCCATCAACTTCATTAGTACCTGTAACTTCTGCAACATTATTATAGTTACCAGTAGGTAATACTTTTGCTGTAACTATTAATGTAGTAGCACCTATACCTAAATTACCAATAGTCCATGAACCTGATACTGGATCATATGTACCTGTTGTTGGTGTAGAACTTACAAAACTATAACCACTTGGTAATTTGTCTGTAACTACAACTCCAGTAGCATCACTAGGTCCTGCATTTGTAACTGTTATTGTAAAATCAACATTATCTCCCACATTTGGAGAAGCTACATCTACTCCTTTTGTTAAACTTAAATTAACCAAAGGATCTCTAGATACTGTTACTTGATCCTGATCATCTTCTGTTAAATCATCATTATTAATAGAAGAATCTAAATCTGTTTCTGTAGCACTAGTTATTTCAGCAACATTTGTATAATCTCCTGTAGCATTAACAGTAGCTGTAACATTTAAAGTTGCTGTTGTTCCGTTTGCAATATTTCCTATTGTCCAAACACCAGTTGCTGGCACATAATTGGTACCACCTGTATGACTCACTAAAGTATATCCTGAAGGTAATTGATCTGTTACAACTACTCCCGTTGCATTACTAGGACCATCATTAGATACAATTACTGTAAATACAACATCTGTACCCGCTACTGCTTGTACATTATTTACTGATTTTGTTAGTGATAAATCGATTAAAGGTGTTGGAGTTGTACTTGCTGTTGAAGAATCATCACCAATACCATCATTTACAGTAGAATTTGGGTCAAATTGATCACTTGCAGTTACTTCTGCGTCATTTTTGTATTCATTTAAAGCTCCTGTTGCTGCATTTACTTTAACAACAATATCTAAAAATTCTGTTTTTCCATTTAAAACGCTTCCTGAAAGTGTCCATTCTCCCGAAGTTGAATTGTAAGCTCCTGAAGTTGATGTATAACTAACAAATGTATAGCCAACTGGTAAATCATCATTTACAACTACAGATGTAGCATCACTTGGCCCTGCATTACTTAAAGCCAATCTAAAAGTAACATTATCGCCAACTCTAGGAGAAGCAACATCTACCGTTTTAACTAGTGATAAATCTGCCACTTTTAATGGTGAAATATCTACTTGTGCTTGATCATCTTCTGTAATTGTATTGTTACCTGGAGTAGAATCTGGATCTTGTTGATCTGAATGTACTATCTCTGCAACATTATTATAATTTCCTGCATCATTTATAAAAGCTTCTATTTCTAAAGTAGCAAAAGCACCTCCGTTAATATTCCCTATAACCCAAGAACCTGTAGCAGGTGTATAAGCACCAGAACCATTATCTGTGTCATATAAATAACCCGTTGGTAAATATTCTACTACGTTAACTCCTGTTGCAACACTTGGTCCTGCATTATCAACTCTTATAGTAAATGTTACTTTTTCACCTACTAAATAACTTGTACCATTAGCTGGTGCACTTACTGTTTTTGCTAAACTTAAATCTGCAATAGCAACTGGTGTTAATGTTTCAGATTCTTGGTTGTTAGATGTGTCTGAATCTGTTTCATTGGTTGCAGATACTAAAGCTGTATTATTATAAGAACCTGTAGCATTAACAGTTGCTGTAATATCTAAAGATTTTGAAGCTCCGTTTGTTAAACTTCCTACTGTCCATACAATCCCTGTACCAGAAGAAGGTGAAGAATCATCTATACTAGATGCTCCGGTAATAGAATTAGAACTTACATATGTATAACCAGAAGGCAATACATCTCTAACAGCAACACCTGTAGCATCACTTGGTCCGTTATTATTTACTGTAATAGTAAAAATAACATTAGACCCTACACTAGGAGATGAATTATTAACAGTTTTCAATAAATTAATATCTACAACTGGTCCTGGAGCAGCTGTCACAGAACTTTGATCATCTTCTGTAGCTACTTGATTATTTGGTGTTGAATCTGGATCTGATTGATCTAAACTAGTAATTTCGGCAGTATTAACATAAGGTCCTGTAGCTTCTACAGTAACTTTATATGTTAAAGTAACAGTACTAGATTTAGGTATTGTTAAACCACTCCAATTTATACTACGTCCACCAGAGTTATAAACTCCTCCGTTTGTAACAGAACCTGTAACTATCGAATATCCTACTGGTAATACATCCAATACATCAACTCCTGTTCCATCAAAACTTGCATTATTATTTGTAACTACAATTTGAAAATCTAATGTATCTCCAACATTTACAGGTAAAGCTGTAATTAATGTTTTATCTAAACTTAAATCTACACTTGGTTTAATTACTATAACTACATTATCTGTTGTTGTAGCACATGGGCTGTTTGCAACCGTCCAAGTAAATTCATATGTTCCAGGAATTGTACCTGCAACTCCTGTAGCTGGATTGTTAATATCTAAAATATTTGGTGTATTTGGTCCTGAAACAAAAGTCCAAACACCTTCTCCCGGTAAAGGATCATTTGCTGCTAAAACAACTGCATCAAACTGAGATAAATTTTGATCTACTCCTGCATTTGCACTAGCAACATTATCTGTAATTACAACTTCCATTGTATCAGAAAAAGAACAACCTCCATTAGAAGAAGTCCACATAAATTGGTATGTTCCTGCTGTGGTTAATCCACTAACTGCAGAATCTTCGCTAAAAGGATTAGCAAAATTTACTATCGCTGGTGTAGTACCTACTTGTGTCCATTTACCCGAACCTGTTATAATATTATTTCCATTCATTATAACATCTGAAGAAGCACACAAAAACTGATTTACACCTGCGTCTGGATCTGTTGGTGGTACTCCATTATATGTAATTGTTATAATGTCTTCTTTTGATGCACAAGTACCATTTGTTACTTTCCATCTAAAAGAATAATCTCCCAATGCTAATGTATATTCATTAACTACTGAAATATTTGTAGTTGGGTTATTAGGACTATCTAATGAAATATCTCCAGGAGTATAAGATGCTGGTGGATCGTATGCTGCATTACCATATGCAACTCCGTTTTCATCTAAACTTGCACTTGAAATAAGTTCCCATTTACCTAAACCATTAACAGGTGCTGTAGCTTCTAATACTGTAGAAAATTGACAAGAATTATCTGGAATTGGAGTAATAACTGCATCACTTGGCTCTAAATAAGAATTAACACGAACAAAATCGCTAATACCATTAGTACAATTACTTCCTGGGTTAGTAGATTGAAATTGAAATATATATAGACCTTCAACTGTTGTAGAAAGTTCAATATTAGTTGTAGGGTCGTTAAGCGTAATGATGTTTGCTGCACCAGGAGCTGGTTCACTAATAACTGTCCAATTCCCTTCACTTGGCGAAGTTAAAGGTGTTGCATTCATAACAGCCACATTAGTTACTGCTAAACAAACCTCTTGGTCTGTACCAGCATTTGGTGCTTCTGGCGGAGCACTGTTTCTTATAGTTACCGTATCTGAATCTCCACAAGGAACTCCTGGGGTAGTATATGTAAATACGTATGTGTTTCCTGGAATAATAGCTACACTAGCTGTTCCATTTCCTATTGAAACTGGCGTAGGAGAATCGATTCCTGTAGAACTTAAAAATGTCCAAGTACCATTATTAGAAAGAGTTGCATTACCTTGAAGAAATGCTGATGTTGCGTCACACAATTCTAAATCTAAACCAGCATCTGCAGGCTCGCTTACAGTTAATGTAAAATCTACTGAAGGCACTGTTGGTGGACAAAAAGGATTATCTGAAGTAACTGTCCATCTAAAAACATATACACCAGTAGATAAACCACTTAAAGTAAGATCTGGATTTGTAGCATTTAATGTTGGCGAGTTTGGTCCTGAAACAATAGACCAAATTCCTGAACCTCCGTTTCCTGGAGTTGCTACAACCTGTGTACCAATACCTCCATATATTGTTGGAGGATTATCTACTTGTGAAGAGACATAAGAAGTACCACATGTTGCATCTGAAGAAGCTCCTGTTAAAGTAGCATCTTCTGCTTGTAAATAAACATCAAATGTAACAGAATCTGGATTGTCATATGTACAAAGACCTTTATCTACATTCCATTCAAACTCATAAGAAAACCCAGGTTTTAGATTAGAGAATGTTGCGGTAGGAGAATTTATATCATCAACAGACCAAGAATTGTCTCCGTCTTTTAAAACCCAAGTACCAGTAAAACCATGAACTGCAGGATCATCTGCATTCATTGTAACAGATATTGGTTGGCTTGTTGCACAAACATCTGTAATAGTTCCTGCATCATATATTGTACCTGGATCTACAGTTACAGAAACTGTATCTGTAAACATAGTAGTACACGCACTGTCGTTTTTAGTTTCCCATTGAAAAACATACTGTCCTGGTTGTAAACCAGCATAAGTAGCATTTGGATCTGCATCTGTTGCAGAATAAAAATAATCTGGAATTGCTGCCTGACCTATAACTTCATCTTGAGCTGTAACTGCAGATTGTGCAGAAACTGCATCTTGTGCTGAAACTGCATCTTGTGTTGAAACTGCATCTTGTGCTGAAACTGCATCTTGTGCTTCTGCCGCAGTTATTACTACATTTGTTTGAGCAGGAACTTCAGCTTGTGCTAAAACTGCTGGTTGAGCCAAAACAGCTGGTTGAGCCAAAACAGCATCTTGTGCTAAAACTTCTGGTTGCGCTAAAACTTCTGGTTGCGCTAAAACTTCTGGCTGCCCTCCTTGTGCTGGTTGATACGCAACTGCTGCTTGATAAGGAATAGCTGGTTGAGCTGAAACTGCTGGTTGAGCTGAAACTGCTGGTTGTGCTAAAACTGCTGGTTGTGCTAAAACTGCTGGCTGAAATGCAATATCTTGAGGTGTAGGAGATGCTACAATAGCTATCTGAGCTAAAACTGCATCTTGCATTACCACTGCATTTTGTGCTGCAACTGCATCTTGTGCAACTACTGCACCTTGCATAGGAATAGCAACTTGTCCATCTACAGAATCTTGTCCTGCAGTTTTAAGACCATATGTTGTAGTAGGATCTGGCGCTCCATTTGGCTTAGATACTATTGTCCATACCCCATAAGTGGCATTTGTATCATTAAAACTAGAAGCATCTGCATTTAGAGTTACACTAGTAGTACCACCTGGCAAACAAACATCATCTCCTGCTGCAGCTGCACTAGGTGCAATATTAGAATCTACTTGTAAAGTAACTGATGTTGCATATGTACAAGGTGTAGTTCCATTAGTAGCTACTTGCCATTCTATTATATATGTATTATTAGGATCTAAACCTACTGTAGTTCTAATATTGTTTTTATCTGAAAATACTACTGAAGGATTAGTATCAACTTGAACCCATTCCCCTACTTCATTAGCCGCTAACGGAGTAGCTTCTAATATAAAATCGCCAGCACACAAATTAGTAGTTGTTGCTGGAGCAATAATTTTTGAATTAGGTGTTATTGAAACTGTAACTTGTGTATCATCCGTAGATGGTGTAGAACCCGCAGGACCACTTACTATATGCCACCTAAAAGTATAAACACCAGATGAACTAACTGTTACCAAAGTATTATAAACAGTTTCATCACCAAAGACACCTATACTTGGTCCTGTTAATTGTGTCCAATAACCTGTATAAACATTTGTTTCACCTGCTGCGGTGTTTGATGGATCGTTACCTGCTAAATTAGTTGAAGCAGCACCACAAGGTAAAACAGAATCTGTACCTGCATTTGCTTTTAAATCTTGGTTTGCACCTGGTGCCTCAGAAACTATTATTGTAATATCCTCTGTAGCAGTACCACAACCTGTTAAGCCTTCTCCTACTGAAAATCTAGTAACACGAATTACATAAGTTCCAATATCATCTAAACCAGAAACATTTAAGTTACCAGACGAAAAAGTATAAACAGGAACCACAGTACCTGGCCCGCTTATTAAAACTGCATTTGTATTAGTTCCACCTGTAAATGTATATGGTAAATTTACACTATTGTATGGTGAATTTGGAACTGGGTTGGCTGGCGTATTTGGTAAAACAACTGTGTTAGCTGCACCATTTACATCAATTGTAGTAGGATCATTTCTAAATAAAATTCTTACAACATCAAAATCATCACACTCGTATAATGGGTTTCCTAGATTAGGAGCAGTAATTGTCCATCTAAATCTATAAGTAGAAGTACCGTTAATTCCAGAAACTGTTGTTGTATTACTTGTAGCATCACCAAAAGTTACAGGAGCATTACCATCTATTTGAGTCCATAAACCTGTTTCACCAGTATAAAGAGGAAGATTTCCTTCTAATACTGTAGAAGAAATTGGTGCACAATAAACTTGGTCTGGTCCAGCATCTGAACCTGTATTTTGTTGAGTTGCTGGTGGTACATTTATAGTAACAGTGTCAGTACCTGTTGCACATGGTCCATTCACAGACCATCTTAAAACATAAGTACCTTCTGTTAATTGACTAACTACAGTATTAGGACTATTTACATTATTTATATTTGGTAAAGCAGGACCAGAAACAAAAGACCAAGTACCAATTTGTCCGTTACCATTACCACCAATAGAGGCAGACATAGTTACAGATTTAAAATTTGTATAACATTCAGTAACATCAGTAAATGCCTCTAAGTCTGGGCCAGCGTTAACAACCGGATCTCCACCTAGATTAGTAATTACGACAACATCAGATGTTGGACAAGTAATTGCCTGAGAAGGATTACTTATAGACCATCTTATAGCAGTGTCTCCAACATCAGTAGCACCAAGTTGTATTGTTGTATTTGGTGAATTAATATCTGTAATAGTAACACCTGCACTATTATTTCCTTCAATAGTCCAAACTCCTACTTCTCCAATAGCTGTATTTGGTGAATTCCCCGAAAGAGAATAAGTACCAGGACAACTTATTTGGTCTGCACCAGCTGTAGCTAAAGTGTTCTCATTTACAGTAATTATTACATCTTGAGTATTATCTCCAGATCCATCAAAACATTCTCCTAATAACCTAAATGTATAAACTTCTCCACCAAGTAAACCATCTACAACTGTAGAAGGAGAATTTGCAGTTTGTAAAACTACACTAGGTCCAGATAATTGAACCCACCTAGGATTAACCACTTTAGGGTCTGTATCTCCTGGTGCAATTCCAAAAGAAGAACTTATTAAAGTCAATCCTTCAGAAACACAAATTGTTTTACTGTTACCTGCATTTAAATTACAAGTTTGAGAAAACACATTACTATTAAATAAGATAATAGTAAATAATGTTAAAATAAATGAAACCCTTTTCTTTTTACTAAAAGGTTTGTTTTTGAATAAGTAAATTTTCCTCATATTAATATTAATTATTTTTAAACAACAATACGTCTAAAAGTTTCTTGTTAATGCACAAGAAATATTTAGACGTAAATTTTTATTGATAAATTCGATAATGAATTATCAGTATAACTTTATTATTAGTTTCAATAAATTTTTTGGTAAGTTTTAATTCCCCCAACACTCTTTATTTTAGATAAATATTTTAACACTTATTTTGGGGGATGGCAAATATATAAAATAAACAAACCCAACAAAACGAAAAATGGGAAAATATTAACATTTGTTAAGTAAGGAAACAACTATTAAGTATTTTAATGTTTATAACATATGTTTATAAGAAACAAAACATTTAAAAAAGTCACATAAAAATATATGTTATTTTAAAAAAAATAAAAAAAGTTTAGAACAAAAAAAAACCTTGCAATAAATTGCAAGGTTTTGCGGAGAAAGAGGGATTCGAACCCCCGGACCTGTTACAGTCAATAGTTTTCAAGACTACCGCATTCGACCGCTCTGCCATTTCTCCAGTGTGTCTCATCAGGTATTCCCTGAATGCGGCTGCAAATATACAAAGCTTTTTTAATTCAAAAAAACAAAAAAGCAATTATTTTTATATTTTTTTGAATATAATTAAGAATCCTTCATAGCACACTCATTATCAAGCCTTATTAAAATATAAGAAAATATGGAAATCGTTATAAAACCTATAAAAATAGAAACTTCTTTTAATCACTTTAGTATATTTGTAACTTATTCAAATAAAAAAACAATGTCATTTAATTCTTTTGGAAATTTATTAAGAGTCACAACTTATGGCGAATCGCATGGAACAGCTATTGGTGGAGTTATAGACGGCTTTCCTGCTGGTTTAGAAATTAATTTTGAAGCTATTCAAGAGGAACTAAATAGACGTAAACCTGGGCAATCTAAAATTGTTACACAACGTAAAGAACCAGATACGGTAGAGTTTTTATCTGGTATTTTTGAAGGCAAAACAACAGGAACATCTATTGGTTTTATTATCAGAAATACAAATCAAAAATCTAAAGATTACAACCATAACACTAATGTTTATAGGCCTTCTCATGCAGATTTTACTTATGATCAAAAATATGGTTTTAGAGATTTTAGAGGTGGTGGTAGAAGTTCTGCACGTGAAACCGCTAACTGGGTTGTTGCAGGTGCTTTAGCAAAGCAATTAATTTCATCTATAAATATAAATGCCTTTACATCTTCTGTTGGAGAGATTTTTATTGATAAACCTTATCAAGATTTAGATTTTTCTAAAACAGAAAGTAATATTGTTCGTTGCCCAGACGAAGCTTCTGCAGAAAAAATGATTAATAGAATACAAGAAATTAGAAAAGCAGGAGATACTATTGGTGGTACTATTACTTGTGTAGTACAAAATGTTCCTGTTGGTTTAGGTGAACCAATTTTTAATAAATTACATGCAGAGTTAGGTAAAGCTATGCTTTCTATAAACGCTGTTAAAGGTTTCGAATTTGGAAGTGGTTTTTGTGGTGCAAAAATGAAAGGTACAGAACATAATGATGTGTTTAATGCTGATGGCTCTACACAATCTAATCTTTCTGGAGGAATACAAGGAGGTATAAGTAACGGAATGGATATTTATTTCAGAGTCGCCTTTAAACCTGTTGCAACAATAATGAGTTCTCAACAAACAATTAATTCTGAAAATGAAATAACAAAAATTACAGGTAAAGGAAGACATGACCCCTGTGTTGTACCCAGAGCTGTACCTATTGTAGAAGCAATGACTGCTTTAGTTTTAGCTGATTATTGGTTACTAAATAGAACTAGAAAAATATAATAAAAAAAGCGAAACATAAAGGTTTCGCTTTTTTTTATGCTTGTCCTGTAGGTCCAAAATTCATTGGAACTGGAGGTTGTTCATAATCTTTAATCTCACCATTAGCTTCTTCAAATTTCCTAACATTATCTGCTAATGCTTTGGTTAATCTCTTGGCATGTTGTGGTGTTAATATAATTCTAGATTTAACTTTAGCCTTTGGTACACCTGGCATTATGTTAATAAAATCTACTATAAATTCTGATACAGAATGATTAATAATAGCTAAATTAGAATATGTACCTTCTGCAATTTCTTGATCTAATTCTATATTTAGTTGCCCGTCTTTGTTTTGATTTTCTTCCATATTTATAAAGTTATTTTGTTTTAAAAGCAAAAAAAAAGTTGAATTGAATAGTGTAAATAACTTACATTAAACAATTCAACTTTTAATAATTTTAACGTTTATACGTTATATTAAAAACTCTTTTCTATTTCGTCTTTAGGACCAACTAGAATGTTTTCATAAGCTCTCATACCTGTTCCTGCTGGAATTCTCTTACCAACAATTACATTTTCTTTTAAGCCTTCTAATGTATCTATTTTACCACTTACAGCAGCCTCGTTTAATACTTTTGTAGTCTCCTGGAAAGAAGCTGCAGAAATAAACGATTTTGTTTGTAGTGATGCTCTAGTAATACCTTGTAAAACTTGTTCTGCCGTTGCTGGTTTAGCATCTCTTGCTTCAACTAAGTTAAGATCATTTCTTCTTAATAAAGAATTTTCATCTCTTAATTGACGTGCAGAAATAATTTGACCTGGTTTCAAGTTTTCAGAATCTCCTGCTTCTTCAACAACTTTCATTCCGTAAATAGCATCATTGTCTTTGATAAAGTCAATTTTA
The DNA here is from genome assembly GCF_033875165.1 of Polaribacter sp. PL03. Taxonomy (NCBI): domain Bacteria; kingdom Pseudomonadati; phylum Bacteroidota; class Flavobacteriia; order Flavobacteriales; family Flavobacteriaceae; genus Polaribacter; species Polaribacter sp. PL03. The sequence continues at coordinate 289,320 of NZ_JAWZSV010000006.1, read as the reverse complement.
TGAATCAATTGGTTCTCTAAGAAAAGAGTATCCCCAGAATCAATAATTTTAACTTTACGCATCATTTGACGAACAACAACTTCGAAATGTTTATCATTAATTTTCACACCTTGTAAACGATATACTTCTTGTATTTCATTTACTAAGTATTCTTGTACCGCAGCTGGTCCTTTAATTCTTAAAATATCTGAAGGAGTTGTAGCTCCGTCTGATAAAGGCATACCTGCTTTAATAAAGTCATTTTCTTGAACTAAAATTTGGTTAGAAAGTTTTACTAAATACTTACTAATATCTCCAGTTTTAGATTCAACAATAATCTCTCTATTACCACGTTTAATTTTCCCGAAAGAAACAACACCATCAATCTCTGAAACTACAGAAGGATTAGAAGGGTTACGTGCTTCGAACAATTCTGTTACACGTGGTAAACCTCCAGTAATATCTCCTGCTTTACCAGATTTTCTTGGTATTTTAACTAACGTATGTCCAGACTCAACCATCTGTCCATCATCAATCATTAAGTGTGCACCTACAGGTAAACTATAAGAACGTAAAGCATTACCATCTTTATCTTCAATAATTAAAGAAGCAATAATTTTCTTATTCTTAGAATCTATCATTACTTTCTCTTGGAATCCTGTTTGCTCATCAACTTCTACAGAGTAATTAATACCTTGTTGTAAATTGTCAAACTTAACTTTTCCTCCAAATTCAGAAACGATAACACCGTTAAATGGATCCCATTGTACTATAACATCACCTTTCTTAATTGTCTTTCTTTCTTTATCAGAAATAATAGAACCATAAGGAATAATGTTTGTACTTTGAGTTATACCTGTTTTCTTATCTATAATTTTAATTTCTGCTGTTCTAGATATAACAATGTCGGTATCATTACCATCATTATCTTTACCTATTACAGTTCTTAAATCATCTATAGTTACATTACCATCAAACTTAGCTATTAACTTGTTATCTTGAGAAATGTTACCTGCTACCCCACCAACGTGGAATGTACGTAATGTTAACTGTGTACCAGGTTCTCCAATAGATTGTGCAGCAATTACACCAACTGCCTCACCAATTTGTACTTTGTTAAGCGTAGATAAACTTTGCCCGTAACACTTAGCACAGATACCTTTAGTAGATTCACATGATAATGCAGATCTAACTTGTATGCTATCAATTCCAGATTTTTCAACTGCAACTGCTAATTTATAGGTAATTGGTTCGTTAGCTTCTAAAATTAACTCTTCAGTTAATGGGTGATAAACATCATTTAAAGAAACACGACCTTCAATTCTATCTGAAATAGATTCTACGATCTCATCATTTTTCTTTAATGGAGCAACTTCTACACCTCTTAAAGTACCACAATCTTCTTCGTTTACGATAACGTCTTGCGAAACATCTACTAATCTACGTGTTAAGTAACCTGCATCTGCCGTTTTTAACGCGGTATCTGCTAAACCTTTACGAGCACCGTGAGTAGAGATAAAGTATTCAAGAATTGATAAACCTTCCTTAAAGTTAGAAAGAATAGGATTCTCAATAATTTCACCACCACCTGCTGTAGATTTTTTAGGTTTTGCCATTAATCCACGCATACCTGTTAACTGACGAATTTGTTCTTTAGAACCCCTTGCACCAGAATCAAGCATCATATATACTGAGTTGAAACCTTGTTGATCTTCACGTAAACGTTTCATAGATAACTCAGTTAAATCGTTATTGGTTCTACCCCAAATATCAATTACCTGATTGTAACGCTCTTTTTGCGTTAACATACCCATGTTATAATTACCTACAATAACTTCTACTTCTTTATTAGCAGCGTCAATCATAGATTGTTTTTCCTTAGGAATAATAATATCCCCTAATGAGAAAGATAAACCACCTTGAAAGGCAAATTTATAACCCATATTTTTTATATTATCTAAAAATTCTCCTGTTGTAGGAATATCTGTAGCTTTTAAAATACCACCAATAATACCACGTAAGTTTTTCTTAGTTAATACTTCATTAATGTAACCAGCTTTCGCAGGAACAACTTCGTTAAATAATACTCTACCAACAGTAGTTTGTATTATTTTTCTAACTTGTTCTCCGTTCTCATCAACGTCGTAAGTTCTTACTTTAATTCCAGCATTTAAGTCTACCATTTCTTCGTTAAAAGCAATAGTTACTTCTTCTGGTGAATAAAAAGTTAATCCTTCTCCTTTAATTTTAACTTCTGGAGTAGAGATTCTCTCTTTAGTCATATAATATAAACCAAGTACCATATCCTGAGAAGGAACTGTTACCGGTGCACCATTTGCAGGATTTAAGATATTGTGAGAAGCTAACATTAATAATTGCGCTTCTAAAATAGCTTCTGGTCCTAATGGTAAGTGAACCGCCATTTGATCCCCATCAAAATCGGCATTAAAGGCAGAACATGCAAGTGGATGCAACTGTATTGCTTTACCTTCAATTAATTTTGGTTGAAATGCTTGTATACCAAGTCTGTGTAACGTAGGTGCTCTGTTTAATAAAACAGGATGCCCTTTAATTACATTTTCTAAAATATCCCAAACAACTGGTTCTTTTCTATCTATTATTTTCTTTGCAGATTTAACTGTTTTTACAATTCCTCTTTCTATTAGTTTTCTAATAACAAAAGGTTTGTAAAGTTCAGCTGCCATATCTTTAGGGATACCACATTCTGAAAGTCTTAATTCTGGTCCAACAACAATTACAGAACGTGCAGAATAATCAACACGTTTTCCTAATAAATTCTGACGGAAACGTCCTTGTTTACCTTTTAATGAATCTGATAAAGATTTTAAAGGTCTGTTAGATTCAGTTTTTACTGCAGAAGATTTACGTGTGTTATCAAACAATGAATCTACAGATTCTTGTAACATACGCTTCTCATTACGTAAAATAACTTCAGGAGCTTTTATTTCAACTAATCTTTTTAAACGATTGTTTCTAATAATAACTCTTCTATACAAGTCATTTAAATCTGAAGTAGCAAAACGACCTCCATCTAACGGTACTAATGGTCTCAATTCTGGTGGAATCACCGGAACTGCTTTCATTATCATCCATTCTGGATTATTCTCTCTATTCTTTTGAGAATCTCTAAATGCCTCTACAACATTTAAACGTTTTAATGCTTCTGTTTTACGTTGTTTAGATGTTTCTGTATTTGCTTTATGTCTTAAGTCAAAAGATAATTGCTCTAGATCAATTCTAGCCAATAAATCAATTAAACATTCAGCACCCATTTTAGCAATAAACTTATTTGGGTCTTCATCATCTAAATATTGATTTTCCTGAGGAATAGCATCTAAAATATCTAAATACTCTTCTTCAGTTAAGAAATCCATTTTATTCAATGGTTCTCCTTCAACATTTTTTGCAATACCTGGTTGAATTACTACATAACGTTCGTAGTAAATAATCATATCTAACTTTTTAGAAGGTAAACCTAAAAGGTACCCCATTTTGTTAGGTAATGATCTAAAGTACCAAATATGAGCTACAGGAACTACCAAGTTGATATGCCCTACTCTCTCTCTACGTACTTTCTTCTCCGTTACTTCTACTCCACATCGATCACAAACAATTCCTTTGTAACGTATTCTTTTGTACTTTCCACAAGCACATTCATAATCCTTTACAGGACCAAAAATACGCTCACAAAATAAACCATCTCTTTCTGGTTTGTGTGTACGGTAATTTATAGTTTCTGGTTTTAAAACTTCACCTTTAGAAATTTCTAAAATAGCTTCTGGTGATGATAAACCAATTGAGATTTTGTTAAACTTTTTTACAGTGTATTTCTCTTGTTTTCTTGCCATGTCTTTTAATAAGTATTCAGTTGGCAGTATTCAATTACCAATAACAAAACTGTTATTGGTAATTGGTTACTGAAAAAATTTATTCTTCTAATCTAACGTCTAAACCTAAACCTTTCAGTTCATGCATTAATACATTAAATGATTCTGGTAAACCTGGTTCTGGCATAGCTTCACCTTTAACAATACTTTCGTATGTTTTAGCTCTACCCATAACATCATCAGATTTTACAGTTAAGATTTCTCTTAAGATACTAGATGCACCGTATGCTTCTAATGCCCAAACTTCCATCTCTCCAAAACGCTGACCACCAAACTGAGCTTTACCTCCTAATGGTTGTTGTGTAATTAATGAATACGGTCCTATAGAACGTGCATGCATCTTATCTTCAATCATGTGTCCTAACTTAATCATATAAATGATACCAACTGTTGCTGGTTGATCGAAACGTTTTCCTGTTCCACCATCATATAAATAAGTATGTCCAAATCTTGGTACACCAGCTTTATCTGTAATAACGTTAATCTGATCTAAAGATGCTCCATCAAAAATTGGCGTTGCATATTTAGTATCTAATTTTTGACCTGCCCATCCAAGAACAGTTTCATAAATCTGACCAATGTTCATACGAGATGGTACACCTAATGGATTTAACACGATATCTACTGGAGTTCCGTCTTCTAAGAAAGGCATATCTTCTGCTCTTACAATACGTGCAACAATACCTTTGTTACCATGACGACCAGCCATTTTATCACCAACTTTTAATTTACGCTTTTTAGCGATGTAAACTTTAGCTAGTTTTAAAATTCCTGCAGGTAATTCATCACCAACAGAGATTGTAAATTTTTGACGACGTAAAGAACCTTGTAAATCATTTACTTTAATTTTGTAGTTGTGAACTAATTCACCTACTAAATCATTTAATTCTTTATCTGTTGTCCAAGAACCTGTTAAGTGCACATAATCATCAACAGAGTTTAACATTTTAAGCGTATATTTTTTACCTTTTGGTAAAACTTCTTCTCCTAAATCATTAAAGACTCCTTGAGATGTTTTTCCGCTAATTAAAGTGAATAATTTTTCAATTAATTCATCTTTTAATCCTTCGAATTTAGAAACAAAAGAAGATTCTAAAGTTGCAACTGCTTCTTTATCTCTTAATCTCTTGTTCTTATCTTTAACAGCTCTTTTAAATAACTTCTTATCAATTACTACACCTCTTAATGATGGTGAAGCTTTTAATGATGCATCTTTTACATCACCTGCTTTATCACCAAAAATAGCACGTAATAATTTTTCTTCTGGAGTAGGATCAGATTCTCCTTTTGGTGTAATTTTACCAATTAAGATATCACCAGGATTCACTTCTGCCCCAATTCTAATCATACCATTCTCATCTAAATCTTTAGTAGCTTCTTCAGAAACATTAGGGATATCATTAGTTAACTCTTCAGTTCCTAATTTAGTATCTCTTACGTCTAATGAATACTCATCGATATGAATAGATGTAAATATATCTTCACGAACAACTTTTTCTGAAATTACAATTGCATCCTCAAAGTTATACCCTTTCCAAGGCATAAAGGCTACTTTCATATTTCTACCTAAAGCTAATTCTCCTTTTTGTGTTGCATAACCTTCACAAAGAACTTGTCCTTCTTCAACTCTATCACCTTTTTCTACAATTGGTTTTAGGTTAATGTTTGTTCCTTGATTCGTTTTTCTAAATTTAATTAAGTTGTAAGAAACTTCATCAGATTCAAAACTAACAAGTTTTTCTTCTTCTGTTCTATCGTACTTAATAGTAATTTTATTAGCATCTACATAAGTAACTTCACCAGCACCTTCAGCATTAATTAGAATACGAGAATCTTTTGCAACTCTACGTTCTAATCCTGTTCCTACAATAGGAGACTCTGGTCTTAATAATGGAACTGCTTGACGCATCATATTCGATCCCATTAAAGCACGATTGGCATCATCATGTTCTAAGAAAGGGATTAAAGATGCAGATATAGAAGCAATTTGATTTGGAGCAACATCCATCAAATTAATTTGATCTGGTGTAACTACTGGAAAATCTCCTTCTTCTCTTGCAATAACTCTATCTAAGATAATAGAACCATCTTCTTTTAATTCTAAATTAGATTGGGCAGTTTTCATACCTTCCTCCTCTTCAGCACTTAAATAAATAGGTTCGTCTGTTGATACAATACCATTTTCTACTTTTCTGTAAGGAGTTTCAATAAAACCTAAGTTATTCACTTTTGCAAAAACAGCAAGTGAAGAAATTAGACCAATATTCGGTCCCTCTGGAGTTTCAATAGGACATAAACGTCCGTAGTGAGTATAATGAACATCACGTACCTCAAAACCAGCTCTTTCTCTAGATAAACCACCTGGTCCAAGTGCAGATAATCTACGCTTGTGCGTAATTTCTGCTAATGGATTCGTTTGATCCATAAATTGAGACAATTGGTTTGTACCAAAAAATGAGTTAATTACTGATGATAACGTTTTAGCGTTAATTAAATCGATAGGAGTAAACACTTCGTTATCACGTACATTCATACGCTCACGAATTGTTCTAGCCATACGAGCTAAACCAACACCAAACTGACCTGCTAATTGTTCTCCAACCGTTCTTACACGTCTGTTAGACAAGTGATCAATATCATCAACTTCTGCTTTAGAATTTATTAACTCGATTAAATACTTAATAATAGTTATAATATCTAATTTCGATAATACTTTCTGATCAATAGGTTCATTTAATTGAAGCTTAGTATTCATTCTAAAACGACCTACTTCACCTAAATTATAACGTTGTTCTGAAAAGAATAACTTATCTATAATACCTCTTGCAGTCTCCTCATCTGGCGGTTCTGCATTACGAAGTTGTCTATAAATATGTTCTACAGCTTCTTTTTCAGAATTTGTAGGATCTTTTTGTAACGTATTATGAATAATAGCATAATCTGCCATATCGTTATCTTCTTTATGAAGTAAAACGGTTTTGGCACCTGCATCAATTATTTCATCAATGTGTTCTTTATCTAAAATTGTATCACGATCGAAAATAATTTCATTTCTTTCAATAGATACAACTTCACCAGTATCTTCATCAACAAAATCTTCATGCCAAGTTTTTAAAACTCTAGCAGCTAATTTGCGACCTAATACTTTTTTTAATCCAGCTTTAGAAACCTTAACTTCTTCTGCAAGGTCAAAAATCTCTAAAATATCTTTATCTCTTTCAAAACCTATGGCTCTGAATAATGTTGTTACTGGTAATTTTTTCTTTCTATCAATGTAAGCATACATTACTTGATTGATATCGGTAGCAAATTCTATCCAAGAACCTTTAAAAGGAATTACTCTTGCAGAATATAATTTTGTACCGTTTGCATGGAAAGATTGCCCAAAAAATACACCAGGAGACCTGTGTAATTGAGAAACTACCACACGCTCTGCACCATTAATTACAAAGGTACCAGAATTTGTCATATAAGGAATTGTACCAAGATAAACATCTTGTACAATAGTTTCGAAATCTTCGTGTTCTGGATCTGTACAATATAATTTTAGACGTGCTTTTAAAGGCACACTATGTGTAAGACCTCTTTCAATACATTCTTGGATAGAATATCTTGGTGGATCTACAAAGTAATCTAAAAATTCTAATACAAATTGATTTCTTGTATCAGTAATTGGAAAGTTATCCATGAAGGTTTTATATAAACCTTCTTCACCTCTTTCTTCTGCCTTAGTTTGAAGTTGGAAAAAATCTTGAAAAGATTTTACCTGAATATCCAAAAAGTCTGGATATTCTTTTATCATTTGAGAAGTAGCGAAGTTGATTCTTTCAGTAGTGTTTTTCGTTGCCAAAAGAGAATATTTTTTTGATTAAAATCTGAAATAAAATAAAAAACGAATATATACACAAAATGGTTTAGGTCTAGAAACGAAAGTTTCTAGTACCTAAACCTAAATTTGTTTTCCCGAAACGCAATGGTGCCGGGAGTAATAGCTTATTTAAGCTCTACCTCAGCTCCAGCTTCTTCTAATGATGCTTTAAGCGCTTCTGCTTCATCTTTAGATACACCTTCTTTTACTGCTGCTGGTGCACTATCAACGATACCTTTAGCTTCTTTCAATCCTAAACCAGTTAATTCTTTAACTAATTTTACAACTGCTAATTTAGAACCTCCTGCTGCCGTTAAAATAACGTCAAATTCAGTTTGCTCTTCTGCTGCGTCTTCACCTGCTGCTGCTGGTCCTGCAACTGCAACTGCTGCTGCTGGCTCAATACCATATTCATCTTTTAAGATAGTAGCTAATTCATTAACTTCTTTTACTGTTAAGTTAACTAATTGCTCTGCGAAATCTTTTAAATCTGCCATTTTACTTGTTTTTTAATTTTGTTTATTATAGTTTATTTGTGCGCGTAATTATCTTTCAGATAATGTCTTAATAAGACCTGAAAGTGTTTGTCCACCTGATTGTAATGCTGAAATAACATTCTTAGCAGGAGACTGAAGTAATCCAATGATATCACCAATAAGTTCTTCTCTAGATTTAATATCTACTAAAGCATCTAATTGATCATCTCCAATATAAACAGATTCTTCTGCAAATGCACCTTTTAAAATAGGTCTATCTTTAGTTTTCTTTCTGAATTCTTTGATTAATTTTGCTGGAGCATTAGCTGCCTCAGAAATCATCATTGAAGTATTTCCTTTTAATACTGTTGGTAAGTCTCCAAAATCTTTATCTGAAGCTTCCATTGCTTTCGCAAGTAAAGTATTCTTAACAACTGATAACTGAACATTTGCTTTAAAACAAGCTCTACGTAAGTTAGAGGTAGTTTGTGCATCTAATCCAGAAATATCTGCTAAATATAACGTATTTGTGTCTGCTAATACTGCTGTTAAATCTTGTATTACTTGTGATTTCTCTTCTCTAGTCATGATTATAAGTTTTAACGTATTAAACAGCTTTCACCTCAACCGCTATACTAGGACTCATTGTACTAGACATAAAAACGCTTTTTACATACGTTCCTTTTGCAGTTGTTGGTTTCAATTTAATAATTGTTTGTATTAACTCGTTTGCATTTTCTTCAATTTTCTTAGCATCAAAAGATACTTTTCCAATTGCAGCATGTATAATACCAGTTTTATCAACTTTGAAATCGATTTTACCAGCTTTTACATCTTGAACAGCTTTTGCAACATCCATAGTTACTGTACCTGTTTTTGGGTTAGGCATTAAACCTCTAGGACCTAACACTCTACCTAAAGGACCTAATTTTCCCATTACACTAGGCATGGTAATAATTACATCTACATCTGTCCAACCTCCTTTAATCTTTTGAAGGTACTCATCTAATCCAACATAATCTGCACCTGCTGCTGTAGCTTCTGCTTCTTTATCTGGAGTTACTAATGCTAATACTTTTACATCTTTACCTGTTCCGTGTGGTAATGTTACAACACCACGAACCATTTGATTTGCTTTACGAGGATCTACTCCTAAACGTATAGCTAAATCTACTGATGCATCAAACTTTACATTAGTAATGTCTTTGACTAGCGCTGAAGCTGCTGCTAAATCATAAGATTTAGAGCTATCTACCTTTGCGTAAGCTTCTTTTTGCTTTTTTGTTAATTTTGCCATTTTACTACTTTTTATAAAGTTTATGCTGGTGCATCTCCTTTTACTGTTAATCCCATAGAACGTGCTGTACCTGCAATCATACGCATAGCTGAAGACATTTCAAAGGCATTTAAATCTACCATTTTATCTTCTGCAATCGCTTTAATTTGATCCCAAGTAACTGATGCTACTTTCTTTCTGTTTGGTTCTCCTGAACCCTTTTTAATTTTGGCTGCTTCTAGTAACTGGACTGCTGCAGGAGGAGTTTTTACAAGAAAATCGAATGATTTATCTTTGAAAACAGTAATAACAACAGGTAAAATTTTACCTTGTTTGTCTTGCGTTCTTGCATTAAACTGTTTACAGAACTCCATAATGTTAACACCAGCAGCTCCTAAAGCAGGTCCAACCGGCGGCGATGGATTCGCTGCGCCTCCCTTTACTTGTAACTTAACTACTTTACTAACTTCTTTTGCCATTTTAAAAATGTTTAATGATTTGCTTTAATTTGGAAGCTAAAAACAAATCGTTATCTATTATATATATTTGTGTAACAATTATATCTTTTCTACTTGCATATAACTTAATTCTAAAGGTGTTTTTCTTCCGAATATTTTCACCATTACTTCAAGTTTACGCTTTTCTTCATTTACTTTTTCAATAGTTCCATCAAATCCATTAAAAGGACCGTCAACAACTTTTACAGTTTCCCCAATATTGAAAGGAATTGCAATATTTTCATCTTGAACAGAAAGCTCATCTACCTTACCTAACATTCTATTCACTTCTGCTTTACGCATAGGAACAGGCTCTCCACCTTTAACTTCACCTAAAAAACCAATAACTCCCGTAATTGCTTTAATTACGTGAGGTACTTCACCGGATAGGTTTGCTTCGACCATAATGTAACCAGGAAAATAAACTCTTTCTCTATTTACTTTTTTACCGTCTCTTATTTGAATAACTTTTTCTGTTGGTACAATAACTTGACTTACATAATCTGACAAACCAACACGTGATATTTCAGTTTCAATATAAGCTTTAACTTTATTTTCTTGTCCACCAATGGCTCTAACAACATACCATTTCATAACTGAATCAGTTGCCATAATTAGTTAGATTTAAACATTCCAAAAAAGTTATCTAATCCTGTTTGAAAAACATAATCTATACCAGCTACTGCTAGTGCAAACAAGATAGTAAATACAGCTACAGTTACTGTTGTCTTTTGAGCATCTTCTTTTGAGATCCAAGTCATGTGATTACTTAGCTCATCAAAAGAATCTTTAATATATTGTATAAACTTCATTCTTCTTGTATGTTTTTGCACGGGCGGAGAGATTCGAACTCCCGACAGCTGGTTTTGGAGACCAGTGCTCTACCGCTGAACTACGCCCGTTTCTTATTCATTGATAAAGGCGTTCCGTTAAAAACGGAACACCCTTATAATTTATTTATTAATAAACTAATAAATATTAGTCTAATAATTCAGTTACCTGACCTGCACCTACAGTTCTACCACCCTCACGGATTGCGAAACGTAAACCAACATTTAATGCAATTGGTTGCAATAAGTCTACAGTAATTGTTAAGTTATCTCCTGGCATTACCATTTCAACTCCATCAGGTAAGTTAATAGTACCTGTTACATCTGTAGTTCTAACATAGAACTGTGGACGGTAGTTGTTATGGAATGGAGTATGACGACCACCTTCTTCTTTCTTTAAAACATAAACTTCTGCTTTAAATTTAGCGTGTGGTGTTACAGAACCTGGCTTACAGATTACCATACCTCTTTTTATATCTTCTTTTGCAACACCTCTTAATAAGATACCTGCATTATCTCCTGCCTCACCTCTATCTAAGATTTGACGGAACATTTCAATACCAGTAATAGTAGAAGTCATTTTTTCAGCTCCCATACCAATAATATCAACAACATCTCCAGTATTAGCAATTCCAGTCTCAATACGACCAGTAGCTACAGTACCACGACCAGTAATTGAAAACACATCTTCAACTGGCATTAAGAAATCTTTATCAACTTCTCTTAAAGGCTCTTCAATCCAAACATCAACTTGTGCCATTAATTCTAACACAGTATCAACCCATTTTTGTTCACCGTTTAAAGCTCCTAAAGCAGAACCTGAAACAACAGGACCATTATCTCCATCATAATCATAGAAAGATAATAATTCTCTTACTTCCATATCAACTAATTCTAGTAACTCCTCATCATCTACCATGTCAACTTTATTCAAGAAAACAACCATACGAGGAATACCAACCTGACGACCTAATAAGATATGCTCTCTAGTTTGAGGCATTGGTCCGTCTGTTGCAGCAACAACTAAAATAGCACCATCCATTTGAGCAGCACCAGTAACCATGTTCTTAACGTAATCCGCGTGACCTGGACAATCTACGTGAGCATAGTGACGATTAGCTGTTTGATATTCTACATGTGAAGTATTAATTGTAATACCTCTCTCTTTCTCTTCTGGAGCATTATCAATCTGATCAAAAGATCTAGCTTCAGAGAATCCTGCATCAGCTAATACTTTAGTAATAGCCGCAGTTAAAGTTGTTTTACCGTGATCTACGTGTCCGATAGTACCAATGTTTAAGTGTGGTTTCGAACGGTCAAAAGTTCCTTTTGCCATAATTATTAATTTTAATTCTTAGTTTAAATATATTTAGTGTCTAATAATACATAAAAAATGAGCCAGCGATGGGAGTTGAACCCACGACCTCATCCCTACCAAGGATGCGCTCTACCAACTGAGCTACACCGGCTTGTTGATATTTTTTTTTGAGCGAAAGACCGGGTTCGAACCGGCGACATTCAGCTTGGAAGGCTGACGCTCTACCAACTGAGCTACTTTCGCATTATGTAAATTGTGGGGAGAGCAGGATTCGAACCTGCGAAGACGTAGTCAACGGAGTTACAGTCCGTCCTCGTTGGCCGCTTGAGTATCTCCCCTTTAATTTACTATTTCAATGAACTTGAAATTACTTTCGTAATTTATTGTTTTTTTTGAGCCGATGGAGGGACTCGAACCCACGACCTGCTGATTACAAATCAGCTGCTCTAGCCAGCTGAGCTACATCGGCTTTTAATGTTAAAAAACAACCCGCTATTTCTAACGGATTGCAAATATATAAAGTTTTATCGTATATCAAAACTTATTTATACAATTTTTTTATTTTTTTATTAATTTTATGAAATCTGAGCATCTCTTTGCTTCTCTTTTGATCTTTTTAATTGTCTTTTTAAGTTGTCGACAGCAGCATTAACACCTTCTTCAAAGGTTTTAGTCTCTCTTTTTACAATTAACTCACTACCTGGAATATTAATTTTTATTTCTGTAATTTTATTTTCTTTATCGCTTGTATTTTGAACTTTTAAGAAAACTTCTGCATCTACGATCTTATCATGGAACTTTGTTAATGCTGAAACTTTAGTTTCTACGAATTCGATTAACTCATTGTCTGCGTTAAAATTTACTGATTGTGTGAATACTTTCATTTAGTTATCCTTTTTATTGCTCCTAGGGTGAGCTTGATTATACACTTTTTTTATTGCATCAAGACTATTATGTGTATAGACTTGTGTTGAAGCTAAAGATGAATGCCCTAGCAGTTCTTTAACCGAATTTAAATCTGCCCCTTCATTTAGAAGATGAGTAGCAAAAGAGTGTCTTAAAATATGAGGGCTCTTTTTTACCTTCGTTGAGACCTGACTAAAGTAAGAATTTATAATTCTGTAAACAAGTGTTTCATATAGTTTATTTCCTTTAGATGTAATTAAAAGAAATTCTGAATGAGATTGTTTTTCTTTTCTAAACTCTACATATTGATTTAATGTTACTAAGACTGAACTAAGTATAGGCACAAAGCGCTCTTTATTTCTTTTACCTAAGACTTTTATGGTCTTCTCTTTAAGATTTACATCGATCTGTTTTATATTTATTAATTCGGCTCTTCTTATACCTGTAGAATACAACAACTCTACCAATAACTTATTTCTAAGTGAATCGAAATCTTTTTCTATAACCATATTCTGAATAACAGAATTAATCTCTGTAGAAGTAAAAGGTACTTGAACTTTTTTGGCTACTTTTAATGCTTTGTGCTTAGAGAGCGGGCTACCTTCTATTTGCTCTGTTTTTTGAAGAAATTTATAAAACGATTTTAAAGAACTAACTTTTCTATTAATACTATTATTTGAAATATCTGCATTAACTAAACTAACTACCCAACTTCTAACTTGTGGGTAATTTATATCTAATAAATTTTCTTGATCATATGTTACTTCACAAAAGTCTTTAAACGCAATTAAGTCTGTTTTGTATGCAGTAATAGTGTGTTTAGAATATCCTTTCTCTAAAAAAAGATATTCTAAAAATGAGGTTATATGGTTGCTTCCTGTTAACAATAATTATTTTTTCTACCAAAGTTACTAAAATTATACGCAAAAAAAATCTCGTAACACAAAATTGTGTTACGAGATTTATACTCTAAAAAAATAAGTTATTTCTAACCTACTTCTTCTTGTGTTCTTAATCTTTGAACGTAAGAAGCTTTAATTCTCTGAGCTCTATTAGCTACAGAAGGTTTTGTAAAGTTCTTTCTAGCACGCAAGTTCTTCATCGTTTTTGTACGATCGAATTTTCTCTTGTAACGCTTTAAAGCTCTATCGATATTCTCTCCTTCTTTAATTGGTATAATTAACATAAGTTGGCACCTCCCTTCATAGTATCTTTATATTTTGAATAGTAACTAAACTATTGTTTTAATTTTTGGACTGCAAATGTAATTACAAATTCTGAAATGACAATTATGAAAATTGAATTATTTTCTACTTCTAATTTTGCGTTAGCGATTGAACGGTTTGTTTGAGCTCTTTTGTTTTGATAAAAACTAAAAGCGAGTAGTAAAAGCGCGACCTTTAGGAAACGCCCTAAAAATAATACTACTACAAACCTTCTTTACTTATAACTTTATAAACTATGTTGCAGGCTTATATTCTTTATTATCTATTACCATTTTTGCAATAATTTCTTTTAAGATTTCTGAAGTTCCTCCTCCAATTGGTCCTAACCTACTATCTCTTAACAAACGTGCCATTGGATAATCTTCCATATAACCATAACCTCCTAATAACTGAAGCGCATCATATATAACTTCGTCTGCCATTTTAGTAGACAACAACTTAGACATACTCGCTTCTTTTACTACATAAGAGCCTTGGTCTAGTCTCTTAGTTATTGAGTAGTTGTATTCTCTACACATATCTACCTTACTAGCCATTTCTGCTATTTTATGTCTTAAGACTTGAAATTTGTCTAAAGATTTACCAAAAGCAATGCGTTCTTGCATATAATTAATAGCATAATCTACTGCAAACTCTGCTCTTGCGTGTGCATTAACACCCATTATTAAGCGTTCTAATGCAAAGTGTTGCATTATATAAGGAAAACCTTTCCCTTCTTCTCCCATTAGGTTCTCTAAAGGAATTTCTACATTGTCGAATGCTAATTCTGCTGTATCTGAAGCTCGCCAACCTAATTTATCTAGTTTTGTTGCTGAAATTCCTGCAGTTTCTCTATCTACTACAAAAATACTGATTCCTTTATACTTTTCTGAAGGATCTGTTTTTGCTGCAACTATTAAATAATCTGAATAAACTCCGTTTGTTATAAATGTTTTAGATCCATTTAAAATGTATTTGTCGCCTTTTTTAATTGCTGTAGAGCGCATTCCTGCAACATCACTACCACCAAAAGGTTCTGTAATACAAAGACAACCAATCTTATCTCCTTCTACACTTGGTACAAGGTATTTTTGTTTAATAAACTCTGTACCTTCTTTATTTAAATGCGTCATCGCAAGAAATTCATGCGCCCACATTGCTGCTGCAAAACCACCTGAGTTTATTTTCTGTAATTCTTCTAAAAAGATAACTGTATAAAATAAATCTAGATCTAAGCCTCCATAATTTTCTGGAGTGCAAAGTCCGAAATACCCCATTTCTCCAAATTTCTTCCAAATGAATCTATCAATGGTTCCAGATTTTTCCCATTGGTCTATATAAGGAACTACTTCTTTTTGTAAAAAATCTTTAAAGCTAGCACGAAAAGCATCGTGTTCTTCAGTAAAATACATACTGTTCATTTGGTGCAAATTTTTGAGTTGTTTATTTAGCGACCAAATATAAGACTATTCTATCATACAAATTCAAAGGAAAACCTTTGATATTTTTTAATTCTGATATATCTTGTAGTTCTGCCACCTCATCTCTGTACTCGAATATCTTTTTACACAATTCATAATCGATGTACGGATTTTTAAGTAATTCTTTAAAACTAACAGTGTTTACGTTAGTTTTTTGAATATTTGGCAATTCTAAGACACTAAACACCTTTAATACTTTACTAGCAACTTCTCTATCTAAACCCCACACTTCATACAGTTGATTTTCTTTGGAAAAACCTTGTAATTTAGAACGATACTTAATAATTCTCACAGAAAGCTTCTCTCCTACTCCTGATATTGTTTTTAAATCTTCTGCAGTTGCTTTGTTAATATTTGTTGTAGATATTTTAATTTTAACTTTCTTAGGATAAAAACTCTTACTATTCGATGTGTAATTTGTATTCTCTTTTCTTTTAATAACCCATTCTGGAAACTTAAAATAAGGAGAAATAATAGTTAACAAACTATCTGAAATAATAGTTACTTTTTGAAACTCTTTTTTCGAATTAACAAACTTACCTGTTTTTCTAAAAGCTAAAAGCCTATCAATTTCATTTAAAGACATGCCTAATTGTGCTCCTTTATAATCTGTAATATAATTTGGATTAAATGGATATATTTTAGGCTTCCTTTTTTCTAGAGTAATTAATTTTAAGCTATCAATTTTCTTATGAAATGCTAAAGTTCTTGGTGTTGTTAAATCTACTTTTTCTTCCGAAGAAAAATCTATGAAGATAATAATTTGTAGAATTATAATACTTACTAATAAAAGAAAAATCCCATTTCTTTGGCTTTTGTTATACCAGAAATGGGATTTAAATATGTTCATTATATAAATTTATGCTTTAGAAGCTTTATTTTCTTTAATAGCATTCATGTATTTTGTTAATTCTTTCTTCACTTTTGGTGCTAATAAAATAAGACCAATCATGTTTGGAACCATCATTGCAAAAACCATTGCATCTGAGAAGCCAATTACAGAGTTTAAACTTGCTGCTGCTCCAATTACTACGAATATACAGAAAATTACTTTGTAAGCATATTCCATTTTTTTAGATCTACCAAAAAGGTAAGCCCAACCTTGAAAACCATAGTAAGACCATGAAATCATAGAACTAAATGCAAATAACACTACTGCTACAGTTAATACATATGGGAACCAAGATATTGCTGATTCAAAAGCTCCTGAAGTTAATAAAATTGCTTGTGCATCATTTAAAGAAGCATTTTCTGCTGCTACATTACCTGTAATAATTAAAACTAAAGCTGTCATTGTACAAACAACCACAGTATCTATAAAAGGCTCTAATAAAGCAACCATACCTTCACTTGCAGCATACTGAGTTTTTACTGCTGAATGCGCAATAGATGCAGAACCAATACCAGCTTCATTTGAGAAAGCTGCTCTTCTAAACCCTTGTACTAAAACACCAACTGCACCACCGGCAATTCCTTCTGGGCTAAATGCACCATTAAAAATTTGCATAAATGCATCTCCAATCATATCATAGTTTGCAAAAATTACAAATAAAGAAGCTGCAACATAAATTGCTACCATAAAAGGAACAATTTTATCTGTTACTTTTGCTATTTTTTTAATTCCTCCAATAATTACAATACCAACTAAAACAGCCATTACTAAACCAAATAACCATCCTTTACCATGTAAAAAAGAAACGCCACCAACTGGTGTAGTAATATTTTCTACTAACTGAAAAGCTTGATTTACTTGAAACATATTACCACCTCCAAAAGAACCTCCAATTACGAAGATTGCAAATAAAGCTGCTAAAATTTTACCTAATGTTTTATTTTTCAATCCTTTTGTAAGATAATACATTGGACCACCGTAAACAGTTCCATCTGCTTCAATATCTCTATATTTTACACCTAAAGTACATTCTACAAATTTTGATGCCATTCCTAAGAAACCTGCAACAATCATCCAGAAAGTAGCACCTGCACCACCAATAGATACTGCAATAGCAACACCTGCGATATTACCTAAACCAACAGTTGCAGATAATGCAGCCGTTAAAGCCTGAAAGTGGGTTACCTCACCATCATGCCCTTCTATTCTTATAGTATCTGGGTTATCTTCTTCTCCTGTAAATTTAGATTTCTCTATTTCTACATTATGATCTACTCTATTTTCTAACTCGTCATATTTACCTCTAACAATGTTTATTGAAGTTAAAAAACCTCTAAAATTTATAAAGTTGAAATAAAATGTAAAGTATAATGCTCCTAAAATTAAAGGGAATAAAACCCAGTATATACTAACTGTATCAGAAAAAGGTATTTGATAAAAAATAATGTCTACAAACCATCCTGTTGCATTACCAAATGCTTCATCAATTTGTTGATCAAGACCTTTTTCTTGTGCAAATGTGAAAAAGGGTGTTGCTAAAAATAACAACGAAAGAAGTTTTTTATTCATAATATATTTTGATTAGTTTTAATTTAGTAACTCGCAATATCCTAAAAAAATGCTCTTTTAACAAGTTTTACTCGTTAAAAGTGCTTTTATGATAAGGATTCTTTAAATTTCAGTAAATCTTCTTTGAATGATTTAGGATAAAACCCTAACTCTTTATTCGTTTTTGTTAAATCGAAACCAGTTTTTGCTGGTCTTGGTGCTGTTTGGTTTAAAGTTGAAGTAGAGATTGGCTTTATCAAGTTTTTGTCTAGATTAAACACCAATGCTATTTGTTGCGCAATCTCATAAACACTTAGTAATTTATTAGAAGATATATTAAAAACACCTATTGCTTTCTTATCCATAGAAATCTTACAAGCTAAGGCTAAATCTTTTACATAAGTAGGAGTTCTAAATTGATCTTCTACAATTGTAATTTCCTTTCTTTCCTCTAACATCTTTTTCACCCAAAGAACAATATTGCTCCTGCTCATACCAAACACTTGCCCATAAACTAAAATTGTTCTTAGAATTGTAAAATCTATATTTGAGTTTGTTAAAACTTCTTCAGATTTTAATTTAGACAAACCGTAATAACTTAATGGATTTGGTTTATCTGTCTCTTTATAATATCCTTTCTCTTTCTCTCCATCAAAAATAAAATCCGTAGAAATATGAATTAAGTGTGCATTAATTTCTTTAGAAACTTCAGACAACCATTTTACAACAGTAACATTTAATAAATCACACGCTTCTTTTTCTTTTTCACAATCATCTACTTGCGTCATAGCCGCCGTATTAATTATAAAATTTGGTTGAATATTTTTAATTTCTTCTTTTAACAAAATTTCTTCTGTAATGTCTAAAGAAATATAATCGAAATCTTCTCTTCCACTTCTATTTATTCCTCTAGAGAAACCAAAAACCTTATATTCTTTTTTATCTTGAAGTAATAAATTTAATAAAGACTGACCTAATAAACCATTACTTCCTGTAATTATTATCTTTTTCATTCTAAAAAACTTCTCTTAGCTTTATAATTTGCTCTGGTCTTCCTAAAATAATTAATTGAGAATCTGCAACTAACTTTATATCTGCCTCTGGGTTTATAATATAATCTTTATCTGGGTTTCTAAAACCAATAACGGTACAACCTGTTTGACGTCTTAAATCTAGATCTAAAATTGTCTTATTAATATATTTTGCTGGTAAATCATTTACGGAAACCTCCTCTAAATTTGCTGTAGTTTCTCCTTCGATAGTTAATCTATCTACAAACTCTATAACATCTGGTGTAGTTACTAAAGATGCCATATGATCTCCGCCTAGTTTATCTGGCATAATTACATTACTTGCACCTGCAAATTTTAATTTCTTATAGGAAGATTCATTTCCCGCTCTACTTATAATAACACAATCTTTATTCAACTGACTTGCCGTTAAAACAACAAAAAGGTTATCTGCATCTGATGGTAAAGCTGTAATTAAAAATGCTGCTTTCTCAATTCCTGCTTTTTGTAACGTTTCATCTAAAGTTGCATCTCCTTGAATATTTAAAATACCTTGAGCATCTAAAACCTCAATCATTTCTTTCTTCTTCTCTACAACAACAAATTTTTTATTATAGTTGCCTAATTTTAAAATTGCCTGTTTACCGTTTCTACCATAACCACAAACAATAGTATGTCCTTTTAAATGCCCTATTTGCTTCTCCACGCTTCTGTGTTTAAAATGTTCAAATAACTTACCACTTACCAAATATTCTGAAAACGCAGATACTGCATACCCAAATATAGTTATACTTGTTAAAATTAGAAATATTGTAAATACTTTTTCTTCAGGAGAAAAAGGTTGTAGTTCTCCAAACCCAACGGTAGTAACTGTAATAACAGTCATGTATAAAGCATCTACAAAATTGTAGCCAGAAAGCCACATATACCCCACAATACCAATAGTTAAAATTGTAACTACTAGTAAAGCAATTTTTTGAATTTTAGATTTTATGATAATCATAATTTATAAATCGAAAACAGAACTTCTTTTTGTATAAACCATATCTTTTAATTTTAATACAAAAGCCATTGTAAGATAAAAACCAAACGACAAGCCAACTGTAAAAAAAGTGACATAAATAAAATATAAGCGCACATTTACAGCTCTCATACCTAACCTATCTGCAAGTCTAGAGAAAACACCAAAACCGTTTCTTTCGAAATAATGTCGAATAGTATCTATCATTCTTCTTAAATATACGGCAAGATACCATTTTATGCTCTTTTTTCAATAGGAATTTAATCTTGGTTTTTATTATACAAAACTTAATAGAAAACAATGTTAAAGGTTGCTAGAAACCTACTTAAATTAAATTAGGATTGATTAACTTTGCTTTTCCTGATAAAAATAGGCACGTTTGAAAGACCAAGAATATATAGAAGTTTACGGAGCAAGAGCTCATAATTTAAAGAATATTGATGTTAAAATTCCTCGTGAAAAGCTAGTTGTAATTACTGGTTTAAGCGGTAGTGGAAAATCTTCTCTCGCTTTTGACACCATTTATGCAGAAGGACAAAGACGTTATATTGAAACTTTCTCTGCGTATGCACGTCAGTTTTTAGGCGGATTAGAAAGACCAGACGTAGATAAGATTGATGGCCTTTCGCCTGTAATTTCAATTGAACAGAAAACAACAAATAAAAGCCCACGTTCTACTGTTGGTACTATCACAGAAATTTACGATTTTTTAAGATTACTTTTTGCAAGAGCTGCAGACGCATACTCTTACAACACGAATGAGAAAATGGTAAGTTATTCTGATGAACAGATAAAAGATTTAATTTTAAAAGATTTTGATGGCAAAAAAATAGCCGTTTTAGCGCCATTAATTAAATCTAGAAAAGGACATTATAGAGAACTTTTCGAACAAATATCTAAACAAGGTTTTATTAGAGTTCGTGTAGACGGCAAGATTCAAGAGATTGAAAAAGGCATGAAATTAGACCGTTACAAAAACCATGATATTGAAGTTGTAATAGATAGACTCGCTGTAAATAAAACAGTAGAAAAACGTTTAGACGAAACAATAAAAACAGCATTGTATTCTGGTAATAATATTATGATGGTAATTGATGTTGATGACAACAATCCTCGTTATTTTAGTAGAGAATTAATGTGTCCTACAACAGGAATTGCTTATCCAAACCCAGAACCGAATACCTTTTCTTTTAATTCACCAAAAGGAGCATGTGATTCTTGTAATGGTTTAGGTATTACAAATGAAATCAATTTAAAAAAAGTAATTCCAGACGATTCTATATCAATAAAAAACGGAGGAATTATTCCTTTAGGAGAACAAAAAAGTAGTTGGATTTTTAAACAAATTCAAAATATTGCAGAACGTTATAAATTTAAACTAACAGATGCAATTAAAGACATACCAAAAGAAGCATTAGAAATTATTTTACATGGTGGAAATGAATCTTTTGAAATTGAATCTAAAACGGTAGGTGTTACTAGAAATTACCAAATAGATTTCGAAGGTATTGTAGCTTTTATAAATAGCCAATATAATAATGCCGAAAGCACAACAATTAAACGTTGGGCTAAAGGTTTTATGGACGAGGTTACTTGCTCTACTTGTAACGGAAAAAGGTTAAAAAAAGAGGCCCTTCATTTTAAAATTACTGATAAAAGTATTAGCGATTTAGTACAAATGGACGTTACCGAGTTGGCAAAATGGTTTAAAAACGTTGAGAAAGACTTATCAAAAAAACAATTAACTATTGCATCAGAAATACTAAAAGAGATAAGTACTAGAATTCAGTTTTTATTAGATGTTGGTTTAGATTACTTAACGCTAGATAGAACTTCTAAATCTCTTTCTGGAGGTGAAGCACAAAGAATTCGTTTAGCAACGCAAATTGGTTCTCAGTTAGTAGGTGTTTTATACATATTAGATGAGCCAAGTATTGGTTTACACCAACGAGACAATGAAAAACTTATAGACTCTTTAGTAAAATTAAGAGACATTGGTAATTCTGTTTTAGTTGTAGAACATGACCAAGATATGATTGAGAAAGCAGATTTTGTTTTTGATATTGGACCTGGAGCAGGAAAACATGGTGGAGAAATTGTTTCTGCAGGTACTTTTGCTGAATTAAAAAAACAAAAAACATTAACTGCAGATTATATTACAGGAAGAAAAAAAATTGAAGTTCCAGAAAAAAGACGTGAAGGAAATGGCAAAACAATAAAATTAAAAGGTGCTACTGGAAATAATTTAAAAAACGTTTCTGTAGAATTTCCCTTAGGAAAAATGATTTGTGTTACCGGAGTTTCTGGAAGTGGAAAATCGACCTTAATTAACGAAACTTTATATCCTATTTTAAACGCGCATATTTACAGAGGTGTAAAAAAACCGATGCCTTATAAGAAAATTGAAGGTTTAGAACATGTAGATAAAGTAATCGACATTGATCAATCTCCAATTGGTAGAACTCCAAGATCTAACCCAGCAACGTACACAAAAACGTTTGACGAAATTAGAAGTTTATTTGCAAAAACTGCAGAAGCTGCAATACGAGGTTATAAACCTGGTCGTTTTTCTTTTAACGTAAAAGGCGGACGATGCGAAACTTGCCAAGGTGGTGGAGTTCGTGTTATTGAAATGAACTTTTTACCAGACGTGCAAGTAGAATGTGAAACCTGCCAAGGAAAACGTTTTAATAGAGAAACTCTAGAGATTCGTTACAAAGGAAAATCGATTTCAGATGTTTTAAATATGACAATTGAAGATGCAACAGACTTCTTTGTTAAGATTCCTAAAATACATAGAAAATTAAAAACTATTAAAGATGTTGGTTTAGGGTATATAACTCTTGGGCAACAATCTACTACCCTTTCTGGTGGTGAAGCACAAAGAATTAAATTGGCTGCCGAATTATCTAAAAGAGACACAGGTAATACTTTTTACATCTTAGACGAACCAACTACAGGACTTCACTTTGAAGATATTAGAGTATTAATGGAAGTTCTAAATAAACTAGCAGATAAAGGTAATACGGTTTTAATAATAGAACATAATTTAGATGTTGTAAAACTAGCCGATTATGTTATTGATGTTGGTATGGAAGGTGGAAAAAACGGTGGAAAAATTTTAGTTACAGGAACTCCAGAAGAAGTTGCCAAACATAAAACAAGTTACACCGCTAAGTTTTTAAAAAAATTACTTTAATCGGTTATTTATAACCGATTAAAATATCTTTTGCTTTTAAAACATCTTCTACATATTTCTTAAATTCTGGGTATTCTTTAGAAGATATATCACTCAAATCTGGTTTCCCTATAAATTCAATTTTTAATTGATAATCACTTAAAGATTCGAAATTGATTTTATAGGCATGCTTTTTATAACTAAATTCTTTGTTTGTAGGTATTTCTATAAACTTTTTCCCTTTAGGAATTTCTATGTTATATGTTGTTTTGTAATAATTAGCATTCTCGTAATTTTGGTATACAATTGCATACTTTCTTTCTTCTGTATTAATAATATCTGAATTATATGCATGAGAAACCATTGGCAACTTAAAGAAAGTCATAGATCCCATTTCATTCATCTTATTCTTTATTTTCATTTTAGCATCATAAGAAACAAAACTTGCTCCTTTTTTTGCATTGATATTTGTAATTGTATCTAAAACTAAATCTCCTAATCTGGCTTTAAAATCATCATCTATATCTTTTTTAATTAGCTCATAATTGCTGCCACTAAAAATACCAAAATAGGCAGAAGCTAAGCTTCCACTAATATGAGACTTAACAAGTAAATTTTGTGCTTTGTTTTCATCAATCTTTAAAGTTATATTAGAAATATTGTTAGATTTTATTCCTTTCATATCTCCTAAATTAAATAAATTATAAACCTTATCTGTATTCGACATAAAAGGTATTTCTAAACCTGTTGCATTTAAAAGACCATTTGGCACAGACTTAAAAGGCATATTTTTGTCTGTAAGTTCTAAGAACTGCTCCTTACCATCTAATTTTACTTTTACAATACAGTGATTAAAATCTTGTGATGGAAGCACCAATGATCTTCTACCATAATCTGATGTTAGTATTAAAACTAAGTTTACATCTAAACCTGCCTTTCTACCTAACGTTGCAAACAATGTAGAGAAATCTTTACAATCGCCTAATTTAGAAGAAATAGTTTTTGCAGGTTTTTGCGGCACAAAACCACTTTGTTTAAATTCTACAAAGCTGTAATTAAAATTATTCATTATATAATAATAAATTCTTCTCGCTCTTTCGGTTTCTGTTAATTTTAAAACATTTTCTTCTGGAAAAATTTCTTTAAACTTCTGTTCTACTTCAGAATTAAAAACAGATTGCGACCTTACTAAGTCTGAGTACCAATTTGCAATAGTGTTCCAAGACTTTATAGTACTAATATGTAAAATTCTTGCAAAATCTGCAGATGAAGGTCTGTAATCTTCTGCCTTAGCTAATTCTGGCGCATTTAACAATTCCCATTCAAAAACAGTAAAATTACCTTTCTTTATCTTTTTTAAAGGAATCTCGCCGTTCTCTACCCTATAATCGAATTTTATAGTATTAGGTACTATAAATGAATATTTTGTTCGCAAACAATTATTTTCTGAATCGAACTGATAAGCATCTACATAATCTTTATAAAAACGACCCGAACCCGTAGACAAACTTTGATAAGAAACATGTATTACGTCTCCAACTTCTAAGCCATTAAAAACAAATTTAGATTTTGTTTTTTCTGCAGGAACTATACTTTTATCTTTTTTTATAATTTCAGATTTTAATATCGTAAAGTTACCAGACAAACCTAAATCATACTCTTTATAAGCTTCTACACCATTTTCAGATGTTACTTCATAAAGATATGTGTTTTTAGATTTTACAGTTCCTGTTTCATACAACTGCACTACCCTATCGTCTAATAAAATATTAGATCCGTAATTATTATTGGTTGATGTACCTCTCTTTTCTTCAACGTAATTATAGATATTCTTTACAACGTATTTATCTATAATATTACCTTCTCGAGAAAGTGTCTCTATTTTTTTTAATAATGATGAATTACCATTGTTATAAATTAAAGATTTTTGAAAATACTCTAATGCCTTTTTCTTATTACCTACTTGTTGCTGAGCATTCCCCATATACTCCATCGCTTGAAAAGAATAAGGATAGTTTTTTAACATTGCTTCTAAATAAGGAATAGATGCTTTGTACATTTTATAACTATGCATTTTCTTAATTAAACTAAACAACAACGAGTTGTCTGAAGGAAATGTTTCGTAATATTCTTTATACATTTCTATAACTTCATCTTTCCTGTTTAATTTCCCGTAATAAAAAGCCAAACCACTTAATAAACTAGGACTAAATTTTTCGTTTAAGACATTTTCATACATTTCTATTGTTTTGTCTTGCTCTTGAAAAACAGTCGCATATAACGGTATAAATCTTTTTAAAACAACTTCTCTATCTGCTGCAGACTCACTTAACAAATCCATAGTTTCTCTTAAAGACTTCATATCTTCATTTCTAGCATCTAGCATAAACTTTGCTATGTGTTTTAAAACAGGATAATCTGTAGATTTTTCTACTTTAGCTAAGAATTTTTCTAATTCTTTTATATCCATTTGCTTTAATTGGTTCGCATCTGAAGTCTTTTTAACAAGTGAGTAATAATAATCTGGATCGTCTAAAAATATATTTTTATTTAATTCTGTTACAGAATTAAAATTCCCTTCATAACTAAAACTATATGTTTTTAATATCCTTAATAAAGAACTTTTAGGATATTTTTCTAAAATAGGATTTAAAATAATATTTGCATCTTCGTAATTCTGACTTCTAAAATAAATATTGATTAAAGCATATTTATAAAAGAAATTATTAGGGTTTTCTTTTATTTTATTTTTAAAGAAAACCTCAATATCACTTTCAACCTTTATAGGGTTTACTTTCTGAACTGTACTTTTACCATATTCTTTAAACTTCTCTGAATACTCTAAACCAGGAATAGCCATTCCTTTTTCATTGGAAAATCTTGCTATAAAATAAGGGATACCATTTGCTTCTGCATTTTTAATTAACAACCTGTTTACACCTTTATTTAATGTAACATTAACCCTATAAGCATCTATATCTGTAGCTACATCTTTTACATTTTCATAAACTAAAACATCATTTAACCAAACCTTAAAAGCAGAAGAATTACCTAACCTTAATTGCACTCTTTGTTCTTTATTTGAAGTAACAAAAGTTTGAGCATAATGAACTCCGTAACCATATTCTGAGTGATTCGTAAAAAACTGATAACTCTCTGTAGTATATTCCTTATTAGGTGTGTACCACTTTACAACTCCATTCGAATTTGCGTTAAAACCATTTTCGCTTTTTGCATAAAGTTCTGGTTCATATTCTTTATCAAATCCGCTTTTATTTAAGTTTTCGAAAACACCACAATATTGCCAATTTTTAATGACTGGTATTTCTGCTATTTTAGATTTATAACCAGTAAAATTCTTATTATCTCTATTTTTTATAGCTTGTATATATTTAAGAGAATATTTTATAGTAGAATTATGAATATCATTTGAGTTAAATGCATCTATAGTTTTACTGTTTTTGGTATGAAAACCAGTAGTTAAATAATTATCGAAAATAAAAGGGTTGTTCCAAAAAGCATATAAGTAATATTGATAATCATCTAAAGATTTAAAATCTTTAATAAAATCTTTTGAAACACTGTTAATTAAACCATTTTCATTCCTTAAAATTTCATTAGTTAATAAGCCCTCAATAGACTTATTGGTCTTTTTATTTAATTTTTTAAAATATTCTAAAGAAGCTTTCGTTTTATTTTTCAGTAATAAATCCCAATGATTATCAAATTTTTCTTGAGCTGAAAGAGAATTGCAAAAGAGGCAAAATAATAGTATTAAAAGGTATGATTTTCTTAATTTCATAGATGTTTTTTGTTGTTTAAAAAACGTGAATTTAAATATTTATGCGAAACAAATCGATTCTATTTATACATTTCTTAAAAAAGAACTAATTTAGCAGGCGGATTTTTGCGAGAGAAATAATTTAAAACATATATAAGATGACAAATGACGATAGAAAAATAAAAGAGAAATTACAAACAAAAACTTGGAACGAGATTAAAACAAATGATTCTTGGGCTATATTTAAAATTATGGCAGAGTTTGTAGAAGGTTATGAAAAACTAAGCAAAATAGGCCCTTGTGTTTCTATTTTTGGTTCTGCCAGAACCAAACCAGACCACCCATATTATAAATTAGCAGAAGAAGTTGCTTTTAAATTAACACAAAATGGTTACGGAGTTATTACAGGTGGTGGACCCGGAATTATGGAAGCTGGTAATAAAGGTGCAAACAGAGGAAAAGGAACTTCTGTTGGTTTAAATATAGAGTTACCATTCGAACAACACGACAATCCTTGGATTGATCAAGGAAAAAGTTTAGACTTCGATTACTTCTTCGTTAGAAAAGTAATGTTTGTAAAATACTCGCAAGGTTTTATTGTAATGCCTGGTGGTTTTGGTACTATGGATGAACTTTTTGAAGCGATCACATTAATTCAAACAAATAAGATTGGTCGTTTTCCTATTGTTTTAGTTGGCACTAAATTCTGGGGAGGTTTATTGGATTGGATTAAAAACACCCTTATAGAAGAAGGAAACATTAGTGAAAAAGATTTAAACTTATTTAGAGTTGTAGATACAGCTGATGAAGCTTTAGATCACATTAATAAATTTTACGACAAATATCAATTCAAACCAAATTTCTAGATTTGTAATTCGAAGTAAAAATTTATATTTTATTCATAATTATTGAAAAAACATTTTTACATATTTGTACTATCACTGCTATTTAGTAGCTTTAATTTTGCGCAACAAAATGCGGTAAACATTAGAGCTACTTTAAATGCAGATGAAGACAAGTTAATGATTCAGCAAGAAATTGTTTTCTACAACAATTCTAGCGACACTTTAAATCATATTTTTCTACACAACTGGGCAAACAGTTTTAAAGATAGAAAAACACCTCTCTCTAAACGTTTTATTGAAGATTTTAGAAAAGACCTATACTTTGCTAAAGAAAAAGATTTAGGATATTCTGATGTTAAGAATATTTCTGTAAACTACAATAGTATTGTTTACAAAGAGCTTGAAAGTAAGCCCGATATTATTCAAATATTCTTAGAAAAACCTTTAAAACCTAAAGAAAGCACCACTATAAACCTTACTTATTTAACTAAAATACCCAATGCTAAATTTACAGGTTATGGTAAATATGAAAATGGGTATCGTTTGAGATATTGGTACATTACTCCTGCAATCTATAAAGATGGTTGGCAATTGATGAGTAATTTAAACTTAGATGATCTATTTGAAGATTATACTACTTTTAATATTGAACTTAAAACACCCAAAGAGCTTACTTTAATAGGTAGCTTAAAACAAACTGTAGAAAGTGACAGTACTTTTAACTTCTATAAGTTGAATGGTAAAAATCAGAAAGACGTAATAATAGATATTCAGAAAAAAAATACTTTTAAAACGTTTATTACAGATGCACATGAAATACTGACAGATATTTTAGACAAAGAGTTAGATGCAAAATTAACAAAAGATATCTTAAACAGAGAACTTCATTTTTTAACCAGTTACTTAGGAGAATTACCTACAGATAAAATTCTTATAGACGAAGTAATGCGTAGAAAAAACCCAGTTTATGGGCTAAGTCAATTACCTAGTTTTATAAGACCTTTTTCAGATGTCTTTAAACACGATTTAACTTTATTTAAAGCGCTTTCTAAAAAGTACTTAAAACAGACACTTCTAGTAAATGAAAGAGAAGATTATTGGTTAATAGATGGTTTACAAAACTACTTAATGATGGAGTATGTAAACAAATTCTATCCAGAAATTAAGCTTTTAGGAAAAGCTTCTGATAGTTGGTTTCTAAAAAGATTTAATATTTCTAAGTTAAAATTTAATGAAAAATATCCATTTGTATATCAATTTACAGCAAGAAAATATTTAGATCAATCTTTAAGTACTTCTGCAGATTCTCTTTCTAATTTTAATAGAAAAATTGTTAGTAAATATAAAGCAGGTTTAGGCTTTAATTATTTAAAAGGGTATTTAGGTGAAGCTGTTTTAAATACAAGTATTAAAGAATTTTATCAAAAAAACAAACTTCTTATTGCTAAAAGTTCTGACTTAAAAAACGTTCTTTTAAAAAATTCTACAAAAGATATTGAATGGTTTTTTAATGACTATATAAACACAAATAAAAAAATAGATTACAAAATAAGTAAAGTTAGAGAAACAAAAGATAGCTTAAAAGTTACATTAAAAAACAAACGAAACATTACTGCTCCCATTGCTTTATACGGAATAAAAAACGATAAAATAGCTTACAAAAAATGGTTTTCTAATATTAATGATACTTTAACTACAAGTATTAAAAAAGGACAGTTTGATCAATTAGTTTTAAACTACGAAAACATTTACCCAGAATACAACACATTAGATAATTATTACAATACAGATAAAAAACTATTTAATAAACCCTTAAAATTCTCTTTAATAAAAGATGTAAAAGCACCAAATTATAATCAATTATTTTACCAACCTAGTTTTGGTTATAATTTTTATGATGGCTTAATTTTAGGTTTAAAAGTGCACAACAAGCCATTAATAAAAAGAAATCTAGAGTTTAGAATCGCACCAGGTTACGCAACAAAAAGCAACAAGATAAATGGTTCCTTTTCTGTTATTTACAATCAGTTTTTTGAAGATACAAGCATTTACAAAATTTCATACGGTATTTCTGGAAACACGTTACAATATGCACCAGAATTATCTTATAGTTCACTAATACCATATGTAGATATAGAATTTAAAAGAAAATCTTTAAGGCATGCTACAAATAAATTTATAAGAGCTAAAATTGTTCATATAGATAAAGAAGTTTCACCTTTAGAAACAAAAACAGCACAAGACAATTATAGTGTTTTTAGTTTAAGCTATAATTATATTAACCCAGCTATTATAGATGAAACTCGCTTCAGTATTAATACAGAATTTGCTAAAAACTTTTCTAAAGTT
Source organism: Polaribacter sp. PL03 (assembly GCF_033875165.1). Taxonomy (NCBI): domain Bacteria; kingdom Pseudomonadati; phylum Bacteroidota; class Flavobacteriia; order Flavobacteriales; family Flavobacteriaceae; genus Polaribacter; species Polaribacter sp. PL03. Next base: position 258,952 of record NZ_JAWZSV010000006.1, on the reverse strand, counting down.
TCTGCAGATTTTAGGTTTAGAAAACTAACTTCTTCAGATACACAATTAGACTTTAGAGTTTTTGCAGGTGCATTTATTCATAACAAATCTAAAGGAGATTATTTTAGTTTTGGTTTAGACAGAGCAAACGATTATTTATTTGAACTAAATTATTACGGTCGTTCTGAAGACTCTGGTATTTTTAGTCAACAATTTATTATTACAGAAGGTGGTTTTAAATCTGTTCTACCAACAAGGTTTGCCAACCAATTTATGTTATCATTTAATTCTAGTATTGGTTTATGGCGTTGGGCAGAATTTTACAATGATATTGCTTTTTTGAAAAGTAGAGACGAAAATCTTTTCTTTGGTTACGAAAACGGAATTAGATTTAACTTTGTACATAATATATTTGAAATTTACTTTCCATTATATTCAAATAATGGTTGGGAAGTATCGCAAGAAGCATATCCACAAAAAATACGATTCACTTTTACTGGTGATGTAAATAGAATCTATAATTTTTTTAAGAGAGGTTTCTTTTAAAAAAATTAAATTCTAAAAACCAACCCAACCCTTTTATTGCATTATTCACAAACAACACTTACGTTGTGTCTTTAGTATTGCGAAATATTTAATAAATATTTATATTTTTAATATATCAACTAAAAAAACTATCTTTGTAGAAGCCTAAATCAAGATTAAATGTCACAAAAAACGCTAATTCAAGATAAAAAAGAACTTTCATTTAAAGATTTTAAAGAAGAAGTACTAAACGACTATAAGATTGCTAAAATTAGTAGAGAATGCAGTTTGCTTGGTAGAAGAGAAGTTTTAACAGGAAAAGCAAAATTCGGTATTTTTGGTGATGGTAAAGAAGTACCTCAATTAGCAATGGCAAAAGCCTTTAAAAAAGGTGATTTTAGATCTGGTTATTATAGAGATCAAACTTTTATGATGGCTATTGGTGAACTTACAGCCCAACAATTTTTTGCAGGTTTGTATGCACACACAAATATAGAAAAAGAACCAATGTCTGCTGGTAGACAAATGGGTGGGCATTTTGCAACACACAGTTTAAACGAAGATGGTAGTTGGAAAAATCTTACAGAACAATACAACTCTAGTGCAGATATTTCTCCTACAGCAGGTCAAATGCCACGTTTATTAGGTTTAGCGCAAGCATCTAAAATATATAGAAACGAAAAAAGTGTTGAACATAAAACTAATTTTTCTAAAAAAGGAAATGAAGTTGCATGGGGAACAATAGGAAACGCAAGTACAAGTGAAGGTTTATTTTTTGAAACTATAAATGCTGCTGGTGTTTTACAAGTACCAATGGTAATGAGTGTTTGGGATGATGAATACGGAATTTCTGTTCATGCAAAACACCAAACAACAAAAGAAAGTATTTCTGAAATCTTAAAAGGTTTTCAAAGAGAAGAAGGAACCAATGGTTACGAAATTTTTGTAGTAAATGGTTGGGATTATGTAAAACTAGTAGATACTTATAGTAAAGCTGCTAAAATTTCTAGAGAAGAACACGTTCCTGTTTTAATTCATGTAAACCAATTAACACAACCTCAAGGACATTCTACTTCTGGTTCTCACGAGAGATATAAAGGAAAAGAAAGACTTCAATGGGAGCAAGAAAACGATTGTATTACAAAAATGCGAAAGTGGATTTTAGATTTTGAATTAGAGACAGATTCTGGAGAAACTTTACGCTTTGTAGATTCTGAAGAAGAAATAATCCTTTTAGAAAAAGAAGCTAAGAAAATAGTTACTACAGCAAGAAGAAATGCTTGGAACGCTTTTAATAACGAGCTAATTTCTGAAGTTACTATTGCTGCTAAATTACTAGATAGAGTAGCTAAAAAAAGTAATAATGGTGCATTTATTACCAAATACAAAAACGATTTAGAGAAGATAGTAGAACCTATTAGAAAAGATATTTTAATTGCTGCTAGAAAATCGCTACGTTACTTAAAAGATGAAGATTTTGCAGAAAAGACAGAACTTCAAAACTTTATAAAAACAACTATTGAAGCTGCTGCATATAAATATTCATCATATTTATTAAGTGAGAGCAATTACAGCGCTTTAAATGTAGTAGCTAATAAACCAGTATATGCTGAAAACCAAAATTTAGTAGATGCTAGAATTATAATGCGAGATAATTTTGATGCAATTCTAAAAAAACACCCAGAAGTAATTATTTTTGGTGAAGATGCAGGTTTTATCGGTGATGTAAATCAAGGTTTAGAAGGGCTTCAAGAAAAATATGGAGACATTAGAGTTTCTGATACTGGTATTAGAGAAGCTACAATTATTGGACAAGGAATTGGTTTAGCAATGCGTGGTTTAAGACCAATTGCAGAAATACAGTACTTAGACTATTTACTATACGCTTTACAAATTATGAGTGATGATTTAGCAACACTTCATTACAGAAGTTTTGGTAAACAAAAAGCACCACTAATAATAAGAACTCGTGGCCACAGATTAGAAGGTATATGGCATGCAGGGTCTCCAATGGGAGGAATTATAAACAATGTACGCGGAATGCATGTTTTAGTTCCCAGAAACATGACCAAAGCAGCCGGTTTTTACAACACTTTATTAGAAGGTGACGAACCAGCTCTAGTTGTAGAATGTTTAAACGGTTACCGCTTAAAAGAAGAATTACCAATAAATATGGCAGAATTTAAAACTCCTATTGGTTTTGTAGAAACAGTTAAAGAAGGTACAGATATTACTGTAGTTTCTTACGGTTCTACCTTAAGAATTGTAGAAGAAACTGCTAAAGAACTACAACAAGTTGGTATAAATATAGAAATTATAGATGCACAAAGTTTATTACCTTTCGATATAAATAGCGATTGTGTAAAAAGTTTAGCTAAGACTAATAAGTTAATAGTAATTGATGAAGATGTTCCAGGAGGAGCTTCTGCATATCTATTACAAGAGATCTTAGAGAAACAAAATGGATACCAATTTTTAGATAGCAAACCAGCTACTTTAACAGCAAAACAACATAGAACCGCTTACGGTACAGATGGAGATTATTTTTCTAAACCTTCTGCAGAAGATATTTTCGAAAAAATATATGACATTATGCATGAATCTAACCCTACCAAATTTAAAAGCTTATACTAATAACAAGTTTTAAATTTTATCATAAGCTCAAAAATCTATGATTTTTGAGCTTTTTTTTTAACATAACTATAAGAAATAGCTTCAAAGGTTTTTAATAATTTAGTAGATTAAATTCTCAACAAACTAACTCATGAAAAAATTACTCTTATTTTCATTATTAATTGCATTTACTATTCCGTTAGACTCTTATGGTCAAAGTGGAAGAATAAAAAAAAGGAAGAATAAAAAAACCGAAAAAACGGAAACAAAAGAACCTAAAAAGAAAAGTAAAACACCTAAATACAGCGACTTTGTAAAAAAAGGTACAAATACCGATGAAGGTTTATTTAAAGTTCACGACAATAACGATACGTTTATATATGAAATTCCGAAGTCTTATTTAGGAAAAGAAATGTTACTAGTAACAAGAATTAAAGAAATTCCTGCAGATTTAGGTGGTGGTTATGTTAATGCTGGTTCTAAAATTAACACACAAGTAATTATATGGGAAAAATATAAAAATAAAGTACTTTTAAAAGTAAAATCTTACAACGCAATTGCAAACGATTCTTTACCAATATATAAATCTGTAAAAGCAAATAACTTAGAACCAATTATTTATGCTTTCGATATAAAGTCTCAAAACATAGATTCTACAGCAGTTTTAATAGATGTAACAAAATTCTTTTCTACAGATGTTAAAGCTATAACTGGCTTACCTTCTTTTTACAGAAAAACATATAAAGTTAGAAGATTAGATCCTTCTAGAAGCTTTATTCACACAATTAAAAGTTATCCAAAAAATATAGAAGTAGTACAAGACTTTACTTTCGAGGCAGATGCACCACCAAGTAACAGAAGTACAAATACTATTACAATGCGCATCAATCAATCTATGATTTTACTACCAGAAAACCCAATGATGTCTAGAGTTTACGACAAAAGAGTTGGTTATTTTTCTTTAGGAAATGTAGATTATAATTCAGAAGAACTAAAAGCAGATAGCAGAAGATACATTAAACGATGGAGATTAGAACCTAAAGACGAAGCGGCATACAATCGTGGTGAGTTAGTAGAACCAAAGAAACCAATTGTTTATTATTTAGACCCTGCAACTCCTGTAAAACTAAGAAAATACATAAAACAAGGTGTAGATGATTGGCAGAAAGTTTTTGAAACTGCTGGTTTTAAAAATGCAATTATGGCTAAAATGCCACCTACAAAAGAAGAAGATCCAGAATTTAGTATGGAAGATGTTCGTTATTCTTCGATTAGATATGTAGCAAGTACTACAAGAAATGCAACAGGACCAAGTGTATCAGATCCAAGATCTGGTGAGATTTTAGAAAGCGATATTATTTGGTATCACAACCACTTACGATCTTATAGAAATAGATATTTATTAGAAACGGGGGCAGCAAACCCTTCTGCAAGAACTTTAAATACTTCTGATGAAGAAATTGGAGATATGATGAGAATGGTTATTGCTCATGAAGTTGGTCATGCATTAGGTTTACCACACAACATGGCAGCAAGTTTTGCGTATCCTACAGATTCTTTACGTGATGGAGATTTTACTCAGAAAAACGGAATTGCAGCTACTATAATGGATTATGCGAGGTATAATTATGTTGCACAACCTGGTGATAAAAACATTCGCTTCATTAGACAATTAGGGCCATATGACCATTATGCAATTAACTGGGGATACCGAAGAATTAAAAATGCGAACAAACCAGAAGATGAAGTAAAAACTTTAGATAAATGGATTGAAAATAAAGCAGACAATCCTATTTATAGATTTGGTGGCCAACGTTTCGACCCTTCTGCACAAACGGAAGGAATTGGAAATGACCAAGTAAAATCTAGTACTTACGGAGTTAAAAATTTAAAAATTGTAGCTAAAAATTTACCAAACTGGACTTCTAATCAAACTAACAATTACGAAGATTTAAGTGAATTATATGGTGAATTATTAAGTGTTTGGAACAGATACGTTGGCCATGTTGCAGGCAATATTGGTGGTGTATATGAATTTAACAAAAAACCATCTCAAACAGGAGATATTTATGTTCCTGTAACAAAAGCCAAACAAAAAGAATCTTTAAACTGGTTGCATAAAAATGTTTTCGAAACTCAAAACTGGTTACTAGATAAGAATATCTTAAATAAGATTAACGAAGCAGGTTACACAGAATCAATGTCTAGATATCAAAATAGATTTTTAAGAACATTGTTAAACGCTAGAACTTTAAAAAGAATGATTGATGCAGAAATTATTCAAGACAATAATTATGCAGCTGTAGATATGATTGGAGATTTAAGAAAAGGTGTTTTTTCTGAAGCAACTACCACAAAAAACGTAGACGTATATAGAAGAAACCTTCAAAAATCATTTATAAGCAACTTAAACAGCTTAATGAACGATTCTTCTGTAAAAAACACAGACATCTCTTCTATTGTTCGTGGAGAGTTAACAACATTAAAATATCAATTAAACTCAGCTAGTAAAAGAGCCGTAAATAAAATTACAAAATATCATTATAAAGATGCTGTTGTAATGATTAACGATATTTTAGATCCTAAATAAATTAATAAGCTATTCTAAAAACATATAAATTTAGTTAGCTCTTATTTAAAACAACTTTTCCTATTGCGCATTCTAAACAACGTTTAGGTGCGCAATAGTTGTTTTTAAGCTCTAATAACGCTTGCGAATCAAATGCATTTTTAGATTTTATTTTCAATTCAGAAAACTTAGAAAGAATACTATTTTTTTCTGATTTCATATTTTCTAGTATTTCTAAAAAAGAGGCTTCATCTACTTCTCCCTTACTTTTTTGATATAAAAACTTTAACGGAATAATTGTATTTATAATTAATAAATCTATAAACGAATTTGTAAGTTTTTTTAGTGATGATTTAGATTCTGATTCAAAATTATAATGTGTTTTCCAGAACGGATTTACTTCTATTAAAAACAACTCATAAAATTCTTCTAGATTATTTATATCTATCAATTTAGAAAATAAGTTTTGGTGTTTCTGAAACAAGGAAACTAATTGTGCTATTCTAATGGTAGGAAAATTATTAGGTCGCATTCTAAAAAAAGAAAACTGTGAGTTTGGTATTGTCTCTAAATTATACTTATGTTTTAAGTACTTATACTCTATTTTTAATTCTTTATGATATTCATCTTCTATCTCCTCTTCTAAAAAACCTGCTTGCCCAAATAATAGTGCAGAAAATTCCTTTTCATTAAAACTAGTTTTCTTAATAATAGAAAAATCTACAGATTGTGCTAATCTTAAAAAAGCATCTCCGTTTATTTTTAAACCAAAATTCTTTGCTAATAACTGAAATAAAACCGATTCGAAATTATTATTTTCTTGTTGTAATAAAATATTAATTTCATCAGATTTTCTTTCTAAACGTTCAAAAAACAAACGTTCTTTCCAATTAGAAAATGTAAAATCATCTACTGTAGTTATAGAATTACTACAAGGTATCCAACTTGTTGGTGTAAAAAATAATTTTCTATAATTATTTAAAACACTCTCATCTACCAAATTTTTTAAAACTAATGTTGGTATAGCTTTATTGTTTTTCATAAAAATAGCTGCATCGTGTTCCCAAACAACATGTAAAATTACAGCATCATAATTCACATCAATTTCATGATTATGCAAATACCAATCAGACGACTTTAAATGAATTTCTACATTACCAATCCAAGTTTGATCTTCAATTTTTAGGTGAGTGTTTAAAAAATCTGGACCAGCATTTTTATTGTGTAAACCAGGTTTTGTAATTGTCAAATGCTCATTATCTGTTGTTTTAAAGTTTACGTTAGAAAATATTTTATATTTCCATACATAGTGCAGAAAACCCTCATTCATCTTTTTTATTTTAAAAGTACAAAAAAATTGATACTTCTATCAGTTTATATAATTAACAACACGCTTTAAAACAACAATATTGCCTTATTTTTGCATTTCAAAAAAAGAACAAATGAATATTATAGATAAGTTAAAATGGCGTTATGCTGTTAAAAAATTCGATACCAATAAAGAACTTTCAGAAACACAAGTTCAAATTTTAAAAGAAGCTTTTAACTTAACTGCCACTTCTTATGGTTTACAGCCTTTAAAATTAGTAGTAATTAAAAATAAAGAAATTCAAGAAAAATTAGTGCCTTTTTCTTGGAATCAGCAACAAATTGTACAAGCTTCTCACCTATTGGTTATTTGTATTCAAGATAACTACACAACAGAAGAAGTAGAGAAATATTTCAACTTAGTAAAAAAAGTAAGAAATACAGCAGATGAAATTATTACTCCGTTTAAAGAATTTCTAACAGCAGAAATAGCTAAAAAAACACAAGAAGAATTATTTATTTCAAATAAAAACCAAGCTTATATTGCCTTAGGTAATTTAATGACTGTTTGTGCTTCGCAAGAAATAGACGCTTGCCCAATGGAAGGTTTTACACCAGATAAATATGATGAAATTTTAAATTTAAAAAAGCATAATTTAAAATCTGTTTTAGTAATGCCAGTAGGTTTTAGAGCAGAAGATGATTATATGAAAGATTTAGTAAAAGTTAGGAAGAAACTAACAGATAGTGTTATTGAAATCTCTTAAATTTACATTTTAAATAAAAACATTTTTTATGAGCACAGAAGTTAGAAATTTAGCACCAAAAGAAGTTTGGAATATGTTTGCAGATTTAAATGCAGTTCCTCGTCCTTCAAAAAAAGAAGAACGTGTAATTGAATTTATGGTGAATTTTGGCAAAAACCTAAATTTAGACACATTTGTAGATAAAGTGGGTAATGTTATTATCAAAAAACAAGCTACAAAAGGTTTAGAAGACAGAAAAACGGTTGTTTTACAAAGTCATTTAGACATGGTTCATCAGAAAAACGCAGATACAGATTTCGACTTTGATAAAGAAGGAATTAAAATGCTAATCGATGGAGATTGGGTAACTGCAGATGGTACAACTTTAGGCGCAGATAATGGTTTAGGTGTTGCATCTATAATGGCTGTATTAGCTTCAACCGAAATAGAGCACCCTAATTTAGAAGCACTTTTTACTATTGATGAAGAAACTGGTATGACTGGTGCAATGGGCTTAGAAGGTGGTGTTTTAAAAGGAGATATTCTTTTAAATTTAGACACAGAAGAAGATGATGAAATTGGAATGGGTTGTGCAGGTGGCGTAGATGTTACCGCTAGAAGAACTTATGCTGAAGAAGCTGTTTCTGAAAACTCGCTTGGATATTCTATTTCTGTGCAAGGTTTAAATGGTGGACATTCTGGAATGGACATTATTAAAGGTTTAGGAAATGCTAACAAAATAATGAACCGTATTTTATTTGATGGTTTTACAAATTTTGGTTTAAGAATTTCTGAAATTAACGGAGGTAGTTTACGTAATGCTATTCCTAGAGAAAGTGTTGCCTTAGTTACAGTAGATACAATTTCTAAAGAAGCCTTTTTATTTGAAACAAATTTACTTATTAATACAATAAAAGAAGAATTTGCCACATTAGAAAGTAATTTAACTATAGAAATTAAGGAGACTACTCTTCCAGAAAAAGTAATGGAATTAGGTGTGCAAGAAGGTCTTGTAAAATCTGTTTACGCTGCATTAAACGGTGTTTATAGAATGAGTCCAGATATTACAGACTTAGTAGAAACTTCTAATAATATAGCTAGAATAATAGTAAAAGAAGGTGCAATTAAAATTGGATGTTTAACTCGTTCTTCTTCTGAAACTAATAAAATAGATTTAGCAAATTCTTTAAAAGCTGCTTTCGAATTGTCTAGTTTTAATGTTGAACTTTCTGGTGAATATCCTGGTTGGCAACCTAACGTTACATCAGAAATTTTAGATGTAGTTTCTAATTTATATGAAAATTTACATGGTGAAAAAGCAAAAGTTGCTGCCTGTCATGCAGGTTTAGAATGTGGGATTCTAGGACAGAATTACCCAGAAATGGATATGGTTTCTTTTGGCCCAACAATTAGAGGAGCACATTCCCCAGACGAAAGAGCTAGTATTACATCTACTCAAAAATTCTGGAAGTTTTTAGTTGAAATTCTAAAGAATATTCCAAAAAAATAATAAAATTACAAAAGTTTAAAACCGAAGAAAATCTTCGGTTTTTTTATGCGCTCTTTTGTGAAAAAAGAATCAAATATTCTTTTTAAACTACTAAAATACAGTGTTTTAAAACTTTATTCTTTTGTTAACATCTTTCACTTTTTAAAAACAGAAAAAAATGTAATTTTACATTTAGAAAAATCGACTAATTTTCATGGGCAAAATAATTGCAATAGCAAATCAAAAAGGTGGAGTTGGTAAAACTACCACAAGCATAAACTTAGCAGCTTCTTTAGGTGTTTTAGAGAAAAAGGTATTGTTAATAGATGCAGATCCACAGGCAAATGCGTCTTCTGGTTTAGGAATAGATGTAGAAACTGTAGAAGGTGGAACTTACCATGTATTAGAACATACACTTTCTGCAAAAGATGCAATTATAAAAACAGATTCTCCTAATGTAGATATTATACCTGCTCATATAGATTTAGTAGCTATTGAGATAGAATTGGTAGATAAGGAAGATAGAGAATACATGCTTAAAAAAGCATTAAAAGATATTAAAGACGATTATGATTACATTATAATAGACTGTGCACCTTCTTTAGGTTTAATAACATTAAACTCTTTAGTAGCAGCAGATTCTGTAATAATTCCTATTCAATGTGAATATTTTGCGTTAGAAGGTTTAGGTAAATTGTTAAATACTGTAAAAAGTGTTCAGAATATTCATAATGCAGATTTAGATATAGAAGGGCTTTTATTAACAATGTTCGATTCTCGTTTGCGTCTTTCTAACCAAGTTGTAGATGAAGTTAGAAAACATTTCTCTTCTATGGTTTTTGATACCATTATTAGAAGAAACACACGTTTAGGAGAAGCACCAAGTTATGGTGAAAGTATTATTGCATATGATGCAACTAGTAAAGGTGCTGTAAATTATTTAAATTTAGCCCAAGAATTATTAAAAAAGAATTCGTAAAAAATGGCAAAAGCAACCAGAAAACAAGCTTTAGGAAGAGGATTATCTGCTTTATTACAAGAGACACCTAATATTAATTCTGCTACAGATAAACATGCAGATAAATTAGTAGGTAGTATTATAGAAATAGAGCTAGGTTTAATAGACGTAAATCCTTTTCAACCAAGAACTTACTTCGACGAAGAGGCATTAAGAGAATTGGCAAATTCTATAAAAGAATTAGGCGTAATCCAGCCAATTACAGTAAGAAAATTAGAAGGAAATAAATTTCAATTAGTTTCTGGAGAGCGTAGATTTAGAGCTTCTAAATTAATAGGAAACAAAACAGTACCTGCATATATAAGATTAGCGAATGACCAAGAAATGCTAGAAATGGCATTGGTAGAAAACATTCAGCGTAAAAACTTAGATCCAATAGAAGTTGCACTTTCTTACCAACGTTTAATAGATGAAATTCAATTAACACAAGAAGAATTAAGTACAAGAGTTGGTAAAAAAAGATCTACAGTAACAAATTATTTACGTTTGTTAAAATTAGATCCTATTTTACAAACTGGTATGAGAGATGGTTTTATTTCTATGGGACATGGTCGTGCAATGATTAATGTAGATAATACAGAAGATCAATTGGCTATTTACGAAAAGATTTTGCGAGATAAATTATCTGTTAGACAAACGGAAGATTTAGTAAAAAGCTTAAAAACAGGTTCGATTGCTAAAACAAAGAAAAAAGCAATACCAACGTTTGTTAAAAATAGTTTAAAAGATATAAGCGAATACTTTGGCAATAAAGTAGACGTTTCTGTAAGTAATAATGGTAAAGGAAAAATATCTATTCCTTTTAATTCTGAAGAAGATTTTAATCGTATTAAAAATTTATTAAAATAAGTGATTTCAAAAAGAATCATATTCACGTTTTCAATTTTACTTTTTGCTTTTAACATTTTCAGTCAGAAAGATTCTACAAAAGTAAAAAAAACAAAAGAGAAATTATTTGTGCAAGAAGGCGTTTACAAACCTCTAGCACCTGCTAAAGCTGCTTTTTATTCTGCGGTTTTTCCTGGAATGGGACAAATCTATAATAAGAAATATTGGAAAGCACCAATAGTTTGGGGAGCATTAGCTGTACCTACTTATTTTTATTTAGAAAACAATAGCGAATATAAACGTTACAGAAGAGCTTATAAATTAAGAAAAACTGGGTTTCAAGATGAGTTTACAGACGACTTAGGTGTTGCTTCTGTTTCTTTAGAAACCTTAGAAAGAGCACAAGAACAATTAAGTGAGAACAGAGATTTATCTTTAATGTGGGGTGTAATTTTATACGTTTTGCAAATTGTAGAAGCAAGTGTAAATGCACATTTACTACAATTTAATACTGATGATAATTTATCTATAAGACCTACTTTTGTTCAAGACCCAATACTTTTTGAAGCTCCAAAAGTTGGTTTATCACTAAAATATACATTTTAAAATGAAAATTGCATTACTAGGTTACGGTAGAATGGGGAAAGAAATTGAAAAAATAGCAATTTCTAGAGGACATGAAATCGTTATAAAAAAAGATGTTGATGATCTTATCGATATTACTTTGGCAGACGTAGCTATAGATTTTAGCGTACCAACATCAGCATTTAATAATATTACAAACTGTATCGAAAATAAAGTCCCTGTAATTTCTGGTACTACTGGTTGGTTAGATAAACATGCAGATGCAATAGCACTTTGCGAAAAAGAAAAAGGTGCATTTATTTATGCATCTAACTTTAGTTTAGGTGTAAATATTTTTTTTGAGTTGAATAAACAGCTAGCTAAGATGATGCGTAATTTAGAAGATTACAATATTTCTATGGAAGAAATTCATCATACTAAAAAATTAGATGCACCAAGTGGAACTGCGATAACTTTAGCAGAAGGAATTATAGCAAATTCTTCTAAACAAAACTGGGAGTTAGGCAAAGATTCATCCGAAGAAAACATACCTATTGTTGCTAAAAGAATACCAGAAGTTCCTGGAACACATACTGTTTGGTATGATTCTGAAGTTGATTCTATAGAAATAAAACATACAGCTCACAGTAGAAAAGGCTTTGCTTTAGGTGCTGTTGTTGCTGCAGAGTGGATTATTGGTAAAACAGGAGTTTTTAGCATGAAAGATGTGTTAAACATCAGTTAAAAAATGTAACTTTTACTATTTATTTGCGCCTTACTTAAAACTAAAATAATTCCTTTTCTAAAAGGATTTTAAAATATTACAATTATGAATTTTACTGAATGGTTTATCTTTTTTCTTGTAATTCAAGTACTACATTTTTTAGGAACTTGGAAATTGTATGTAAAAGCAGGAAGAAAAGCTTGGGAAGCTGCTATTCCTATTTATAACGGAGTTGTATTAATGCAAATTATAAATAGACCTAAATGGTGGATAATTTTACTGTTTATACCGATTGTTAATTTATTAATGTTTCCTGTAATTTGGATTGAAACTGTTAGAACTTTTGGTTTTTATAAAAAATTAGATTCATTTTTAGTAATTGTTACTTTAGGATTATATATTTTCTATATTAATTATGCTACCGATGCAAAATACAATGCAGAAAGAAGCTTAAAACCTCGTTCTGAACTTGGTGAATGGGTAAGTTCTATAACATTTGCAATAATAGCTGCTACTTTAGTGCATACTTATTTTATGCAGCCTTTTACAATACCTACTTCTTCTTTAGAAAAGTCTTTATTAGTAGGAGATTACTTGTTTGTAAGTAAGTTTCATTATGGCGCTAGAGTACCATCTACAGTAATTGCATTACCAATGGTACATGATTCTATACCACTTACAAAATCTGCTTCTTATCTAAAAAAACCTCAATTACCTTATACAAGATTACCTGGTTTACAGAATATAAAAAATAATGATATTGTTTGTTTCAACTGGCCAGCAGATACACTAGCAACAATGTGGGGTGATACTTCTGGTAAATTTACCTACAAACCAGTAGACAAAAAAACAAACTATGTAAAACGTGCAGTTGGTATTGCAGGAGATTCTTTAGAATTAAGAAATGGTTACGTTTACATAAATGGGAAGAAAAATGTACTACCAGACAGAGCTAAAATTCAGTTTTACTATACTTATGAAGCAAAATCTACAATAAATAATAATACATACCCTAATTTCTTAATAAAAAAAGAAAGATCTGGTGTTTATAGAGTTCTTTCTGAGTATTGGAACAATGCTAAAATACAAGTAGCAATAAAACAGAACGGAAACTTAACTAAAATAAGTTCAGATTCTTTATATACAGAGGTTGCAGGAGGTATAAACCCTGATTTTGCAAGACGTTTGAAAATGGAATCTGTTTCTAATAAAATAAATATTAATTTAACAGAAGAAGAAGCCAATACTTTAAGAAATAAACCTGAAACAATTTCTGTTAAGAAATTAAACTTCGCTGCAGATAATGCTATTTTTCCTCATATAAAAAGTAATAAATGGAGTCAAGATAACTTTGGTCCTATTTACATTCCTAAAGCAGGAGCAACTGTAAAATTAGATTCAGAATCTTTACCTTATTACGAACAAATTATTAAAAATTACGAAAATAATGATTTAGCAATTGTTGGAGATGCTCTTTTTATCAACGGAGAAAAAGTAGAATCTTATACCTTTAAGCAAGATTATTATTGGATGATGGGAGATAATAGACACAACTCTTTAGATGCTCGTTACTTTGGGTATACTCCTTTTGATCATGTTTTAGGAAAACCTGTAATGGTATGGTGGAGTTGGGATGCGAATGCACCTAGTTTTGGCGAAAAAATAAAATCGATACGCTGGGAAAGAATCTTTAGCACAGTTGGTGGAGACGGAGAACCTGTTTCTTACAGATACCTTGTATTTGGTTTAATTGCATTATATATTGGGTATAGTTTTTTCAAAGGAAATAAAAAGAAGGCTAAAAAATAAAAATGTCATTATTTATACCCACTTATTTTTCTCCTATTTCACAATATTCAGAAATTATAAATTCTGATGAAGTAATTTTTGAAATGGATGATAATTTTCAAAAACAGAGTTATCGTAATCGATGTTATATTTTTAATACAAACGGAAAACAGTTATTAAATATACCTGTTAAACACCCTCTTTCTAGTAGTAGAAAGAAAACTAAAGATACTCTTGTAGAAAATGTAACACCTTGGCAAGATCAACATTTTAAGTCTTTAAAAACGGCATATAGAAATTCGCCCTTTTTTGAGTTTTATGTAGATGACCTTGCTCCTATTTTTGAAAAAGAATATAAATTTTTACAAGATATTAACATAGATACTTTCTTGTTTATTTCTGAAGCATTGCAATTAGAATCTAAATTTAAAAAGACAACTACTTACACAACAGAAACCCAATCTACTGATTTTAGGGCGTTAGCAGACATAAAAAATCAGCCAACACACAAAGTAAGCAAGTACATTCAGATGTTTGATGACAAGCATGGTTTTATCTCTAACCTATCAATTTTAGACCTTCTTTTCATGGAAGGACCAAATGCTATTAGTTTTTTAGAAAAAAAGCCGTAAATTTGATTGTCTACTTGAAAAAAAATCCCCCAATCCCAAGGTAGTCAACAATGAATGAACAATTTAAAAATTACATTAGACAAGTTTATTTCTATATCAGAAGAAACTGAAAAAACTCTTTTTTCTATAGCAACCCCAATTTTCCTTAAAAAAGGTGACTTAATAGCGAAAGCAGGTGAAGTAGCTAAGAATATTTATATTATAGAACAAGGTATTGCAAGATCCTTTTATACAGACAGTAAAGGGAAAGAATATATTCGAAATCTTTTTACACCAACAAGAGCTGTAGGCGCATTAGGAGCTTTAATACTAGAAAAAAAATCTAAATTTTCTTATGGTTGTTTATCCGACTGTAAATTATATGAGGTAAACTATTACGATTTTATAGAACTAACAAAAACGAATTTAGAAGTTGCTGGTTTTTATTCTAAAATCTTAGAGAAGGTATTCTTAGAGTTAGAAGCTAAAGTGTATGATTTATCCGTTTTAAATGGAACAGAAAGATATTTAAAGATTAAGGAGCAAATACCAGATATAGAAAATTTAATTCCACAATATCACATAGCCTCTTTTTTAAACATTACACCTGTTCAATTAAGTCGAATCCGTAGAGAATTGTATTCTAAAAAATAAGCTTTTATTCTTTAAGAATGATAACTTCAAAATTTATACTACACTATAGTTTACATTTTTTATTTCCTTTTCTAATAGCATTTGTGTTTTTTAGAAAAAAATGGAAAACGGTATATCTAATATTTTTATTTTCTATGTTCGTAGACTTAGATCATTTATTGGCGAACCCAATTTTCGATAAAACTAGATGTAGTATTAATTTTCACCCTTTACATTCTTATATAGCAATAACTATCTATTTTTTCGGACTTGTTTTTAAGAAAACAAGAATACTCTGTATAGCATTACTTTTTCATATGCTTACAGATTATATCGATTGTTATTTATAGTACTTTTTAAGTAGGTTATCTAACTCTGTAGAGATATTTAACTTTAATATTAAAAGAATATAAACTACCGCTATTAGAATACTTTTTAGAATAATGTTTAAAATAGGATGAATAGGTAAGTCTAATATATATACATTCTTAATAGGAAAATCCCAGAAATTAAAGGCTAAATATAAAACACCAATAATAGCAATCATTTTAACTGTTTTATCTGTAAAAGGTGTAATAGAAAACTTCTTTTTTACAAAGTATAATTTAAAAGTATTGGCACAAAAAATTACTATTAACGTAGATAATGCTAAACCATCTGTTCCCATTTCAAACTGATAATAAAATAGCTTATTTAATAAATACACAGAAACTGCCATCATAATACCAATAGGCAATGTAATTCTGTAAAATTTAGAATTATTTATAATAGCACCATTATTTCCTAGAAAGCCGTTATACAACTTTAAAAAAGAAATCATTAAAACAACAAGTGCGCCACCAGCATATTCTTTAGGTAATAAATTAAATAATTGATGCACATTTGTATTAATCAATACAAAGAAAAGACCACTAATTAACAGCAAATTTATAGAACTCTTTTTATACAAAGAAGCAACCTCTTTATGGTTATCTTCGTTTAATGTTTTAGAAGTTAATGGTTGTAAAATATTTAACATTGCTCTACTAGGAGCTTCAATAAAAGAACCAATAAAAACAGCTACAGAGTAATAAGCTGCAATTGCTAAGGTTTCTTTACCAGGAATCATAAATTTATCTATATCTAAGATAATTGCACCTGCACTTCCTGCCAAAATAATATAACCAGAAAAGCGTAAAACTTCCTTAAAATTGTCTGGTTTAGAAAACGTAAATTTAGGAATGTATATTTTAAGCGCATAAAACATCATTATAAACATTCTTAAAAAATATGCACCTGTAAGGTAATAGATAAACTCTACTTTTGTAATAAACTCTAAATAAACAGCGAATAATAAAATCATTACCACTACTCTATTCCATAATTCTTTTAAAATATTACCAAAAACAGTTTGAAAATGGACTTTAGCCCAAGAGTAAAAAATCTCGAAATAAGCACAAGCAACAGCTATTAAATAAATAACAAACGTATAATTCTTAATAATAGGGTTTTCTTCAGATAAGTAATTTCCTATTTGTTCATAGAAAAGATTCCCAAAATAAGCAATAGGAATTGCTATTAATAAAGGTAAAAAAAGAACTGAAGATAGAAAACGATCTTTCTCTAGTTTAGTAAAATAACTAGAAAAAAACTTTACAATAGTATGATGAATACCTAATGCTATTAAAGGCATTAATAAGTTAGATGTAGATAGTAAAAAGGTAACTAAACCATAATATTCATCTTCTAAAAAACGAGTGTATAAAAACAGTGTATTTACTCCGCCAAAAGCAAAACCTAAATAAATAAAAAACGTGTTTTTTAACGATTGCTTTAATACAATTCCCATACTACGAATTTAAACTTTTTAAAATAGAAGCTAAGTTTTTTGTAAGTTCTTTTCTATGGTATTTTTCAATATTTGTAGAACTAACAGTCAATTTATTTGTTTTATATTTTTGATACAATTCTAATATTTCTAATTTCAATTTTGTTTCATTATCAAAATTAATTACAACACCAGCATTAGTCTCTTTTAAAATTTTTGATAAATCTCCTTTTTCTGGCCCAATTGCCACAATAGGTCTTTTTGCTGTTAAATATTCGAATAACTTACCCGTTAAAATACCTTTGTTATTTTCTACATTAGGAATTAACAATAATAAAACTTGAGATTTTTTCTGATATTCAATTGCTATTTCATGCGTTACATAACCAAGAAAAGCGGTATTACTTTCTAACTTATTTAGTTTAACTTCAGCTTTTACTTCATCAGAAATATCTCCAATAAAATTAATTTCTAGATCCTTTTCAAATTCCGAATTCTCTAAACTAAGTTCTCTTAAAACTTTAAATAAAATTTTAGGATTGCTTTGTTTTGGCAACAAACCAATATAAGAAATAGAAAACTTAATATCTAAAACAACTTCTTTAGAAGCTAAAACTTCATCATCAAAACCATTAGTAATTACTTCTACTCGCTTCGATTTTCTAGAAAACTCTTCTTTAAGAGAATTACTAACCGTAAGTACACAATCTGCATTTTCTAAAACAAAATTCTCTAATTTTCTATTCTTATTTTTGGCAAACGAAAGCTGATTAAAATCTTTATTATAATATAAGTTAGACCAAGGATCTCTAAAATCTGCTAACCATTTTACATTATTTTTTTGATGTAATTTCTGCGCAATTAAATGCATACTATGAGGCGGACCTGTAGAAATTATTACATCTATTTTATTGGTATTTAAATAATTTTGAAGAAATTTTACAGATGGTTTAACCCAAAACACTTTAGGGTCTGGAATAAAAAAATTACCACGAACAAAAGATAATAGTCCGTTTTTACCAACATTAGAAACACCTTTTTTTTGTTCTTTATTTTTTTTCCAAAATAAAACATCTGTAGGCTCCCAAATTGGTTGTTTTAAAATTTCTATATTTTTAGGAACTTCTTTTAATAATGAAAAATCTTCTTTAGGATATGTACCATCATCAACTGTATAAACAACAGGTTCTATGTCAAAATTTTGTAAATACTTTACAAACTTAAGCCAACGTTGTACCCCAGAACCTCCTGCAGGTGGCCAATAATATGTAATTATTAAGACTTTCAAACGTGTAAATTATTATATAAGTTAAGCAATTTTTTAGAAGTTTCTTCCCAACAAAACTCGTTTTGCACAAACTCTTTACCATTATTACCTAATTCTGTTCTTAACGGCTTACTTTTGTATAAAGCTAAAACCTTGTTCGAAAAATCTTCTACATCTTTCTCTTTATGCACCAAGCCAGCATCAACTTTCTCTATAAGTCTTTTTTGTGCAATTGCATCGCTTACTAACAATGGTTTTGCAAAACTCATGTATTGAAAAATCTTATTGGCATACGCAACGTCATGTTGTAAATTTCTATGCAATGGCGAAATACATATTTCACTTGCTAAAATATAAGATTGAAAAAGTGAAACATTTTGCCAACCTTCAAAATCTACAAAATCTTCTAATTGCAAATCTTTTACTTGTTGTTTTAGTATTGCATCTGTAGTATTCTTACCTACAATTACTAACTTAACATTAGGTATTTTATCTTTTAACTTAGTTAATGCAGCAATAGCAGTTTGTAGTCCTCTTCTTAAATGTGTGTCTCCTAAATAGAGAATTACAAAGTTATTTTTATACTTTTCTATTAGAGATTCTTCAACGGTGTATTCTTCAAAAAACGACTTTCTAATAGTATTTGGCACTAAAACTAGTTTGTCTTTTTCTAAAGGTAATCTTGTTGCCAACGTTTCTAAAAATTCTGGCGAAACTGAAATAACTTTAGCTGCTTTTCGTATAAACTCTTCTTCTTTTTGCTTCCATTTTTGAGGAGAAATAATATATTTTCCGGGAAATTTCTGCAAATGAGGATAAAGCTTCATTACTTCTGGCATATTATCATGCAAATCTAAAACTACAGGTAATTTCTTGTTTTTATTAGAATTATAGACTGCTTCTGCAATTCGAATATCATGAATATGTAAAACAGCTACTTTTGTTTCCTCAATAAATTTAGAGATTTTTTGCTTCATTAAAAATGAATACAATGGCGTTGTATATGCTAATGCAGATAATTTATATTCAAATTTATTAGAGACATATCTTTTAACTTGAATTCCATTTATAATTTCAGACTCTTTTTCATCACCGTATTTCAGACAAAAAAGAAATACTTCATGTCCGTTATTTACCAAAGAAACTGCTTCATTTTCTACTCTTGGATCTGGTGGAAACGGAGCATCTAAAATCATTCCTATTTTCATGATTGTTGTTTCTTCTTTTTCTTATCATAAAAAAACCAACCAATAGAAACAAACAACAGCAAACCGTATGAAATTAAAGAAACCACTTTTCCTTTTTTAATTACTTCTGGTTCAAACTTAAACTCGATATTATGTGCTCCTGCAGGAATATTCATTCCACGTAAAACATAGTTTACGCTATAATGAGGTGTTAATACTCCATCTAGATAAGCATTCCAACCTTCTTTGTAATAAATTTCAGAAAAAACAGCAAACTGCGCTTTTTCTGTTTTAGATTGATATGTTAATGTAGTTACATTACTCTCTGTTAATTTAATTGTTGCAGTAGTATCTATTTCTTTAGAAAAATTAAAATTAGCTTCTTTATAGTTACTTTCTAAAATAACTGCGGCTCTTTTTGTATTTAAAGAATCTAAAGCTAGTATTTCTTCATTTGCATTATTTACAGGAATCAATTTTTCTACAAACCAAACATTTCCATTTGCTTCAATATTTTGTTGTGCTTGTGGCTTTCCTTTATCATCTGGTATAATAAAATATTTAGTATTTAACATGTTTAGAACTTGCATGTTATTCTTCGCTATTTGAAAATCGAATAACTCTTGATAACGTCCTAATTTAGCAGCATGATAACCACCAATTGAATTATGAAAATAAGAGGTACTTCCATCATTCATTGGATCTACAACAAAATTTGCAACTCTATAATGTGTTTTATCTTGTAAAATCTTTTTATCTGCTGCAGAAGCCGTAAATGGTTTTTCTATCTTTCTTGCAGATTTAAAATCGTCTGCACTTACATATTTCTTATCAACAGAAATTAAATCGAAAAGAATAAAAACGGTTAATGCTAAAATTACAAAAACAGATTTTAATTTACGTTTTAGAAAAAACCATAAAACGGTACTAGAAATAAATACCAAAACCAAAGAACGAAGACTATCTGAAAATAACATTGCTTTTCTATCTGCTATTACTGCATCTAAAAAACCAGGAATTTCACTGTATTGTTGTGCATCTCTTAAACCTTCGAACGTACCAAACATGTGTGCAAAACCAAAACCTACTAAAATTAAACCGCCAAAAACAATTACAGCTTTCTTTAAATATTCTTGCTTCTCTTTTGCATCTATTTTAGAAGAAAAGAATTCTTTTAAACCTAAAACGGCTAAAATTGGCACACATAATTCTGCTATTACTTGTATAGAAGATACTGCTCTAAATTTATTATAAAGAGGAATGTAATCTATAAAAAAGTTTGTTACAAAATCTAAATTTCTACCCCAACTTAAAACAATTGAGAAAATAGTTGCTGCTACTAGCCATTGTTTTAATCTTCCTTTTACTAAAAACATTCCTAAGAAAAATAGAAAGAAAATTACTGCACCAATATATGCTGGTGCTTCTACAATTGGTTGATCTCCCCAATACGTTAATACTTGTTCAGAATAATCTGCAGCTGCTTTTTTACCCGCTTTCTCTTCTACAAATTTGTAAAAGTTAGAACTTTTACCTAACTTTTCTACAGTTCCTCCGCCCATAAAACGAGGGATAAATAGATTAAAAGTTTCTAATTTAGCGTAACTGTATTGTGTTATATATGCTTTATCTAATCCTTTTGTAACTTGTTTATTAGAACCATCTAAATTTATTGTTAACTCAGATTTACCTCTTGTACTGTAATCTGCATACTCTTTCATTGCCATTAAACGTGGCGCATTTGCACCAACACCTAAAGCAACTGCAGCAATAATTACTGCTGCTTGTTTTATAAAAACCGGAAATTGTTTTTCTTTAATTGCATTTATAAACTCTACAACACCTAAAATCAGTAAACAAAAACCTAGATAATAAGTCATTTGAATGTGATTTGTATAAATTTCTAAAGCAATTGCTAAACCTGTAACAATAAAACCAAGTACAAATTTTCTTTGAAAAACCCATAAAACACCTGCTAATACTAATGGCATATAGGCAATTGCATGCGCTTTTGCATTGTGTCCTGCTCCAAAAATAATTATTAAATATGTAGAGAACCCAAAGGCTAATGAACCTAATACGGCCAATCTCCAATTCACTTTTAAGGCCATCATTAATACAAAGAAACTTAAGAAATATAAGAACGTGTAATCTGCTGGTCTTGGTAAGAAACGAAGTAATTTATCTAAACTTCTAACAATATCGTTTGGGTAATAAGCACTTACTTGGTATGCTGGCATTCCGCTAAAAGATGCACCTGTCCAATAAGGTTCTGCATTATTATCTGCTCTAAAATCATTAATATCTTTTACCATTCCTCTAAACTGAGTAATGTCTGATTGATTTAATTTCTGACCTTTTAAAACAGGATGAAAATAAATAATAGAAGCCAATGCAAAAATAAGAATAGCAACTAGGTAAGGAAAAAATTTAGTAAGTTTCACTTCGATATTGTTTTATGGTTGACAAAAAGATGATTGAAAAAATTAATCTATTTCTTCAAAATCTACATATTCACCAACAGATTTTTTACTTTCTTGTTGGCTTCCTGGTTTTTTATCAATAATTGTTTCACCTTCTTTTACAGAAGATTTCTGTTGTTGCTGTTTTTGTTGTCCTCCAAATTGCTGTTCAGCTTTTTTCTGAATTGTTTCCGCAGCTTTTTTCATTAAGTAAGGTGCAAAAAGTCTTGCTAAAAACTTAAATCCGTAATAAAATAAAACGATGAAAAAGATTGTTTTAAGTAAACCCATTTATAAAATTAATTTAAAAAATATATCAAAAATAACAATTTGAGTACAATTGAAGCGTTATGAATCTATAAAACTTTCTTAAAGCTAAAAAAGTAGCGTTTGCCTTTATAAAATAGCTTTTTTATCCTATGTTTGTGAAGCATGTTATACTTAAAATGTAAACCCTTTTCTTTTCCTATGAATGTGAGTAGATTACACCTTTTTATTGTATTCTTTTTAGTTGGTTATCTTTCTGTTTTTGCGCAATATACAGACGTAATTAACTCTAATAAACCTGGTTTTTCTGAAAGCCCATATAGTGTTGGTACTGGCGTTTATCAATTTGAAAGTAACGTATTTTTTAGAAATACAAGTATAGAACCTACCTTTTCGATACCACAATCTTTAGGTTTAGATTTAATGTTTAGAACTAGCTTCTTTTTAGAAAAGTTAGAATTGAATGCACAATTAACCTACCAACAAGACAAAGTTGCTTTTAAAAATATTTTCACCTCTAGTTATCCTTCTACTGGTTTTAGTAGAATGACAATTGGAGCAAAATACTTAGTTTTTCAGCAAGAATATGAAGACAAGTCTAAAGAAGTTAGAAGTTGGAAACGACGACATGCATTTGATACTAAAAGATTAATTCCTTCTGTAGCTGTGTATTTGGGTATGAATACAGATTTTATAAACGAAATTCATAAAACAGGAAGTATTACACCCAAAGTAGGTATTTTACTACAACACAACCTTACTACAGATTTTAATGTAATTACCAATTTTTATTATGATAATATTGGCTCAGATTTTTCTGAATTCTCTTACATTATTACTGCAACACAAAATTTCACAGATCAATGGTCTGCTTTTTTTGAAAACCAAACTATTTTTAAAGAATACCAAAACAACACAAATTTAGGTTTAGGTGTGGCCTACTTATATAGTAGAGATTTGCAATTTAATACTTCTGGAAGATTACTTTTTGAAGGAAAATCGCAAGGATTCTATGCTGGTTTAGGAGTTTCTTACAGAATTAACAGACATAGAGATTCTTACAAAGAATTAGATGATAATGGTTTAGAATTAAAAGAAACACCTATCTCTAAATATAACAAATCTCAAAATGGTTTCTTTAATCGTCTTTTTAGCATTTTCAAGAAAAAAGATAAAAGTACAAGAACAAGACCTACTAGAAGTCGAAAAGCAAAAACAAAGAAAAAAAGTGGTGGCTTTCTAGGTTTATTTGGGAAGAAAAAACCAAAAGTAAAAAAAGAAGAAACTGAAATTGAAAAGTTAGAAAGAGAAATAAAAGAGATGGAAGAGGAGATAAAGAAAGAAGAGAAGAAAAAAAATGGTAATAATTAGAATTCACTTTTTAAGATGATTACACTAAAAAAAGTAACAAATAAAAAGGAAATGAAGCAGTTTGTTACGTTTCCTTTTTCATTATATAAAGATCATAAATATTGGGTTCCTCCTATTATTAAAGATGAAGTTGATAATTTTGATCCAAAGAAAAATCCTGTTTTCGAAAATGCAGACGCACAGTTTTTTATTGCACTTAGAAACGGCGAAATTGTTGGTAGAATTGTAGCTATAATTAATTGGTTTGAAGTTGAAAAACAACAAATTAAGAAAATGCGCTTTGGCTGGTTCGATTTTATTGATGACATTAAGGTTTCTGAAGCCTTATTAGAAAAAGTAAAAGAAATAGGTTTAGAGAATAAGTTAGACTATTTAGAAGGACCAGTTGGTTTTAATAACTTAGATAAAACAGGCGTTTTAGTTGAAGGTTTCGACCATATTGGAACCATGATTACTTGGTACAATCACCCATATTACAAAGACCATTTAGAAAAATTAGGCTTTGTTAAAGAGAAAGAGTATTTAGAAAATAAGTTCAAATTTAAAAATGTAGATGCTGTTTATTTTGATAGAATAAGTAGTATTATAAAAAGACGTTTTAAGCTAAAAGCATTAGATTTTACAAAAACAAAAGACATAATGCCTTATGTAGATGAAATGTTTGAGGTTTTTGATAAGTCTTATTCTAAGCTATCTACTTTTGTTCCTATTTCCGATGCTCAAATTGCATTTTTTAAGAAGAAATATATTAGTTTTATCAACCCAGAATATATAAAATTCGTGGTAGATGAGCATAATAAAGTAGTAGCTTTTGCAATTGTAATGCCTTCTTTTTCGGAAGCTTTACAGAAGGCTAAAGGAAAATTATTCCCTTTTGGCTTGTTTCATTTATTAAAAGCGAGAAAGCACTCTAAAGATGTTACGTTCTATTTAATTGGCGTGCATCCAGATTACCAAAATAAAGGTGTACATGCAATTATTTTCGATCAATACACAAAAACATTTGCTCCTTTAGGAATTGATAATTGCATAAGAACACCAGAGTTAGAAGATAATGAAGCCATAAAAAAATTATGGGAAAACTTTAATCCTGTAACACATAAAAGACGAAGAACTTATAAAAAAAATATTTAATTAAGCGCACTTCATTTAAACGAAAATGCCTTGTCTTTATAACGCTATTTATATACCCCTTTGTACCTTTGTAAGACAGAAACTTTAGAAAACTTAATACATGCAACTATTCTATAATTCAGAAATTTCTACAGAAACACAACAAATAACTTTCGATAAAATCGAAAGCAAACATATTGTACGTGTTTTAAGAAAAACAGAAGGCGATATTCTAAAAATTACAAACGGAAAAGGATATTTATTTGATGCTGAAATTAGTTTTGCTAACGATAAAAGATGCTCTGCATTAATTATTAAAGCTGAAGAAAAACCAAAACCTTGGAATTATTATTTGCACATTGCAATTGCACCTACAAAGAATAATGACAGAATAGAATGGTTTTTAGAAAAAGCAACAGAAATTGGTATTGATGAAATTACACCAATTATTTGTTCTAATTCTGAACGTAGAATTGTAAAACTAGAACGATTTGAAAAAATTATTCAGTCTGCAATGAAACAGTCTTTAAAATTTACCTTACCAAAACTGAATGAACCAATAAAGTTTAATGAATTTATTAATAAAGATTTTAATGGTAACATTTGTATTGCTCATTGCGAAGAACAAGACAAAAACTTATTACAATCTGTTATAAAACCTTCAGAAAAAACAACAATTCTTATAGGACCAGAAGGCGATTTTTCTACTGAAGAAATAAAAAAAGCACTAGCTAAAAATTTTACGCCTATTTCTTTAGGTGAAAGTAGATTAAGAACAGAAACAGCTGCTTTAGTTGCTGTAAATATTGTTTCGTTTATCAATCAGTAATTCACTATCTTGCTTTGCATAACAAAATTTCTGTTCGCGTAAATTTCTGTTTTTCTTAGAAATTATATTAAGAACTCTTTACTTTATGAAAAAAAATATATTTCTAATCTTTACTTTTATATGTATTACTGTAAATGCGCAAGACGTTGCTATATTAAAATATAATGGTGGTGGAGATTGGTATTCTAACCCAACGGCAATACCTAATTTAGTAGCCTTTGCCAACACAAATATAAAAACTAATATTTCTAAAAACCCACAAACTGTTGCTGTAGGTAATGAAGACCTTTTTAGCTTTCCAATGGTTTTTATGACTGGCCATGGAAATGTCTTTTTCTCTAGTGAAGAAGCACAAAACCTAAGAAATTATTTAATTTCTGGTGGTTTTTTACATATTTCAGATAATTATGGTTTAGATAAATTTATACGAAAAGAAATTAAAAAAGTTTTTCCGAAGTTAGATTTTAAAGAAGTACCAAGTAATCATGCTATTTATAACCAGACTTTTAAGTTTCCTAACGGAATTCCTAAAATTCATGAACATGACAAAAAAACTGCACAAGGTTTTGGTATTTTCTATGAAGGTAGATTAGTAGTTTTTTATGATTACGAAACCGATTTAAGCGATGGTTGGGAAGACGAAATTATACACAACAACCCTAAAAGCGTAAGAGAAAAAGCTTTAAAAATGGGTTCTAATATTATTGAATACGCTTTTAAGAACTAAAATTATAATGCATGCAAAACCAAATAGATATAGATGCTATAAAAATAAACTTCGATGCTAGCGGATTGTGGGTTTTAAATATTGCAATTGGTATTATTATGTTTGGTGTCGCTTTAGGTATTTCTATTGATGATTTTAAACGTCTTTTAAAAAAACCTAAAATACTTTTTGTAGGTGTTTTATCTCAATTTTTCTTATTACCTGCTTTTACTTTTCTTGCAATATTAATTATAGAACCTCATCCTAGTTTTGCTTTAGGAATGATGATGATTGCTGCTTGCCCTGGAGGAAATGTTTCTAACTTTTTTAGTAAAATGGCTGGCGGAAACGCTGCTTTATCTGTAAGCTTAACTGCCTTTGCCACCTTAATTTGTATTTTTATGACTCCTTTTAATTTACATTTCTGGGGAAGTTTATATGAACCAACAAATGCTATTTTAGAAACGGTAGAACTAAACTGGGTAGATTTATTAAAACTGGTTTCTCTAATTTTAGGAATTCCATTATTTTTTGGAATGCTTATAAAACATTACCATTCTAAAATGGCAGATAAAATAGAAAAAGTATTAAAACCTTTATCGATGCTGGTTTTTATAGCTCTTATATTTATTGCTTTCTCTCAAAACTTAGACGTTTTTGCAAATCATATTCATCATGTTATTCTATTGGTTATTTTTCATAATATTTTTGCATACATTTTAGGCTTTTACACCGCTAAAAGTTTCGGTTTAAACAAACAAGACACTAAAACTATTGCCATAGAAACGGGTATACAAAATGGTGGTTTGGGTTTATTATTAATCTTTGGTTTCTTCGACGGTTTAGGCGGAATGGCTTTATTAGCTGCTTTCTGGGGAATTTGGGATGTTTTCTCTGGAATTCTTCTAGCTACCTATTGGGGAAGAAAATCTAGCAAAAAAAAGACATTAAAAGCACTATAATTTATGATTCAAAAAATTTGGTTTACACTAGTTTGGAGCTATATAAAGTTTGGTTTATTTTTTTACAGTAAAAAAATAACAGTTCTAGGTAGAGAAAATATTCCGAAGAAAGGTGCCGTTTTATTTGCTGTAAATCACCCAAATGGTTTGGTAGATCCTCTATATGTTACTACAACTAATAACAGACAAAATCATTTTTTAGTTAGAGCAGCTTCTTTTAAAAATCCTATTGTAAAAAAGATTTTAGAATCTTTATACTTAATGCCTATTTATAGAATTAGAGACGGTATTCAGCAGTTAGCAAACAACCAACAGATTTTCGAAAAATGCCATAATATTTTAAAAAAAGGAGAATCATTAATGATTTTTCCTGAAGGTAGCCACGATAAAAAAAGAGCGATTAGACCATTAAGTAAAGGTTTTACTAGAATTGTTTTTGGTGCTTTAGAAAAATATAAAGATTTAGAAATAACTGTTATTCCTGTAGGAATTACTTACCAACACCCTTCTCATTTCCCTGCAAAGGTTATTGTAAATTACGGAAAACCAATTACTACAAGAAATATTTTCGAAGAAAACACGTTAGCAAAATCTATAAATATATTAAAAGAAAACGTGTCTAAACAATTAAAAACATTAACTGTTCATATTACTGATAATGAAAATTATGATGTTATTTTAGAAAAGCTAAATAATGCTCAAGTAGATTTTACAGAAGTAAAAAAGATAAATAAAATGATTAAAAACCATTCATTTCCTTCTAAAAAATCTCCAAAGAAAAATTACTTGAAGCCTCTTTTCTATTTAATAGTATTAAATAGTATTATTCCGTTTTTACTTTGGAAACAAGCTTCTAAAAAAATTGATGAAATAGAGTTTATAGATACTTTTAGATTTAGTTTAAATCTATTTTTATGTAGTTTCTTTTATTGTTTACAAGCACATGTTCTAAGCCTATATTACGGAAATATAGTTGGTTTATTTTACTTAACATTTTCTGCTTTGCTAATTCTTATTTATGTAAAACTAGCGCCTACAAATGCTAAAAAACATATAGAATTTGTAGAAGTTAGCAAATAAGTCTAGCCCTGATTGTAGCATTTGTTTGAGCTCTTTTTTGTCTTTTACAAAAAAAGCGAGTGCGAAAAGCAGGAAATAGCTTCTAATCTATAATAGCATCTTGAATTACTTGCTGTATTTTAGTTCTCATGTTACTTCTAATTAAACCTCTGTTGTTCATATTAGGGTACACTCTGTTTGATAGGAAAACGTATACCAAACCACTTTCTGGGTCTGCCCAAGTATAAGTTCCTGTAAAACCAGAATGCCCAAAACTCTCATCAGACACACAACCACAAGTAGCTTTTACACGTGGGTTTAATTGTGGCTTATCGAAACCTAAACCTCTTCTTACGTTTTTATCTGAAAAATACCTATGGTTAAATTTATCTAACGTTTCTGTTTTTAAGTAACGTTTACCACCATAAAAACCTTTCTGCAAATACATTTGCATGATCTTACCAACATCATTTGCGTTGGCAAATAAACCTGCATGACCACCAACACCACCTAACATGGCAGCACCCATATCATGCACATAACCTTGTAATAATTGGTTTCTATAATAATCGTCTCTTTCTGTTGGTACAATTTGGCTTTTATTAAATTTTTTAAGTGGTAAATAAGTTGTTCTATCGGCTCCTAAAGATTGGTAAAACTGCTCGTCTACCAAAGTTTCTAAAGGCTTTTGATATTTTAACTCTAACGCTTCTTTAAAAATATAATATCCTAAATCGCTGTATTTATAACCAACTCTTTCTCTTTGGTCTGCATCTTTTATATATTTATAAATACTGTCTTTGTAATTCTGATTTATAAATAGGTTTTCTGCAACCTTTATATTAAATTTATTTGTCTTTGTTTTTCTGTAAAATGTAGTTAAGTTTTTATGAGTAACGCTGTCTTGTGTTGCTATATAAAAAGGTATCCAAGCTTTTAATTGTCCGAAATGAGAAAGCACTTCTTTTACGGTTACTTTAGCCTTGTTAGAATTAGAAAAACTAGGTAAAATATCTCTTAAACTTGCAGATAAAGGAATCTTGTTTTCCTCTTCTGCCTTCATCATTAAAGGTAAAGATGCTAATATTTTAGTAAGAGAAGCTAAATCATAAATATCAGAATTTTTAACTTTTAGCTTTTTATCATGTGTATGATAACCATAACTTTTTTCTAAAACAACTTTACCATTTCTAGCTACAAAAATTTGTAAACCAGGTGCCATTTTTTGCTTAATAATAGTGTCTGCCATTTTATCTATCTCTGCTAATTTCTTAGAAGATAAACCTGCAGCTTCTGGTATTGTATATTCGAATCTACTTAAATTACTACTTGCAAGACCAAAACCTTCTCTATAATTAGCACCAATAGAAACGGGTAATTTTCCTTTTGCTGTAATTGCGCCAAATAATAGTTGTGCAGAAATTTCTTGTGCCAATTTACTGTTTTGGTAAGAGACAACTAAACCTTCTATATTGGCAAAACTTTTTATTTGCAATAAACTATAAGGACTTGTAAAAACATCTAAAATAACAGATTTTTCTCTCGAAATCTCTTGCAACCAAACCAATTCTTTATTAGAAAACTTATAACTTTTCCAAGGGTTTAAATTCGATTTATGAAAACCTATAATTACATAATTATAAGGTTTTAATTTAGAAATTAGTGCGTCTAAGTTTTTATCTGAAACAACATCTATCTTCGTATAATTCTTAAGCATATTTACATAAGAACTGTTATCTGCATCACCTAACTTTACGTAAGCAATTTTTTGTTTTTCTAGATCTCTAATTGGTAAATTACCATTAATATTTTTAACTAAAGTTAAAGAGTTTTTTACCAATTCTCTATGCAACAACTCATCTTCTACTCTATTTAAATCTGCTTCTATATTTTCTAAAACAATAGGTTGGTAATTATTTAAACCTGCCCAATATTTTGCTTTTAAAATTTTTCTAACAGAAAAATTTAAACGCTCTTCTGTTAATGTTTTTGTTTCTAAAGCTTTATTAATTAGTGCAACAGAACCTGGTACATCTTGCGGAATTAATAGCAAATCGTTACCTGCTTGTATAGCTGCTAAATCTATTGCTGCAGAAGTAGCATAATTACTAGCACCTTTCATATTTAAACCATCGGTAATAATTAACCCCTGAAACCCTAATTTTTCTTGCAGCAAATTAGTAACTACATTTTTAGAAAGTGATGTTGGTAAATTTACATCTGGCTCTAAACTTGGTATATTTAAATGGGCTGTCATTACACTTGCCAAACCAACATCGAACGTTTTTTTATAAGGATATAATTCTATAGAATCTAAACGTGCTTCATCAAACTCTAAAAGAGGTAATGTATGGTGTGAATCTGACGCGGTATCTCCATGACCAGGAAAATGTTTTCCATTTGCCAAAACACCTTCACTTTGCATTCCTTTAATAAAAGCAATCGCCTTCTCTGTTACATTTTCTTTATTTTCACCAAAAGATCTATTTCCAATAATAGGATTTTCTGGATTAACATTAATATCTATTACGGGGGCAAAATTCACATGAATTCCTATTCTTTTTGCATGTTGCCCAAGATGTTTTCCAAACTGTTCTATTAAAGAATCGTTTTGTATTGCTCCTAAAGTCATGTTCCAAGGAAAACGGTACGTATTTTTTAAACGCATATCTAAACCCCATTCACCATCAAAACCAATTAGCAAAGGTACTTTTGCAGAATCTTGATATCTGTTATTTAATGCTGCCTGTTTCCTTGGCGTTCCTTGCATAAAAATTAAATTACCAACATGGTATTTAGTAATCATTTTAACAACAAAATCTTCGTGTTTTTTATCTAGATTAGAATAGGCTTGTATCATAAATAACTGTCCTATTTTTTCATCTACAGACATAGAATTCATTATACTATCTACCCAAATTTCTTGCGCAGCAAAATCTTTAGTTCTTAACGGATCTAGTCTTTGCGCGCTTAAATTACAACTTAAGGCAATTATTAATAGTAATAATATTTTATTCTTCATACTAATTTTATAATATTTTTTTGGGCGTTTTAACAGGCTTTCGCTACTCGCTTTTTTATTTTTAAACAAAAATAAAAAGAGCTCAAACAAACCGCTCAATCCCTAACGCAGCGTAATTGCTATTTTAACTATCTAATTTAAAAACAATAGTTATACCAAAAAGCGTTTATGCCAGCTTTCTTTTGCAGGAACTTCCCAATTATTTTCGAAATCTTCTTTGGTAGCTACCATATTATTAAAAACAATAGTATCTGCAGTAACTTTTTGCTCTTTAGCAAACCTTTGAAAATCTGATAGTTTTACTAAATTAATATTCTCATTATCTTTAAAAGTAACATTCATTTTATTCATTAAATCTAAAGAAAGTTCTTTTTCTAAAGCTTGTACAAAACGAACAGAACTATCTATAGAACAACCAGAAACATTATTAAAACTTTCATCTACTGCCAGCACTAAAAACTGATTGTATTTTATGGTAAATGATCCTTTTAAATCGTCTCCATGGCGTGTCCATTGGTTTATAAAGTCTTCTGCTTTTAAAGTTATAAAGGCTATATCTTTATTTGTAAATTCTCTATCTGCTTGATAAATCCAAACACGAGAATTATTTGGTAAATTTTTATATTCTGTAAACATTTTTTAAATTCTTTTAATTGTACTTATTAATAAAAACAATCTTATTAATTTGTTAGCGTTACTGATATTGCAGGCGCATATTTTTTAAAATGCTTTATTTTAGTCAAAGGAGATTTTTGCCATTTTCCTTTAACATACAAATACAGCATATTTTCTTTCTTTTTAGGATATTTTGTAAAACCAACAACTGGCGAATAGTAAGTTTCAGCATCAATATTATTTACATCTTTTCCATATTCATTAAAAGGAATAAACAATTTTTCGAAAGCTACAAATAAACCATCTTTTGGCATTTCAATATCATATTCTTCTAAATTAACAATTAGTTTTAATTCTCCTTCTTTTAAAACTAATGGCAAATTCACTTTTAATAAATCGTTATTTGGTAAACCTGTCTCTTTATCTTCATCAAAAATTCTAAATCTAAATTTAGATTGTTTAGAATGTCTTTTAGAAAAATGAATTTCTATAGTAGAAATATAATTACAGCAAGTTGTTTTCTTAGAATTCGGAAAATATTTGGCTATCATTCTCATACCAGAAGTATGTACAGCTTCCACTTTCTTTTTTACAACATCTAACGTAACACTTCTATCTATTTTTTTTGTTAAAACAATTTCTTCTAAAACTTCTGAAATAGGATTTAAAAACAATGTGTTTTTATGTAAATCTTTTGCATTAACAATAGTGTCTCTATAATTTAAACAAGAAATATGAATTTTAGATTCTAAATACTTCTTATCTATTAATAAATTAAATGCACCATTTTCTTGTGATGATATTCCTTTGTTAGAATTTAAAAAACTAATATTTGCATAAACTATTGGTTCTTTAGTCTTAAAATCTAACAGTTTTCCGCTAAAATCTATTTTCTGACTAAATACTTGGGAACTTACCAGTAAAAAGAAAATTAGTTTTTTCATCTTATTTATTTTAATAAAGTAATCTATCGTAAATTAAACTTCTGTTGTAAAGCTTGTAATTTCTCCCCATCAGACATTTTCTTTTTTGGCACAGTCATTCTATCTTTAATTTCTTTTAATACTTTTTTAGTGTACAAAGGAAAATCTGCATTCTGCATCCAATTATTATAACCTGGGTTTTCTTTAAAAACTTCTTCTACAGTTCTCCCCTTATATTTTCCAAAAGAAAATGTTTCTTGGTTAGCATCATTCATTAAAATAAAACCAGCAAAATCTGCTCTAACACCATGTGTAGAATATTCACTTAAAGCATCTACAGAGTTTTCTATATCGTCGTATTTATCTAATTGAGCCAATAAAATTTCATACGTTGCGTTTGTATCTGCTTCTGCACCATGTGCGCCTTCTAATTCTTTACCGCAGTAAAATTGATATCCTGCACTTAAGGTTCTTTGTTCCTTTTTATGAAAGATAACTTGCACATCTATTGCTTTTCTATTTTTCATATCAAAATCGATTCCTGCACGCATTAATTCTTCTGCTAATAAAGGAATATCGAATCTATTAGAATTAAAACCAGCCAAATCGCAACCTGCAATCATTTCGCTAATTTGTATAGCTAATTCTTTAAAAGTAGGTTCTGTTGCTACTTTTTCGTTTGTAATACCATGCACATCAATAGAAACTTGTGGTATTTCTACTTCCGGATTTACCAACCATGTTTTACTTTCTTTATTTCCGTTAGGAAACACTTTTAAAATAGCTATTTCTACAATTTTATCTGTTGCAATATTTACACCTGTAGTTTCTAAATCGAAAAATACAATGGGTTTTGTTAAATTTAAGTTCATTTTTATTTTTTATAATGAGATTCCTAATAAAAAGGAATTATAGCTCTTATTCGTTATTTAATTCTGCTTTAAACTCTTCAATTTTTTCAGCTACTTTATTTGGTAATTCTGGTGCTTTAAAATTGTATTTATTTAATTCTTTTTGTAATATTTCTGCCAAAATAAATCTAGCAGAAGGTTTATTATCTGCAGGAATTATAAACCAAGGCGTATTTTCTTTAGAAGTTCTGTTTAATAAATCTTGATAACAAAATTGATATTTATCCCACAACTTGCGTTCTTTTAAATCGCCAGCAGAAAACTTCCAATTTTTTTCAGGAATATTTAATCTTCTCAACAACCTGTTTTTTTGTTCATCTTTAGACAGATTTAAAAAGAATTTTAAAACAATAGTTCCGTTTTTAACTAAATGACTCTCAAAATCATTTATTCTTTCCATTCTATCATGAAAAAAAGCATCATTTAAATCTTCAATTTTTTTAATTGTCGGAATATTTTCACCAAAAATATATTCTGGGTGTACTCTTGTAACCAAAACGTTTTCATAATGCGTTCTATTAAAAACACCTATTTTTCCTTTAGCAGGTAAAGCAATATAATGTCTCCACATAAAATCATGTTTCAACTCTAATTCTGTTGGCACCTTAAAACTATGTACTTCTACACCACGTGCATTAACATCTTTAAAAACCTCTCTTATTAAGCTATCCTTACCAGAAGTATCCATTCCTTGTAAGCAAATTAGCACACTATATTTGCCTTCGGCATACATAGTATCTTGTGTTTTGCTTAATTTCTTACGAAGCTTTTTTAGCTTTTTTTCAGCATCTTCTATAACTTCTTTTGTATTAAAATCTTTAAGATTAATACTTTTAGAAACTTTATATTTATCTAAATTCATACTAGTTCTATTGAACATTAAAGGTAAAAAAAATAAACTTTTTTTCACCTTTTTAAATTTAGTTTCTTAAAAGAAATTAATTCAATAAAAAATGATATCGTTTAAATGTTATACTTAGCAAATTCTATTAAAATCCATATTTTTATAATTCCGTAAAAAGCCTACATTTGTAGCATGCGAATAGATATTATTTCAGTAGCCCCAGATTTATTAGAAAGTCCGTTTAATCATTCGATAATTAAACGTGCAAAAGAAAAAGGTTTAGCAGAAATTATTATACACGACTTACGTGCATATGGTTTAGGCAATTATAAACAAATAGACGATACACAATTTGGTGGTGGCGCTGGAATGGTAATGATGATTGAACCAATTGCAAATTGCATAAGAAAATTACAATCTGAAAGAACCTATGATGAAGTTATTTACATGACTCCAGATGCAAAAACTTTAAACCAAGGAACTGCCAATACACTTTCTCTAAAAGAAAATATTCTAATTTTAACAGGCCATTATAAAGGTGTAGATCATAGAATTAGAGATCTTTTTATTACAAAAGAAATTTCTATTGGAGATTATGTTTTAACCGGCGGCGAATTAGCTGCAGCTGTTTTAGTAGACGCTATTGTGCGTTTAATACCTGGTGTTATTGGAGACGAACAATCTGCACTTACAGATTCTTTTCAAGATAATTTATTATCACCTCCTGTATTTACAAGACCTTCAGATTTCGAAGGAACTAAGGTTCCTGAAATATTACTGTCTGGTAATTTTCCAAAGATTGACGATTGGAGAAGTGACCAAGCATATGAAAGAACGCAGCTAATTAGACCAGATCTATTAGAAGAATAACCCTCTTAAAAGTTTTTAATATTAATTTCTGAATAAAAAAAATTGAAAACGATAACGAACCTTATAAAAAGTAACAAAGCCATTTCTTGGGTTTTAGGATTTCAATTATTTAGATTGATCTTATTACCATTTATGGGCTTAATGCCCCAAGACGCATATTATTATTTATACGGCCAAAACTTATCTCTTTCCTATTTCGACCACCCAGGAATGATTGGTTATATATTACGTTTTTTTACAGATATTTTTGGGACTTCAATATTTGTAGTAAAATTTGCAGATTTTTTTGTAACCACACTAACAATTCTTAGCTTCTATAAATTAGCCTCTTATTTCTTATCGAAACAAAAGCTACAAAGAGCAATTGTTTTATTAGCTTCTACAATATTTATTTCTATTTTATCATTTAATTCTACACCAGATGTACCTTTATTATTATGCTGGACACTCAGTTTAATTTGTTTGTACAAGGCAATTTTTGAAGAAAAAAAATGGTTTTTTATTTTAGGAGGAATTGCTATGGGATTAGCTTTCGATAGCAAATACACTGCAATTTTATTACAATTAGGTTTATTCGCTTTTCTTGTTTTCTCTAATAGATACAGAAAGTTATTGCAATCTCCTTGGTTATGGCTTTCTATAATAATTTCTGTAGCTATCACTTTTCCTGTTTGGTATTGGAATTACCAAAATGAATTTGCTTCTTTTGCATTTCAATCATCAGAAAGAACAAGTTCTATAACAGAATTTAAAATTTCACCCAAAAATTTCTTTGGCGCAATTGGGCATCAAATGTTTTTATTACTGCCCATTTTATTTTTAATATTTATCACCTTTACATTTAAATATATAAAAAGAGTTTTACTTAAATTTAAGCTTCCAAGTTCTAAAACCTTATTTCTATTAGCCTTCTTTATACCTACTTTTGTTGGTTTCTTTTTACTTACCCCTATTTATTGGGTAAAATTAAATTGGATGATGCCATCTTATATTACAGGTATTATTCTAGCAGGAATGTTTATAAATAAGAAATTATTAAAAATTCAAATATTATTTTCTATTGTTTTTCACTTGTTAGTTAGCTTGCAAATTATCTTTTATTTAGCACCTATTAAAAGTGATGATACTTGGGTTGGTTGGAAAGAATTAGCATGGGAAACAGAAAAATTACAAGAAAAATTTTCAGATACTTTTGTTTTTTCTAATGATAACTATAAAACATCTGCTTGTTTAAACTTTTTTATGGATAGTAAGGTATACGCTCAAAACATAATTGGACTACCTGCTTTACACTTTGATTATTTAGGTGACGATCTATTAAGTTTAAAAGGTAGAAATGCAATCTTTATAGATTCTGATAAACGTTTTAATGATAATAAAAAATTAGGAAAAATTGACTCTTTATTAATTACTCACTTTAAAAAAGTAACAGAATTAGAGCCAATCATCATTAAAATAAACGGAAAAGAAAGTAGAAAATTTTGGGTTTTCTATTGTACTGACTATCAACCAAAAAAATAGTTTGCTTTTAATTTTATCAACTAAAAAAAAGCACTACTTTTGCAACCGCTAATTTAACCTCTGACGAAGAAATCGTGAACGTTGTTTTACAAAATTAATTAAATTAAAAGAATATGGAAGCTTTAGTAAAGTTTGTACAAGACGAATTCGTAGCAAGAAAAGAATTTGCAGAATTTGCAGCTGGTGATACAATCACTGTTTATTACGAAATTAAAGAGGGAGATAAAGTACGTACTCAGTTTTTTAGAGGTGTAGTTATTCAAAGAAAAGGAGTTGCAGCTTCTGAAACATTTACAATCAGAAAAATGTCTGGTACTGTTGGTGTAGAAAGAATTTTTCCTGTAAACTTACCTTCTATTCAAAAAATTGAAGTAAACAAAAGAGGAAAAGTACGTAGAGCTCGTATTTTCTACTTTAGAGGTCTTACTGGTAAAAAAGCTAGAATTACTGAAAAAAGAAGATAATAATCTCTTTTTACATAAATTAAAAAAAAGCGTTGTGAGAAATTACAACGCTTTTTTTAATGAACAAATATTAACAACCTTAGTTCTTAAAATATTGACTACTAATTGATTAAACTCATGCTTATCATTCAAATAAAACTTCTATTTACAACAGCGTTTACTTTTTAAGTAGCTTAGTATTCAAATACTAAGAAATTAAAAGTTGACCAATAAAGTAACGTTCTTTATAAGTTGTTCCTCCTAAATATATATAGCTGTAGAAAGTTTTTTTTGGAAGTTTAAATTTTGAAGATTACAACAGAAGTATTCATAAGAATTTTAAAATTTTTACAAACTCTTTTAAAATTAAGGATGTTTCAAAAAATGAAATAGCAAGTATAATTTCTTCTAAATAGTTGAAATATAAGTGTATTCTTATTTATTTTGTAGCAATACAAAGTAGTTTCAATAACTATTTCAAAAAAGCCATATCACAACAAGAAATTGTTTGATATGGCTTTTATTTTGCTATAAAATGTTATTCGCATTAATATTGATATTTTATTACTAAATACCTATAAAAAACACATAATTAATAATAATTAATCAACAAAAGTATCGTAATAAATTCATAAATTTGTTCCACTTTTTTACGAAAAGCATTTCGTAAAGAATAAAATAACTTTTAAAATATAAGTCACAATGAGCAAAGTAGCTAAGATTATATATACAAAGACAGATGAAGCACCAGCTTTAGCAACACGTTCTTTTTTACCAATTGTAAAGGCTTTTACAAAAACATCTAATATAGAAATTGAAGTAAAAGATATTTCTCTTGCCTCAAGAATATTGGCAACTTTTTCTAATTATTTAAATGAAGATCAGAAAGTAGAAGATGCTTTAGCTCAATTAGGAGAATTAGCAAAACAACCAGATGCTAATATTATAAAATTACCAAACATTAGTGCTTCTGTACCTCAATTAAAAGAAGCAATTACAGAATTACAAGAAAATGGTTATGCACTTCCAAACTATCCTGAAGAAATAGCTACAGATGAAGACAAAGCAATTTTAGCTTTATATAACAAAGTTAAAGGTTCTGCTGTAAACCCTGTTTTACGTGAAGGAAATTCTGATAGAAGAGCACCAAAAGCAATAAAGAATTATGCTCGTAAAAACCCACATTCTATGGGTGCTTGGTCTGCAGATTCTAAAACGCATGTTGCAACAATGACAGAAGGAGATTTTGCTCATAATGAAAAATCAATCACTACAAAAAATGCAACTTCTGTAAGTATTGTTCATATAGCAGAAAATGGAACTAAGAAAGTTTTAAAAGACAACTTAGACCTTTTAGAAGGAGAAATTATTGATGCTACTGTAATGAGTAAAAAAGCATTAATTTCTTTTTTAGAAGAGCAATATGAAGATTCTTTAGATAAAAACGTATTGTTTTCATTACATATGAAAGCTACAATGATGAAAGTTAGTGATCCTATTATTTTTGGTCATGCAGTTCGTGTATTTTTTGACGATTTATTTAAAAAACATGGAAAAACTTTTAAGAAAATTGGTGCTGATGTAAATAATGGTTTAGGAAATCTTCTTGGAAAATTAAGTGAATTACCTAAAGAAAAACGTGATGAAATTAGAGAAGAAATTAGATATGCTCTAGATCATGGACCAGAATTAGCAATGGTAAATTCTGATAGAGGAATTACAAACTTACACGTACCATCTGATGTAATTATAGATGCTTCAATGCCAGCTATGATTAGAACATCTGGTAGAATGTATAATTCTGAAGGAAAATTACAAGATACAAAAGCAATTATACCTGATAGTTCTTATGCAGGAATTTACTCTGCAACTATAGATTTCTGTAAAAAACACGGTGCTTTCGATCCTACAACAATGGGAACTGTTCCTAATGTAGGTTTAATGGCACAAAAAGCAGAAGAATATGGTTCTCATGACAAAACTTTTGAAATTGCTACTAGTGGTAAAGTTCAAGTTTTAGATGTTAATGGAAAAGTTTTAATAGAACATACCGTAGAAGAAGGAGATATCTGGAGAATGTGTCAAGCTAAAGATTTACCAATTCAAGATTGGATTAAATTAGCAGTTACAAGAGCAAGAGCTTCTGAAACACCTGCAGTATTCTGGTTAGACAAAAACAGAGCACATGATGCAGAAATTATTAAAAAAGTAAAAAAATATTTACCAGAACATGATACTTCTGGTTTAGATATTAGAATATTATCTCCTATAAAAGCAACAGAATTCACTTTAGAAAGAATTGTAAAAGGAGAAGATACTATTTCTGTTTCTGGTAACGTATTAAGAGATTATTTAACAGATTTATTTCCAATATTAGAAGTTGGTACTTCTGCTAAAATGTTATCTATTGTTCCTTTAATGAATGGTGGTGGTTTATTTGAAACAGGTGCAGGAGGTTCTGCTCCTAAACACGTACAACAATTCTTAGAAGAAAACCACTTACGTTGGGATTCTTTAGGAGAGTTTTTAGCTTTAGCAGTTTCTTTAGAGCACTTAGGTACTTCTAATAACAACTCTAAAGCATTAATTTTAGCTGAAACATTAGATGATGCTACAGACAAATTCTTAGAGAACGACAAATCTCCTTCAAGAAAAGTTGGTGAATTAGACAATAGAGGAAGTCATTTATATTTAGCTACTTATTGGGCAGAAGGTTTAGCAAACCAAGATAAAGATGCAGAATTAAAAGCAGCCTTTACTAAAGTTGCAAATGACTTAAAAGCTAATGAAGATAAAATTGTATCTGAACTAAATGCAGACCAAGGAAACGCCAATGACATTGGAGGTTATTACCAACCAAAAGAAGATTTAGCAGATGCTGCAATGAGACCAAATACTACTTTAAATGCTATTTTAGAAAGTATCTAATCTTTACAACATACATAATTAAACAAAAGCCGGTATTTATATATCGGCTTTTGTTGTTTCTATAAGTTACTAAATAATACATATTTATATGTTTTAATATCATTATAGAATTGTACTTTTGTTGTAGTTATTTAGCTAATAATTAAACAAAATAAAATGCTACACCTTAAAAAATTGTTTTTATTGTTTTTTTTGATGAGTTTATCAATACTTAGTCAAGAAAAAATTACACTTAGCGGAACTGTTTATGACAATTCTAATAATGAAACCTTAATAGGAGTTTCTATTTACTTCCCTGAAATAAACTCTGGTACCACCACAAACGATTATGGTTTTTATTCGATTACAGTACCTAAAGGAACCTATAAATTACAGATAAGCTATTTAGGTTATAGTACACGTATCGAAAACATAAAGCTAATAGATAAAACTTCACAAAATTTTAAACTAACTGAAGAAACAGAAAGCTTAGATGAAATTATTATAGAAAGTAATGTTGAAAAATTAAATCTAAAAACGCCACAAATGAGCGTTAATAATTTAACATCTTCTACTATAAAACAGATTCCTGTTGTTTTAGGAGAAGCAGACATTATAAAATCTTTAATTCTTTTACCAGGAGTTACAAGTGCAGGTGAAGGTGCTTCTGGCTTTAATGTTAGAGGTGGTGCAGCAGATCAAAATTTAATTTTATTAGACGAAGCTATCGTTTTTAATTCTTCTCATTTATTTGGTTTTTTCTCCGTTTTTAATCCAGATGTTATTAAAAATGTAAAACTATATAAAGGAGGTATTCCTGCTAAATATGGTGGCCGGTTATCTTCTGTACTAGACATTTATCAAAAGGAAGGAAACAGTAAAGACTTTAATATTACTGGTGGTGTTGGTTTGGTTTCTTCTAGATTATTAATTGAAGGTCCGTTAGAGAAAGAGAAAAGTTCTTTCTTAATTGGTGGTAGGTCTTCTTACGCACATTTATTTTTACCTTTATTTGATAACGATAATACTGCTTATTTTTACGATTTAAATAGTAAAATTAATTACCGTTTTAATGATAACAATAACGTTTTTTTGTCTACTTATTTTGGTAAAGATGTTTTTGGTATTAATGATGATTTTGTAAACACTTATGGAAACACCGTTGTTAATTTACGTTGGAACCATCTCTTTACAGACAAAATATTCTCTAACTTATCTTTAATTTATTCTGATTATTTCTACGGAATAATATTAGATTTTGTGGGTTTCGAATGGGATTCTGGTATAACAAACTTCAATCTTAAATATGATTTTAACCATTACGTAAGTGAGAAAGTAAAACTTAGTTATGGTATTAATAACATTTACATCAAATTTAACCCAGGTGAAATTATACCTAATAGAGACGATTCTGGTATTGTAGCAGAAAAACTAATTGATAAATATGCAAATGAATTTGCGGCATATATAGATGCAGAACATAAGATTAGTGATAATTTTAGATTACAATATGGTGTTCGTCTTAGCAACTTTACTCGTTTAGGGCAAGATGAATTAAATACATACGCTAATGATGAAGCTGTAATTTATAATGATGAATTTAAAAAATATGAATCTGCTGAAGCTACAGGAACAGAAAATTTTAAGAGAAGCGATGTTATTAAAAGTTTTAATAATATAGAACCAAGAGTATCTATGTCTTATACCTTAGATAATACTACATCTATAAAAGCTAGTTACAACAGAATGGTTCAATATTTACACCTTCTTTCTAACACTGCATCTCCTACTCCATTAGATGTTTGGACGCCTAGTGGAAAATATGTTAAACCACAATTATTAGATCAATATGCTGTTGGTTATTTTAAATCTTTTAAAGAAGGAAAATACACATTAGAAACAGAAGCTTTTTATAAGGATATTAAGAATAGAATCGATTACATAAATGGGGCAAATCTAGTTGCAAATGATGAGATTGAAACTATTATTCTAAATGGAAAAGCTAGAGCTTATGGTTTAGAAATGTTATTTAAAAAGAACGAAGGAGATTTTCAAGGATGGATTTCTTACACTCTTTCTCGTTCAGAACAACTAACAAAAGGTAGAAACGCTAGTGAGCCAGGTATAAATAGTGGCGAATGGTACAGCACACCTTATGATAAGACACATGATTTCTCTGTAAATGCTAGCTACAAGTTAAATGAAAAATGGAAATTCAATAGTAATTTTGTTTTTCAAACCGGCCAACCAACAAATTACCCTGTTGGGCAATATGAAGTACAAGGTTTAAATATTCCTATTTATGATGATAATCGAAGAAATGCAGATAGATTACCTACTTATCATAGATTAGATATTTCTGCTACATTAACTCCAGAAAAAAATAAAAACAGAAGATGGCAAGGTGAATGGGTTTTTGGTATTTACAATCTATACGGAAGACAAAATGCTGCTTCTTTGGCATTTAGACAAGACAGAGAAACGTTTAAAAATGAAGCTGTACAAACTTCAATTTTTGGTATCGTACCTTCTGTAACTTATAATTTTAAATTTTAAAACATCTAAGCAGTTACTAATACTATTACTCTTATGAAAAATATAAAAATAATTCCGTTTTTACTATTACTAGTTTTTGCTAATTGCGAAAAAGTAGTAGATGTAGATTTACCTACAATAGCACCAAAACTAATTATAGATGCTTCTTTTGAAGTTCTATTTGATGAAAATCCTGTAACATCAAATGCGATTGTAAAACTTAAATTGTCTGCAGATTATTTTGACGAAAATATACCTGTTGTTACTAATGCAACCGTATTCTTAACCAACTTAACAGATAATTCTGTTGTTGCTTTTTCTGATACAAATACAGATGGTAATTACACACCAATAACTTCTTTTATACCCGAAGATGATATTTCGTATGAATTAACTGTAATTTATAAAAATGAAACCTATAAAGGTAAAGCAACTAAAGTGAAATCTACCCCATTTACAAACGTTGAGCAAGGTGATAAAACTCTTTTCTCCGGTAAAGAAACCGAATTAAGAGTAACTTTTAAAGATGAGCAAATTGTAGAAAATTATTATTTGTTCGATCTTAGTAAAAATTTATTTCTTGCTATTGATGATCGTTTTTTTGATGGTTCAGATTATAATTTCTCTTATTTTTACCAAGAAGATGAACTAGAATTACCTGCAACAGTTGCTATTAAAATGTCTGCCATCACAAAACAATATTATACCTATTTCGAAGTATTAGTAAGCCAAAGTGGACAAAATTCTGGTGGACCTTTTCAAGCTGTTCCTTCTTCTCTATTAGGTAATATGATAAATACTACAAATGAAGCTAATTTCCCTTTAGGGTATTTTCATATTTCTGAAACAGATACTTATATTATCGATTTAGTAGAAAAAAACTAAAACTTCACTTTAAATGAGTATTCAAGAATACAAAAAAACAGTATTTTTGAATGATGACTTTTATAAAAATAACAGAACAAGATTCAAAATACAATCATTTAGAAAAAATGACTGTAAAAGAATTATTAAGCAACATAAATAACGAAGATAAAACAGTGCCTTTTGCTGTAGAAAAATCTTTACCTCAAATAGAAATTTTAACAACTAATATTGTAGATAAATTAAAAAAAGGTGGAAGATTATTTTATATTGGCGCAGGAACTTCTGGTAGATTAGGTGTTGTAGATGCATCGGAATGTCCACCAACATTTGGTGTTTCGTACGAACTTGTAGTTGGTATTATTGCTGGTGGCGATGTTGCTATTAGAAATGCTGTAGAGTTTGCAGAAGATTCTAAAACACAAGGTTGGTTAGATTTACAAGAACATAATATTACTAATAAAGATGTTGTTATTGGTATTGCCGCTTCTGGCACAACACCATATGTAATTTCTGCTTTAGAAAAATGTAATGAAAACAATATTCTTACAGGTTGTATTGCCTGTAATAAGAATAGTCCGTTAGCAAGTGTTTCTAAATATCCTATAGAAGTAATTGTAGGGTCAGAATTTGTAACAGGAAGCTCTAGAATGAAAGCAGGAAC
The DNA here is from genome assembly GCF_033875165.1 of Polaribacter sp. PL03. NCBI lineage: Bacteria > Pseudomonadati > Bacteroidota > Flavobacteriia > Flavobacteriales > Flavobacteriaceae > Polaribacter > Polaribacter sp. PL03. The sequence goes on along the minus strand of NZ_JAWZSV010000006.1, from coordinate 214,408 downwards.
TGCTCAAAAACTAGTTTTAAATATGCTATCTACTGCCACTATGATTCAGTTAGGCAAAATAAAAGGCAATAAAATGGTAGACATGCAATTGTCTAATAATAAGTTGGTAGAAAGAGGTCGAAAAATGTTAGCAAAAGAATTAAATATCAACCAAAGTGAAGCTGCTATATTATTAGAAAAATATGGTAATGTTAGAAATTCTATTCAAAATTATAAAAAATGAGTACAAACATAAACTTACTAGGTAAAGGTTTAAAATACTTGGGAATTTTAATTTTTCTATTTATTGCCTCTCCTATTTCACTTACAATAGGATTTAAAGCTTTAAAAAAGTTTGAAGACACACCTAAAGAATATCTATCTTATATTATTATAGTAGTAGCTGCAATTTTAATAATTTTCACAATTTACTTCGCTTTTAAAACATTTCAAGTTTTATTAAAAGCAATCTTTAATAATTAACAAATGCAGAATTCTGATGGAATCATCATCATACTTTCGTATCCAGATACAATTGTAAGACCCGCTTATTGGGAAACTTTAAGTAGTTTTTGGCCTAAACTTGGTATTGGTGGCGAGCATGCTGTACAAGCAGGTCACGCAGCTTTACTTTTACTACATAAAAATAATTCGGAAATAAATTATTTCGATTTTGGTAGATACATTACCACATATGGTAATGGTCGTGTTCGTTGTAAAGAAACAGACCCAGAATTAGATATTACAATTAAGGCGAAGTTTAAAAATGATGTGCTTTTAAATCTGGAAGAAATTTTACTTTGGATAGAAAATCATCCTGAAAAAACACATGGAGATGGTAGATTAGTTGCGAGTGTACATGAAGAAATAGACTTTAAAAAAGCAAAAACATACATTCACCAGTTAATTAACGAAAAAGAAATTCCTTATGGTGCTTTTCTTAAAAACGGAACCAATTGCGCACGATTTGTAACCGACACAATTATTGCTTCATCAGAAAATAAAAAGATTGGTAAACAGTTAAAAAAATCGAATTTACTAACTCCAAGTCCTATTGGTAATGTAATAAAAGGAAATACGAATAACATAATTTACAACGTTTACAATCAAGAAATTAGTCATTATAAAAACAGGTCTATTGTAAAAGAATACAAAGCATCTTTTCTAAATAAATTTGAAGGAGAACCTAATTTAAAAGGGACTGAACAACCTAATTTAGATGTTTTCGAATTAAGAAAAGGAACCTGGTTAGGCGGAATAGGAAGCGGTGCTTGGTTTAAGCTCGAAGAAAAAATAGATACCTCAACGTATAAAATAGCAAGGTACAATTCTGAAGGAAAAAAAGATTTTGAAGGTTTATTTTTAATAGATAAAACTGATTTTAATCATCTAGATAAACATCAATTTACACACCCAACAAGCTGTAGAGAAGTTTATATTCAACAAAAAAACAGCACTTTTTCTTTTTTAAAAAAGAATTAATTACTTGTAATATTTACCTTTTTAGGCGTTGTAGGATTGTAACCAAAATCTGAGTTTGGTAACGATACACCTAATTGATAAATTAAGTATCCAATACTTGCATAATGATGTGTTGCATGACTTTGAGCTTGCATTAAAACTCCTGCAATTGTATAATTTGCAGTTTCTTTTCCTAAACCCATATCATCACATACTTTAATTGTAATATTAAAATCTTCTTTATTTATCTTTTTTAATTGAGAAATTACCGTTTCAAAATATAGAATACCAACACTTGTTTCCTTTTCTGCACACTCATTTCTCTCTCTTACAGAGAAATCTACAAAACCACTATCTAACCCATTTAAAACACAAGAAAAGACATCTAAAACGTGGCGCATGTGGCAGCCTATACTAGAATTGTAAGGTGCTACAGATTTATTTGAATATTGTTCATCAGATATATTTTTTAAAAGTTGAATACCTCTTTGTAAGTTTTTCTCAATAGCTTCAATCATAAAATAAACTTTCTTTAATAGTCGTAAAAAGTACTTGCAATTTACAAGTTCTTAATCAATTTAAAAAATACGTAAACAACTATATAACAACAACATAATTATTAAATTTTTAATATAACAGAACTAACCTAAACATATTTATATTTTTTTGGCACGTTATTTGAAAATAGTTAATCAAATGCGGAAGTCGAAAAGCAATTAGAGTAGACAAAACCCTTAAAACCATATATTATGAAAAAAGGTGTACTTATATTATTAGGAATGTTCATGATGGTTTCAACTGTTGAAGCCAAAAACGGCAATTATTTACCAAACAACGTTGGGGTTAATTACTCTTATGATAACTCTGTAAACTTTATAGAAAGAGGTGTAGAATTTTTTATTTTCACAAACGGAGATTTCGATTTTAACACGAATTATAATGATAGTTATTATGATTATAATGGTGTTCGTACAAAAAGAACAGGCGTAACAATAGATAGAGATTATAGAGGAAGAGTAAGACGTGTAGGTTCTGTATTTATTAATTATGATGTAAGAGGAAATGTTTCTAGAGTTGGTAATACTTATATGAGATACTATAGAAGTAGACTTACTAATGTTGGTAATTTAACTGTTAAATATAACAGATACGGAGATCCTTTTTTTTATGGAAATGTAAAAGATAATTATTACTATAATAACGGAATTAGAATAAACTTAAATTTAGGAACTATCTCTAATTACAACGATGCTTATTTTTATAAAAACGACTTTAGAAGGAACTACACAAAATTTAGAGAAGATAGTAGATATTTTTATTATAAGTCTAACAAAAACGCTAAAATAGGGAAAAGAAGTACCATCTTGAAGAGAAGAAAACCAGTTGTAACAAACAGAAACAATAGTGTTGATAAAAAGCGTGAGAATACTACTTACAGAAAAGCTAACACTAGAAGAACTACTAATACTGCAACTAATAGAGATACTAACATAAAAAGAGGTACTACTTTAGACACTAGAAGAAGAGTAGAGACCGTAAAAAAACCTATAGTTAGAAGAGGTACAACTGTAAGCTCTAAATCGAAAAAAGAGAAAACAAAAAAAACTGAAGTTAGAAAAAGAACTACAGATAAGACTAAAGAAAGAAAAGTAACTACACGAAGAAGAAGTTAAAAACAAGTGTTTATACCTATAAATCTTAAACTAATTTCTTTTAGATTTGTAGTTTAGTTATAATTATTTGCAAAAGGAGAAGTTAAAAGTCCCATTTTTTAAAATGGGGCTTTTTATTTTTTAGTAAGTTTTATTGCCCTTATAAATAACTCCAAATATAATAATTTGGTTCTTGTCTACTGTCCCCCAACTTTATAAACTAAACATTTAATTACAATAAATGGAGCTAATTCAAAAACTCTTTACTTAAACTATTTTTTTGATTAGAAACCAAAACTAAGCTCTTAAAACAAAAAAAGACTACGGAAACCCGTAATCTAATTATTATATTAATGAAAATTATTTTCAAATAAGTCTATACTTTTTTTTTTTAAAATAATAACTTATTAAAGTACTGCGATATTAGCATGAAAATTTTATTTTTTTCTGGTGGTCTAAGGTATTATAATTATAGATTCAAAAATCATAGCAAAGAAGTACTAACTATTATAAACTAAAAAAAAGCAGCTAATAAGATTAGCTGCTTTTTTTGTAAAATATAATTTCGAGAAAATTATCTAATTAACTTTCTGTATTTAATTCGTTTTGGCATTAAATCACCTCCTAAACGAGCTTTCTTGTTTTCTTCATATTCAGAGAAACCTCCTTCAAAGAAGTATACTTCACTATTACCTTCAAAAGCTAAAATGTGTGTACAAACTCTATCTAAAAACCATCTATCGTGACTAATCACAACAGCACAACCAGCAAAATTATCTAAACCTTCCTCTAATGCTCTTAATGTATTTACATCTAAATCATTGGTAGGCTCATCTAATAATAAAACGTTTCCTTCTTCTTTTAACGTCATAGCTAAATGCAAACGGTTACGCTCTCCACCAGAAAGTGTATTCACTTTTTTGTTTTGTTCACTTCCAGAGAAATTAAAACGACTTAAATAAGCACGAGAATTTACTTGCTTACCTCCCATCATTACTAAATCTTGTCCATCAGAAAAGTTTTCCCAAATAGTTTTTTCTGGGTCAATATCAGAGTGTGCTTGATCTACATATGCAATTTTTGCAGTTTCACCTACATTAAAGCTTCCTGCATCAGGAGTTTCTTCTCCCATTATCATTTTAAAAATAGTAGTTTTACCAGCTCCATTGGGACCAATAATACCTACAATTCCTGCTTGTGGAAGATTAAATTCTAAATTGTCATATAATAATTTATCTCCAAATGCCTTAGAAACACCAGTTGCTTCAATAACATTTGTTCCTAAACGTGGTCCATTAGGAATATAAATTTCTAATTTTTCGTCTGTTTGCTTTTGGTCTTGACTCATTAATTTGTCATAATTCTTCAAACGTGCTTTTTGCTTTGTTTGACGACCTTTTGCTCCTTGACGAACCCAATCTAATTCTCTTTCTAAAGTTTTTTGATGTTTAGAAGCTGTTTTGCTTTCTTGTGCCATTCTCTTAGATTTTTGATCTAACCAAGCAGCATAATTTCCTTTCCAAGGAATTCCTTCTCCTCTATCTAATTCAAGAATCCAACCAGCAACATTATCTAAGAAATATCTATCATGCGTTACAGCAATAACAGTTCCTTTATATTGTGCTAAATGGTGCTCTAACCAATGTACAGATTCTGCATCTAAGTGATTGGTAGGCTCATCTAATAATAAAATCTCTGGCTCTTGTAATAACAATCTACATAAAGCAACACGTCTTTTTTCTCCACCAGAAAGTACTCCAATTTTCTTATCAGAATCTGGCGTTCTTAACGCATCCATTGCTATTTCTAATTTGGTATCTAATTCCCAAGCATTGGCCGCATCAATTTTATCTTGTAAAACTGCTTGTTGTGCCATTAGCTTATCCATCTTATCTGCATCAGAATACACTTCTTCTAAACCAAACATATCGTTTATTTTATTGTACTCTTCTAAAATTGCAACTGTTTCTGCAACTCCTTCTTTTACAACTTCTAAAACTGTTTTCTCTGGATCTAATTGTGGCTCTTGTTCTAAGTACCCAACATTATAACCTGGTGCAAAAGTAACTTCACCTTGAAAATTCTTTTCTACTCCTGCAATAATTTTTAATAAAGTTGATTTTCCTGATCCATTTAAACCAAGAATACCAATTTTTGCTCCGTAATAGAAGCTTAAGTAAATATCTTTTAAAACTTGTTTACCTGTTGATTTATAAGTTTTAGACAACTTACTCATCGAAAAGATTACTTTCTTATCGTCGCTCATTTTTATATATTATTTTGAAAATTTATTTTTGATAAAACTGAAATTAAGAGTTCTAGATTGAAACTATAAAACTAGCTTTAAACTCTTCCTTTTAATGCATTAAAAACCCATGCAATTGCAAAAAAACCAACACCAACAGATGCAAATCCCCATCCTGCAACTTCATTGTACCTAAAAGCGCCTAGAGCAATTAAACCTAATCCTACAAGTATCATTATAAGTGTTGCCCAAGCAAGCACTGTATTCTTATTCATTCCCATAATTTGTAAATAGTTAGTTTGGGCGCAAATATCGTTATTTTTTTTTGTTTCTTAAACTCGTAGAAAAGTATAATTTTTTAAGGAGCAATAAACCAGCTTAAAGTGTACAAAATTAATAGCGGCTTCTTCCCCTACCTTGGTTATTTCTTCTACCCATATTCTGTTGTGGCGCACTATTTTGTTTAGGTTGTTTTGGTATTAATTTTCTTTTTTCTGCTTTTTGATATTTCTTCCACTTTTTTAACTGTTTCTTAGATAAAAAAGTTACCAATTCATCATTTAAGTTTTTTTCGTAAAGATCTACACTATCTCTAATAGGTAAAATAGTAGCTTCTACTTTTTTCCCAATTCTTTCAGCTAAATCTCTATTCGTGTATAATTGGTTTCCTAAAGTATTTATAGTAAGCTCTAATTCTTGAAGCTCTGGAGTATTTAAAAATGATAATTTTTTAACTTTATCATTATAAATTCTTAATAATTTAATTGTTTTATTCTTAGTAATATCATCTTTTACCTTTATTGCTTTAGGCACTTCTAAGAAATTATAATAAAAGATTTTAGCTGCATTTTTCGCATTATATTTTGGAAACTTTGGAGCCTCTTGTCCAAAAGAAAAAGAACTTATAAATAATACCAGTATAATTACTATTTTTTTCATCTATCTAATTTAAGAAACAAAAGTATAAAAAGAATTACAATTCAGCTGCTAATCTTGCACCTTGATTTATAGCTCTTTTTGCATCTAATTCACTTGCAAAATCTGCACCACCAATAACATGTACATTTTTACCCGCATCTAATAAGGGTTGGTATAATTCTTTAAATGGAGTTTGACCCGCACAAATAACAATATTATCTACTTTTAGTATTTTAGTTTCTTCATTCTGAACATAATGCAAACCTTCATCATCTATTTTTGTATAAGAAACTTCGCCAATAAACTCAACTTTCTTTTTCTTTAAAGTAGATCGATGAATCCAACCGGTTGTTTTACCTAGATTACCACCAAACTTTCCTTTGCTTCTTTTAAACATAAAAATTTCTCTTGGTGATGGTTCAAATTCTGGTTTTACACCTTCAATTCCTGATCTAGCTTTTAATGATTTATCTATTCCCCACTCCTTTAACCAAGCATCTATATTTAATGAAGTCGATTCTCCTTCATGTGTTAAATATTCTGAAACATCAAAACCAATTCCTCCTGCTCCAATTACAGCAACACGTTTTCCTACTGGTTTCTTCAATTTTAGAACATCAATATAACTTAATACTTTTGGGTTTTCTATACCTTCGATCTTTAATTCTCTTGGTTTAATACCAGTCGCAATTATAATTTCATCAAAATCAGATTTTAATAAATCTTCTTTAGAAACTCTAGTATTTAACAATACACTTACCTTATGAAGTTCTATTTGTTTATTAAAATAACGTAATGTTTCATAAAACTCTTCTTTACCTGGTATTTGTTTTGCAATATTAAACTGCCCACCAATTTCTTTACCTGCATCAAATAAAGTAACAAGATGCCCTCTTTGTGCTGCAATTGTTGCTGCAGCTAATCCTGCAGGTCCTGCACCAATTACAGCTATTTTCTTCGGTTTATTTGTTGCATTATAAACTAATTCCGTTTCATGACAAGCTCTAGGATTTACCAAACAACTTGCTACTTTCTGTTGAAAAACATGATCTAAACAAGCCTGATTACAACCAATACATGTATTTATTTCATCACTTTTATCGGCTTCCGCTTTATTTACCCATTCTGGATCTGCCAAAAAAGGACGCGCCATAGAAACCATATCTGCATCTCCTTCTGCCAATATTTTTTCAGCAGTATCTGGCATATTTATTCTGTTCGAAGTTATCAAAGGAATCGATAATTCTTCTTTCATTTTCTTTGTAACCCAAGTAAATGCTGCTCGAGGAACCGATGTAGAAATCGTTGGTATTCTTGCTTCATGCCAACCAATACCTGTATTAATAATGGTTGCTCCTGCTTTTTCAATTTCTTTACCTAATAAAACTACCTCTTCCCAAGAAGATCCATTTTCTACCAAATCTAACATAGATAATCTGTAGATAATAATAAATTCTTTACCAACAGCTTCTCTAGTTTGTTTTACCAATTCAATAGGCAAACGCATTCTGTTTTCATACTCTCCTCCCCAAGAATCTGTTCTCTTATTGGTTCTTTTTGCTATAAATTGATTAATTAAATAACCTTCAGATCCCATAATCTCTATACCATCATAACCTGCAATTTTCGATAATTTTGCAGAGTTTACAAAATCTCTAATTGTTCTTTTAATACCAGATTGTGTTAACTTAAATGGTTTAAATGGTGTTATTGGCGATTTTATTTTTGATGGAGCAACACTAAACGGATGATATCCATAACGACCTGCATGTAAAATCTGCATACAAATTTTACCGCCTTCTTTATGAACAGCAGCTGTTATTTTCTGATGTTCTTTTGCGTGCTTTTTAGTAGACATTCTAGAAGAGAAAGGCCCTGTCCAACCTTGTACATTTGGTGCTATTCCACCAGTAACAATTAAGCCAACTCCGCCTTTTGCTCTTTCTGCATAATACGCTGCAATTTTTTCTAATCCGTTTTTTTCTTCTTCTAAACCTGTGTGCATAGAACCCATTAGAATTCTATTTTTTAAAGTTGTGAATCCTAAATCTAATGGTTCAAAAATGTGCTTGTATTTCATAATATTGGAATTAAATTTACTATGCATGCATAATACTTTGCAAGATATGTTTATTTTTTGAACTTAAAAAGTAAAAGAGTTAATTACAAAACCATATGAACTAAGGTAAGCTTTATTTTCCTTTTAATTTTGTATGAAGTTTAAAATAGCATGTAGCGTAAGTATTAATCTGCTTCGTCTTTTTAACTAGAAAATATAAATAATCATCTAAAAATAACTCGCATGAGCAAAGCAAATATCACTACAACAAACCCAGCAACAGAAGAAAAAATAAATAATTTTAATTACTTGTCTGATGCTGAACTAGAAAAAAGCATTAAAAATTGTCAAGAAGCTTTTTTAGATTGGAAGCTAGAAACTTTTGAAAAACGTGCTGAAATTATCGAATCTATTGGAAAAAATTTAGCTAAAAACAAAACTGAATTATCAAAATTGATGACCCAGGAAATGGGTAAATTATTAAGTCAAAGTGAACAAGAAGTAGATCTTTGTGTTGGCATTTGTAATTATACTGCTAAAAATGGTCCTGAAAACTTAAAAGATGAACAACGTACTTTAAGTAACGGAACCAAAGGGATTGTAAGTTATTCGCCTACTGGTATTATATACGGAATTCAGCCTTGGAATTACCCTTCTTACCAAGTAATTAGATATGCAATTGTAAACTTAATGGCAGGAAACGGTGTTTTATTAAAACATGCTTCTAATGTAACAGGAACAGGACAATTATTAGAAAAAATATTTACAGAAGCGGGCTTACCTAAAGGCTTATTTAAAGCATTAATTGTTTCTCATGAGCAATCTGATACTATTATTAAAAACAAACATGTTAGAGGAGTAACGTTAACAGGAAGTTCTGATGCAGGAAGAAATATTGGAAAAAAAGCTACTTCTCAGCTTAAAAAAGTAGTTTTAGAATTAGGTAGTAATGATGCTTATGTTGTGCTTGAAGATGCAGATATAGAAAATGCAATTAAAGTATGTGTACAAGGTAGAATCTATAACAATGGTGAAACATGTATTGCTGCAAAAAGATTTGTTGTTGTAGATAAAGTGTATGATGCCTTTAAGGAAGGTTTTGTAAAAGCAATGAAAGATATAAAAGTTGGAAATCCTTTAGAAAAAGACACAGATATGGGACCTATTGCAAGAAAAGATTTAAGAACAACATTGCATGAACAAGTTGAAGAGAGTGTTGCAAAAGGTGCTAAAATTTTATGTGGTGGAAAAATACCTGACGGAAGAGGATACTACTATCCTGTTACCGTTTTAGAAAATGTAACACCAGGTCAACCTGCATATGATGACGAATTATTCGGTCCAGTTGCAGCGCTTATAAAAGCGAAGGATGAAAAAGATGCAATGAGAATTGCAAACGACAGTAAATTTGGTTTAGGTGGTGGTATTTTTTCTAAAGATATTGAAAAAGCCAAAAACTTAGCTCAGAATCATTTTGATACCGGAATGGTGTTTATAAATACCTTTGGTACAGCAAACCCTTCAATGCCTTTTGGTGGTGTAAAAGACTCTGGTTTTGGAAGAGAACACGGTGGTTTTGGAATTAAAGAATTTGTAAATATAAAATCGATTGTTATTGGATAATAAATAACATTTTGCAAACTATAAAAACCCTATTCTTTAAAAGAATAGGGTTTTTTATTACCTATTCATTGGAACATCGATAACCAATAATTTACTGTTCTTAGTTGCTCTAATAAAAACTTTTTCTGTCTCTGTAATTCCTAAAGCATCTCTTGCTTCTAAAGTTTCGTCTTCTATTGAAACTGCTCCTTCAATTAAGAAAAAATAAGCTCCGTTTTTTAATTCGTATGTTGCTTCTAAGTCTTTGTCTAAATCTATCATAGACAAATATGCTTGTTGATTTATTGGCAAAGAATCTGCTATTTGTTTGTCTTTTGGAGAAACTAAAACTTGAAATTTATTTTTTCGTTCTGCTTTATCAAACATTTTTTGATTGTAATAAGGTGTTACATTTTCGGCTTCTGGAATAATCCATAGTTGTAAAAAATTAACGGCAGCTGTTTTACTGTCATTAAATTCTGAATGTGTAATACCTGTACCAGCACTCATTACTTGTATTTCTCCTAATTCTATTGCTCGTTTATTATCCATATTATCTTTGTGAGATAAAGATCCGGAAATAGGAATAGAAATAATTTCCATGTTTTTATGAGGATGCGTACCAAAACCCATATTGGGCTGTACAAGATCATCATTTAAAACACGTAACATTCCAAAATTCATTCTTTCTACATTCTGATAACTTGCAAAACTAAATGTGTGATACGATTTTAACCAACCGTGGTTTGCTAATCCTCTTGTTGTTGCTTTGTGAATTATTTTTTTCATTTTCTTTTAATTTAAAAATCTGCAAAAAAGAAATAACTTTTATACTGTTTCTAAAAGTTGATAGACGCTCTTTTGCGTTAGGGATTGAGGCATTTGTTGAAGCTCATTTTCTTTTTCTGAAAATAGCGACTGCCGAAAGCGCGCCCCTTTTCGGGGAACGCCCAAATATTAATATAAATAGCCCATTTTACCTTGATTATAATCGCGCATTGCTTCTAAAATTTCGGTTTGAGTGTTCATTACGTATGGCCCGTATTGCGTAATTTTTTCTTTAATTGCTACTCCTGATAAAATTAAAATTGTACTTGGTTTATTTGCTATAAAATGAATGGTATTTCCATCTTGATGAAAGGTTATCATTTGGTTTTTTCCTTTTTCTAAAACAGCGTCATTATTAACTAAAATCTCTCCTTCTAACAAGTAAATTAAAGATTGATGATTTTCTGGAATGTTAATTTCTAGCTTTCCTCCTACGGCAGCATTTGCTGTAAATACATTTACTTCTGTTTGAGTATTGATAAGACCAGATTCGTTATTTTGATTTCCTGCAATTAGATTTAATTGTATTTTTTTATCGTTAGAAAATAACTTCGGAATTTGTTTTTCTTCTAAATGTTGATAATTAGGCGTCATCATTTTATTTTTTGCAGGTAGGTTTAACCACAACTGAATTCCTTCTAAATCACCTCCTTTTTTTACGAAGTCTTTGGTGGGCGCTTCTGCGTGAATAATTCCTCGTCCGGCAGTTGTCCATTGTACACCTCCTGCTTTTACAACCATTTCATTACCTAGAGAATCTCTATGCAATTGTTCGCCTTTAAATAGTAGGGTTATCGGTTCGAAACCTCTGTGTGGATGTGGACCTAAATCGAACGGATTGTTAAATTCTGAGATTGCGTAAGGGCCATAATGATGTAGTAACAAAAACGGATCTACATTTTCGATTCCTTCTGTTGGTAATGGTTGACGCAGTTTTATTGGCCCCATATTTACCAATGGACTTGCTACTTTATCTTTTATAGTTTTAAGGATTTTCATTTTATTTGCACATTACTTATTTTCCTTGGAAAATAATTTAGTAAATTTTTTCTATCTAATTTTATCTAAGAGATCGCTTAAGGTTGTTGCTTCTTCATCTGTTAAATTATCTAAAAATGAAAGGTTTTTATTATCATCTATATTAGATAATAATTCTAAACCATTTTCTGTTATCTTAACATATACTACTCTTCTGTCATGCTCACAACGTTCTCTTTCTATTAGGCTTTTATCGCATAACTTATCCATTAAACGGGTTGCATTAGGCGCTCTTTCAATCATTCTATCTTTTACAATTTGCACCTTAATTTTATCTTTTGCTCCTCGTAAAATTCTTAAAATATTGTACTGCTGTGGCGAGATTGCATAAGGTTTAAAAAACTCATTTTCCTTGCTGCTTAACCAATTTGCTGTATACTTTATATTTATTAAAGCTTTCAATTTATTGCTTTCAAATTTAGATTTTATGTCTTTAGAAATATCACCCATAATTATGCTCTTAAACTTAAATCTTGCATTATCTTATTAAATTCTTCTGTTGTTGGTGTTAAATACACTTTATCATCAACAAATAATGTAGGAAATTTTACAACTCCGCCATATAATTCTTTACTATGTTCTCTTGCTTCTGCATCTTTTGAAACGTCTTTATAAATATAATCTTCATCTGTTGAATTTAAAAAATTTTTAAATGCAACTGTATATGCGTGCCCTTGTTTTCCGTATAAAGTTATCTTCATCTTTTTATTGATTTATAGCGTTTTCAAATTTACTTATTTGTTCTTTTAATAACGTTAACAACTCTGTATTAGTTATTTTACCTTCTTTAAAATTATCTTGAAAGCTAGGTAAAGAGAAAGAAATTAATTCTTTTGCTCCTTGTCTAGAAAATCTTGCAATAGCAGTTTCTAAGACTGATAGTCCGCCTCTTTCTCCTGGTGATGTTGCCATTAATAATAATGGTTTGTCTCTAAAAACATTTCCTTCTATTACAGAACTCCAATCGAAAATATTTTTAAAAGCTGAGGCATAAGAACCATTATGTTCTGCTAAAGAAAGTATAAAACCATCGTAATTATCTAATAAAGAAGTAAACTTTTTAGCATCTTCTGGTATTGCTTTTTTATGTTCATCTTCACTGTAAATGGGTAATGTAAAATCTCTTAAATCGATTACATCAAACTGCGTGTTTTCTAAATTTTCTGCAGCAAATATTGCTAACTTTTTATTTATAGATGTTGAGCTTGTGCTTCCTGCAAATGTTAATATTTTTTTCATAATTATAAATTTTATTAGTTCTCGATACAATTACCCTGAAAAAAGTGTAATTATTAGAACTCAAATACCGTAACTAAAAACTATTTAATTTATAGTTGTAACTATTTTTGTTTCTCCTTTTACCATTTTTGCAACAGGACATTTACCAGCAAACACAATTAATTTTTTTCTTTGTTCTTCTGTTATTTCTTTTTCAAAAGATATTTCCTCCGTTAAATACGTTCCGTTTTCATCTTGATGCTGGGTAACCTTTACTGTTACCTCACCAATATGCCAACCTCTTCTTTCTGCATAGGTTCTTAATGTCATAGAAACACAACCTCCTATTGCTGCTAATAGATATTCTACAGGTGTTGCACCACTATCATCGCCTCCAGAAGCAACAGATTGATCCATTGTTAGAAAGTGATTTCTAGTTTTTGCTTCTGCCAAATAGTTTTTGTTTGTTAAAACTACCTCTGCTGTTTTAAGCTCTGCCATTTGCAATTTTCTTGCTGGTTACGTAAGATGTAATTAGAAAAACCATTGCTGCTATAGAGGCTCCTTGTTCTCCATCTCCTATCATTACATGTGCAAAAAAAGCGAATATAAATGCGAAGAAAAAACCTGCATATGCCCATTCTTTTATTGTTTTATTTGATAAAAACCATACAGCAACTAAGCCTAATAATTTTGCAATTGCATATGGGTAAATAATGTATGTTGGGTAACCAAAATTGGTAAACATACCAGCTACTGCTTCGTGATTGAAAATATACATTCCTGCAGAAAAAAGCATAATTACGGTTAATAATGCTGTAGAAATATAATAAATAATTTTTGTAGTTTTCATCTTGAATATTTTAATTCTTGACAAAGTTACATTAAATATATTTACTTTCCAAGGAATATACTTCTAAGGAATATTATCGATTTAATAAAAATAGAACACCTTCAGGTTTTTAAAATCTGAAGGTGCTTTATAATAGTTTAGCTACTCTTTTAATAATTAGCTTTAATGCTGCTAACAAATAAGTCTAGCCCTGATTGAAACGGCATCCTTTTTTTGTTTTTATCAAAAAAAGATATAGTGAAAAGTAGGAAATAGCTACAAAAACTACTGATTAATTTTAATAGAATCTATTTGTTTTTGAAGTCTTTGTATTTCTTTAACACTCTTCTCTTTTTTAGATATTAATTTAATAGAATCTAAAATAGATTGATTTTTTTCTAAAACAGTTTTCTCTTTCTCGAAATAAACGTTTGCGCCTTCACTTGTTCTCCAAGCTTCGTTTAATTGATTATAAACCTCTTCATTCCAAGTACTTGGTTTCTTAGCATTTATCCATACTACATCTCTGTATTCGCTATCTACCAAAGCTAAATCTGGTGTTGCAGAACCATCAAATTGTTCTGGGTTATCATCGCTAATTGTAGATACTGTTCCTAGAAAAAACATACGTTTTCTACCTGCAATGTTCTTTATATATGGTCTAAATTCTACGGGTGTATTCGAGCTCCAATCGTATTCTTTTTTAGATTCTTTAACTTTTAAAGGCATTGCAGAAACACCTGCATAACCTTGTTTTTTAGCTGCGTGGTTATAAAAATATAATTTATCTGTACCGTCTGCAGGAATAAAAACACTGTAACTTAAACTTGTTCTTTCATCTCCTACTGGTTCTAAACCAAACCAATGATATAGACCACTAAAAGCATCTGTTTTTGTGTCTGAAAAATCGAAATCTGTTACATAAGGTTGTGCATTTTGGTCTTTTGGTGCTGTAGGTATTTTTACGGCACTTTCCATATTCCAAGGCAAAGGATCTGAGAAACCTGCTAAGAACTTTAAACTTTCTGCCTGTAAACGAGATACTTTTTCTGCTAATGTATTTTGCTTGGTTAAATACGCGTAATCTTTCATTTCTTCTGGAGAAATATAAATTCCTTTACCTATTGTAATTCTTTCTAAATAATCTTTAAAAGTATGCTCTCCGTTTTCAATAACCATTACACCACCAAAAGTTGGATACGGAAAAAAGAAGCCTTTCCATTTTATTAAACTTACTACCTCTACCCAAGCACCTTTATCATTTTTCATATAATACGTGTCACTTGGTTCGTAATTAAACAACATCCATGGGTTTAATCGCTGCACAACTGCATTATAGGTGTTTCTACTAAACTTTAAAGATTCTCCAATAGAAAATGTAACCGGAATTCTGTTTTCTGATGAAAAACGTGGAAATGGTGTTGTACTAGATACTGAAAAAACTTCTTCTGTATTGTCTTTTATTCCTTGCCAAACATATTTCTCTGTTGGCTGAATTGCCATTGTCCATTGATTTGAACCATCTACTCTAACTAAGTGTGGTAATGAAACGTCTTTGGTTTCCCCTACAGATTCATTTGCCATTGAAAAAATATTTCTTAAGGGTTGAATTCTCTCATTTTGAGTTAAAGGAAGTTCTACGATTTCTATTTTATTTAGATCATTAAAAACATTGTAAGTTTTCATGTAATCGTAAAATTTCATGTTCCAGCCTACATAATAAACAATTCCGAAAAAGACCGTTAAGAAAATTAAAATACCTATCCTTTTTCCTGTACTTGCAGATTGTCTAAATTTTCTTAAACCAAAATATAAGATTGCAAAACACAATAAAATAATGAAAATAAATTTCCTTACAAATAATAACGCAGGTTGATAATCATCTCTTAAAAAGAATAATAACCCTAAAATTAGAATACTTAATAGAACAATTGTTTTCTTTTGTCTTGGTCCTTTAATCCAGTAATTTTTAATCATAATCTTTAAATATCCTTATCACTAATTCTTAAAAATATAACACTACTTAAAATATATTTTTGTCTTTGCAAAAATAATAAACTTTATAAAAGCCCTTTCTCTTTTAAGCGCTCTCTTGCACTTTTTTCTTTAACTTTTGTTTTTTCTATTTCCTTTTCTAAAACAACAGGTTCTTCTCCTCTTAAATCACCAACAAAATCTTTACCTTTTTCTAATACATCTTTAAAACTATCTCCTAAAGAATCTGCTTGTTCTTCTATAATTTCTGATGATTTAAAAATTAAACCCGCTAAATAAGTTCCTATTAATGTACCAAAAATCATAGAAGCAAATAAAGAAACCGTAGCAACATCTATTGGTATTAAAAAACGTGTAACTAAAATAACTATTAAGAAAAAAGAAACGATAAAAACCAATCTTAAAAGAAAATTCTGTTCATAAAAAAAACCTTTTCTATCTGTTGGTTTCATTTGTAATTCTTTCGAATTCATTAATTTATTAAAAAATCGATAAACCTTATTTGTTCTAGATTCTCTCCAATATAAAATTACTCCGAATAAAATTGCGGCGATAAATATGATAAGTTCTAATGTCATAATTTTAGCTTTAGTGCTGTTATAATTTAAGTTTATTTTTTCTAAAAGTTATTGCAAATTGTCTCAACAACCCAAACTTGGGTAGAATCTTCTAACGTTTTAAAAACTTCATAAAACTGTTCTTTGTCATACCAATACAGAAATAAAATATCTTTAGGCGCTATATTTACCAATAAATACCAAATTAAATCTTGATGATTTGGCTTTAAAGATGAATGCGGTTTGTGTAAAGCAACAAACAAATCTTTATCTAAGACATCTTTTGCTTTTAATGATTTTGAAATCTGTTTTTTGTCTAAAAACAATTCTAAACCCATTACTTTTTTACGTGCTTGTAGGTCTATTTTATTTAAATAACTTTTAAATAAAATAGGGTCTTGTAAAATATCTTTTACAGGATGTGTTGTATTTTTTAAATAAGAAGACAATATATATTTCTTAATTCTATCGTACCTTTTATTAGAAATCTCTTCTTCTAAATCTGTTTCAATAATATTATAACTTATTAATTTTTCTATTAATTCTTCATGAGAAATGTGGTACATTAAAACATCATGAATTGTATCATTTATAGCTTCGTTATACGTTTCTTCGTTTTCGAAAATTAAAATTGGTTTTACAAAATCTCTCAAAACAAAAATACCTCCAAAAGCTTTTGTATAAAATGAATCTGTTGTATAACTAATTTCTTCTAAATTAAGGTTTCGCTCTCTTAAATCGCCGTATTTTTTAGCAGATGCTAATATTTGTTGCTGAATACTTTCATCTATAAAATTAGTGCCTTCATTAAAAGTTGCTATTAATTTTAACTGAGCTTCTTTGGCTTTGTTTAAGTTATTTATTAAATGAAATTTAATAACAATATCTTTGTATTTTAAGACATCTAAAGGTTCGTAAAAAACATCTATTTTCTGGTCGAAATCTAAACAAATAGCAGCATCTCTTGTAATATCATTAATAAAATCGCCATGTTTTTTAAAAACAGCTTTCATTAATTCTTTATCGAAAGAATGAAACGGATTGTAAACTGGTAATCCTTTTTGTAACGGAGTTATTATAATTGCATGTGTGTTTGCTTCTCCATTATTTAAATAAAAAGGTTCGTTTTTTTCTTCTGCTACTTCAGGACTCCAACCAACGCCATCTATAGAAAATGAAGTTAACTTCGTTTTTGAAAAACCAAGTTTTACTAAACATTTATTATAACGTTCTACCAATTTTCCGCTAATGGAAATTGACTCACTTCTATATAAATTGGCTTTTATTAATTTTTGCATTTTAATCTAACAATTTATGAATCTGTGCATATTGCAATAACACAATAGTTCTTGTATCTACTATTTCGCCTTCATTTAGCATTCTTATAGCTTCTGTAAACGGAATTTCTAAAACTTCGATATCTTCTGTTTCACTTTCTAAACCTCCACCTTCACTTACTTTCATATCGTCTGTATATTCGCCAATAAAAAAGTGCATTTTTTCGGTTAAAACTCCGGGAGATGAATAGCCTTCATATATTTTCTTAACAGATTTTAAACGAATACCAACCTCTTCTTCTGTTTCTCTAATAATACATTGTTCTGGGTTGTCTGCATCTAATAAACCTGCCGGAATTTCAATTAAAAAACCATCTTTATTATCATGTAAAAAAGTTGGCATTCTAAATTGTTTAATTAAAACAACGGTTTTTTTGGTTGTATTGTATAACAAAATTCCTGCTCCATGGCCACGTTCATAAACTTCTCGCATTTGTTTTACCCAACTTCCGTTAGACATTTTATACTGAAATTTAAATTTATTTAACGTGTAATAATTATCAGACAATAATGTCTTTTCAATATCTTTTATTCGATTACTACTCATTATCAAATGTTTTTCTAGCTTGCAAATCGATATTTAATTGGTTTACTCTCGAATCTACTTTTCTCTTAAAATCTGTATCTGCAATAGTAGCAACATTATCTAAATAGCGCACCACTTCTTGTCTTCGTATTTCAGAAAAATCTAACCCTTTCATGTTGCTTTTCATTAATTCTTGCAGCATGTTAAACTTCGTATCGTAATTTTGTTTAAAATACGTTTCTGGGTTTTCGAACCAATCTTGTTCTAAATCGAAATCTGTTAATCGCAACGAAATTGCAGATTGTATATTTCTAACATCTCTAGATGAAAAGAAAGGAAATATTTGTTGAATTTCTTGATACAAAGTAGCAAAGAATAAATGATGATTTGTTTTATGTAACTTCTCTGCTTTATCATACGCTTGTAAAACTCTTTCTTCAGATGGTTTGGCTACAGAATTTAAAATATCTCCCATATTTTTCGCTAATCCTTGGTCTTTTAAAAACTGATAATTAGCAGGGTTTTCCATATTTACAAAATCTGGAATTGTCTTCTCAAATTTCTTCCACCAAATATAATCTTGGTCTAAAAAGTCGTGTTCTGTTCTTGCACCATCAATTTTAAATCTTCCTTGTACACGAGAAATAACAGCTTTGTCTAACATTTCTGGTAAATTAGTAAATAAACCAATAGACGAATTACCATAATTTACTGCATAAGCGCCTTCTGTATATCGTAAGAAAACACCAATTACTTCTTTTACTCCTGCAGAAACTCCTTGCGATGTTCTTTCTTGTAAATTATTTTCTGCATCGTCAATAGGTGCAAAAATTAATTTTGTTGGGTCTTGCATTGGCTTCATCCATTCTACCATTTTTTCTGCAGATCCTCCTTGAAAAGTAGAGATCAACGTATCTGGCATTGGGTGAAATAAAAACGGAATGTCTAAATTATCTGAGTGTTCTTTTAAACGTGTTGCAATGGCTGCAATTAACATCGATTTTCCTGTTCCTGGAATTCCATATCCCATAAAAACTGGCATAAAACCTCCTAATTCTTGAAACGGATTCTTCTTTGCTTCAAAATCGTAACTCAGCATTCTTTCTGTTAATCTACGTGCAAAGTGTTTTGCGTCTTTATTACCTACAATTTGTTCGAACTGTATTTTATTAAATTCTATACTTTTTGCAGTTCCAGAGAACGTATTTTCCCAACCTGAAACAGCAAAATCAGATTTTTCTAATTTATAAGTTCTGTCTACAATAGTTTCTAAATATTCTAAACTGCTTTTTCTTAATTGAATTTCATAAATTAAAGCTTCATAAAAAACAACTGTAAAATCTATTACATCTTTGTCTGATTTTACAATATCTGGATGTCCTAAATATTTATCGAAATAAAATAAAGAACACGCAATTCCTTTTAATGGTGACAATAAAGAAACTTCTGGAATACCAGCAAATTTTTGCTTCATTACAGATAAATCATCTGAAGCATGTGGTTTTAAGTCGTGTAAAATTTTATAAGAAGTTGCAAATAATTGAAAAGCAGTAGCTGTTTGCATTTTACTTTCATATTCTCGTTTCCCATTAGAGTCTAAAGCTGCTTTACGTTCGTTTAAAGAAGATAAGCCAGAAGAATCGTAATAACTATCTTTAATCCAAATTCCTAAAGTAATACCCTCTTGTACAGCATATAAAGTCTGATTTAAATATACAGGAATTGCTATAGAATCTGGTAATAAGCGTTTTTTTAAAGCTAAAATAGTTTTAGAAACTGAAGTAACCTCTACATTAGAACCAGCATTTGCTCTAGACAAATACAATAAAATAGATTGGTCTTTAGTGTCTTTATCTTTATTCTTTGCTCTATTACTTTGTTCCCATTGAATACTCTTTAAATAACCAGAAGCTTCATCTCGAAGCATATCTAATTCGTTTTGTTTTATTGGAAAAGTTGAGTTGTGTTGCATTTATTTTTCTTTTAGCAGTTTGGTGTTTTAGCAGTTAGCAACCTGCTTGCTGTACTAAACTGTTTATTTATTTTCTTTTTCTGTTTTATTTAATCTTTAAAGCACTTAATTCTATAGGAGATTTTGCTAACTTGTGTAGCACTTCTGGAGCTCTGTTATGTAATAATTGAATAATTCTATGAGGTGCTAAAACGTATTTTTGCTGAATTACGTCACTCCATTTTTGCATGGTTTGTTTTGAAAAGAAACCACCTTCTGTAAATGTTTCTCCAGAATAAACCTCGTCTATTTTTAGTGACAACGCGTACGACTCTAAAGGAATTTCTTTTCTTGCAATTCCGCCTAAAATAGCGTGTGTAATTTCATTTTCGTCTTTTGCAAACACGTTATGAAATGGCCCTAAATCTATTCTCTTAATATGTTTTGGCTGAATGTCTGGTAATTTACGATCGATATTATACGCCATAGTATCTAAAGACATTTCTCTATCTGCGCTTTCTTTTAAAGCTTGGTAAATTTTATCTCGATCTTTTAATGCATTTTTACCATCATAATCAAAATACATATAACAAATAAACGGTCTATTATGGCTTACGTCGTAAAAACTCCAACTTGTTATGTATTTATAAGAAGCGTCTTTGGGTGCTTCTAAAATTTTACCTTGTACAAACCTGTTGAAAATATATTTTTTTTCTACGGATGTATAATATACAATTGATGAAGCTTTAAATAAATCTAATCTTCTTATAGGTTCTTTTTTTCGTAAAAGTGTGTCTAAAAATTCTTCCTTTAAAATAGCTGTATTTGTAAGCTTGTCTAGATATTCATTTCTTAACTCTAAATCATTGTACAGAAACCTAAATTCTAAATAATTTGGAAAGCCAGAGTCTGTTAAATCTACTTTCATGTTGTCTTCTTCGTCATACATATATTTAATACGCATTGCTTCGATAGAGTACAAAAGTAAGTCTGAATATTGCTTAAAAATTAGCAATTCTTGTTGTGTACATAGTTTTTCTTGCTGTACACTTACAATAAGTTCTTTCAATACAAAATCTACCATTTTATGATAAAAAACATATTGTTCTTTTGAATCTAAAAGTGCAGAATCTAAAGGTGTTGTAATCATTTTATTTATTGATAATCTTTTAGCTTTTTTAAGTAAGAAATTTTGATAAGTAAGCCCGCGTTAAGGATTGAAGCGATATCCTTTTTTCTTTTTCTGAAAAAAGATTTAGCGAAAAGCCTGACCTTCTTTTGTTTTTCTCAAAAGAAGGAAACGCCCTTATAATTTTAACCTAACATATCATCATTAGAAGATTCCTTTTTAGGAGCTTCTGAAGGTTCATCATCTCCTTTTGGTGCTGTTGCATCTGAATTGTAATAGTCTTCGAAAATCTCTTTCATATCTATTCCGTAACGGTCTGCAAAATTCTTTTGAATGTCTGAATCTTTTTCTCTAATTTCATGTAAAGCCTCTGCATAAGTGCTGTAAACACCTGTCATTACTTTTTCATGAACAGGAATATTATCCATCATATCTTGACGTGCTCTTGCACTTGCAGAATGCATAGATGCTAAAGTTTCACCAATATGCTCATCTGTTTTTACGCCTAAATGCTCTAAAATTGCTGCAAATTCTTGATCTGTTCTTGCCTTTAACGCAACAATATAACCGTCGTAATACTTTAGTCTTTCTTCGGTATCACTCTTTAATTTTGCTCTATGCGTTTGTAAATTAGAACGTAAAGAGGTTAATACTTTAATAGTTAAATTATGTTTGTGCACAAAACTATCTTTAGACGCAGCTAAAGTTGTGTACGCATTTTTAAGACCTTCTAACTCTTCTACTTTTTGTTCTAGTGTTGTTACTTTTCCTATTGCTTCTGAGTATGCAGTAGATTGCTTGTCTGAAATTTCTTCTAATTCTTGACGAGATTGTTTTAACAATGCATATTCCACTTCTAACTTATCTTCTACTTCCTTTTTCTTTTCTAATGCTTTTGTATGATTTTTAGAAGCTTCTACAATTGCCGTTTTTAACTTTTCTTCTACTTCTTTAATTTCTACTTCTCTGTTTTTTAAACGTGTTACTGCCGCTTGAGATTTAAAAGAAAGTTCGCCTAATAAAGTTTGAATATCTGCACTTTCTATACGAACTTGAAACAATGCTTTTGCTTTATTGTCTGCACCTGCACGTACTTTTTCTGCAGCTTTAAATTCTATTTCTTCTTTTTTAATTTTAGATTTTCTTCCCCACAAATTATTCCACCAAGTATCTTCTTTATTTTGTGCGTCTTCTAACTCTATTCTTGCTCTTTCTAATGCTTTTTGGGCATCATCTATCACTTTTTGTTCATCTGGGTTTAAAGCAGAAAAACCTTCGAATTTTATACCTACTTCGTCTTGGTAATCTGTTAAATCTTTAATTGCATCTAACAAAGAAGTTCTATCTTCTTTTGCCATATCTACAACGTCATCTAATGTTGCATTTAATATTTTCTGACGCTTTTCTGGGTCTTCTTCTTGTGAGAGCTTAGACTTCATGGTGTCTATTGCTTTCCCCCAGTTTACATCTACTTTTTCTGTTTTTTGTGTTGAATTCGTTTCTAATAAATCAAAATCATCAGACATATTGTATTTCGTTTTTAAGTTGAACAATTTTTTAAGAGTAGCAATTTCGTTATTTTTTTTTAAAAAAAACAACATTTACTTTAATTATATGTAGCTGTTAAGCCTTATTTGTTACAAAAAGTTTAATATTATATTAAAATTATTATTATTTTTAGCAAGTAATTTTACTTTTAGAATAAGAAAAATGTTCATAAACAAATTAACTTTTATATTTCTTGCAATAATATCCCTTATTTTTATTGAAAATACACAAGCACAATTAAGTAAAAAACATTTTATACCTCCTTTAACTAGTGCAGAATTTGGTAATGCTAATCCAGAAAATCAATACTTTTATATCTCTACACCTAGTCTTAATAAGGTTTCTTATACGATAACACCAGTTGGACAACCAAGTTCTAGTATTATTAGAGGTGTAGTATCGAAGACAAACCCAAACGAAGTCTTTATTGGGACAGGAACAAGTCAATTATTTGTAGAGTCTTCTAAAACAAGTACAATTACCAACAATAAAGGTTACATTATAGAAGCAGATAACGTAATTTATGTATCTGTTAGAGTTTTAGCTGGTGGAGGCGCACAAGCTGGCGCATTGGTAAGTAAAGGTGCTTCTGCTTTAGGAGATACGTTTAGAGTTGGTGCTTACACAAATGAAAACCCAGGTACAAATTACTTAAATTTTGTATCTGTAATGGCTACCGAAAACAATACAAATATTACCTTTTCAGATCTACCTAAAGGGATTTCAATAAAAAATTACACAGGCTCTTTACCTATAAATATTAATTTAGACGAAGGGGAAAGTTATATTGTGGCTACTAATAGCTCTGAAAGTATTGTTAATAGAGATGGCTTAATTGGTGCTCTAGTAAAATCTAACAAACCAATTGTAGTAAATTCTGGTTCTGCAAATGGTAGCTTTCATAACGGAGGCGGCAGAGACTATGGTTTTGATCAAATTGTAGGATTCTCTAAAGTAGGTAGGGAATATATTTTTGTAAAAGGATTTGGAAATAATGAGTGGGAAAATGTACTAATTGTAGCTCATTTAGATAACACATCTATAATAATTAATGGTACAAGTAGCTTTAGAACTATAAATGCTGGTGAATATGTATTAATAGAAGGAGATTCTTTTAATTCTTTGGGTAATATGTATGTAGAAACTACAAATCCTGTCTTTGCATATCAAGGTATTGGTGGTATTGGCTCGGGTGCGCTACCTAATGAGGCGAACCAAGGTTTATTTTTTGTTCCTCCATTAAATTGTGAAAACAGAGGTAATGTAGACAACATACCATTTATTAGAAATATAGGTACAACTGTTTTTACTGGTGGAATATCTATTGTTACAAACAAAGGGTCTGACATAAAAATAAATGGTCTACTAATAACTAGCTTGCCACCTACCAGCCCTTTAAAAATAACAGGACCGTTAATTGTTACTGGTAATGATAAATATGTAACTTATAAAATTATTGGTATTGATAGTGAAGTAAGTGTAGAAAGTACAGGAGAATTATACTGTTCTTATTTTAACCAAAATGGTTCTGCAACCTCTGGTGGTTATTATTCTGGTTTTCCTTCTGCACCAGAAATAACTTTTAATTCTAAAAACCCTTCTTTAGGAAACTGTATTCCAAATGTTGTTTTAGAAGTTTCTAATAAAGGTCTATACGACTCATATGTATGGCTTTTTGATGATGAATCTGGTGGTGGATTTAAAATAACAAGTAATACATCTTCATCAATTAAACCAAGTACTCCTGGAAAATACAAATTAAGAGGTATTATTAACTGTACAGGTACAGTGTTTGAATCTGCAGAAATTCCTATTAGTATTTGTCCTGATGATTATGATGGAGATTTAGTGATAGATAATTTAGACATAGATATTGATAATGATGGTATTTTAAATTGTGAAGAATCGAAAGGAAATGCAATATTAGACTTATCTAATAAAACAAAACCTATTGTGCTTTTTAAAGATGGAAGTACTAATAACTCAATCTCTTCTGGTTCTTATACTCAAACAAATTCAAATGGTACAAATAACACCTTAATAGGTAATAGTTCTGGTAATTTTACTTCAACTTTAAATACAGCAAAAACATCTAATGCTTCTTATGAATTAAATTTCTTAGAAAACGTTAACTTTAAATTTACTCAAGATAAAAATATAAATCATGAAATTTCGGCTAGCGAATTTTTCACTATTAAAATTAGTCCAAATAATAAATCCATAACATTATTAGACCCAGACAATCAACTATTAGTAGACACAAACTTTGATAATTCTTATGAATCTGGTAATACTTATTTTTCTGCTTCAATAATCCGTTTTAAATACGCAGCAAACTTAAATGGTACAGAAGCAACTTTTAAATTTGTAGCTGATAAAGTAAAACAAGTTATTTTTGAACATAATTCAGATATTCTAACTGTAAATTCTGTTTTTAACGGAACTATAAGTTTAACTTGCTTTGCTCTGGATTCTGATAATGATGGAATAGAAGACGCTATAGATTTAGATTCTGATAATGATGGCATACCAGATTTTTTTGAATCTACAGCCCAAGACGTCTCTTTAACAAAAAATGATACAAATTCAGATGGTTTAGATGATCTTTTTAACACAGTAATCCCTAACCAAGATACAGATAAGGATAGTGTTTTTAATTACTTAGATATAGATTCTGATAATGATGGTATTTATGATGTTATAGAAGGTGATAATGAAATATTAGACACTAATAAAGATGGAGTTATAGACGATGCAAATAATACTACTGTTGGTAAAAATGGTTTATTAGATGCTTTAGAAACCTTTAAAGATTCTGGTATCTTAAAAATCGCCATTAAAAACTCAGACAGTTCATCAACAGTAATAATAAACAGAGACCTCTTTTTTAATTTTGTCGATTTAGATTCTGATGGAGACGATTGTTTTGATACAAATGAAGCTGGTTATACAGATACAAATAAAGACGGTCTTCTAGACACTTCAACCTTTGCTGTAAATAATAATGGAAAAGTAATAAATAATTTTGATGGCTATACTAGCCCGAATTTAGATTATATAACTGCAGCTCCAATAATATTAAACACACCATTGAAAGATATATCTTCTTGTGAAAACAGTACAACTAGTATTATTATAGATTCTACGGCAGATGGTTATCTATGGGAACTTTCTATAGATAATGGATCTACATGGAATTCTATTACGAACAACACAACATATAACGGCACAGCAACTAATAATTTACAAATAACGAACACACCTTTTAGCTTTAATAATTATCAATTTAGAGTTCTACAAACAAAAATAGGAAATGCATGTAATAAAACATCTAATGCAATTATACTTAATATTAATCCTTTACCTACAATAAAGAATTCTATTGTTTCTATAAAACAATGTGCAGATAACTCTAGTAAAAATACCATTGTAAATTTAACCGAAGCAGAAATAAACATTTCTAACAACTCAAAACATACATTTTCTTATTTTAAAACGAACGCAGACGCTATTGCTGGAACTCCAGAAATAACAGATAAAGAACATTACACTGTAACTACTGGTTATGCAGAAGCATGGGTAAGAACAATATCCGAATTTAATTGCCATACAATCTCAAAAATAGAAATTACAGGCGCTTTTCAAAATGAAATTCTCTATGGAAAAACTTTTGAAGCATGTGATGACTTTTTAGATAAAGAAGGTAATAACTCTGCAAGTAATTCTGATTCTGATGGTATTGCTAATTTTGATTTTAGTATCGCTAAACAAGAAGTAATAAATAAATTTCCTATTGTAATTCGATCTGAAATTCAAATTTTATTCTATGAAACCGCAATAGATAGAGACGCTAACTTAAATTCAATTTCAGATATTTCTAAACACAGAAACAACAATGAAATTATATACGCCTATAATCAGACTATTTACATCAAAATAAAAAATAAAAACAATAATAATTGCTTAGGAATTGGACGGTTATTTTTAAAAACGAATGCAATTCCACAATTTTCAGTTGAAGGAGAAGCACCAGATAAACCAATAACTATTTGTACAGAAAACATACCTTATACTTTAACTGTAGAAAAACCTGCTGATTCTTACGATTATATTTGGCAAGACAAAAACGGAAATAAAATTGGTGGAAACACACAAAGTATTCAGATAAATGAAGGTGGAAGCTACACAGTAACAGCTAATAGTAGAGACTCTAAAACTTGTTCTAGAACAAGAATAATTGTAGTTCAAAAATCTAGTTTCGAAACTTTAAATGAAAGTTTTATAACTATTACAGACGACACATCTGGCAGTAACTCTAATTTAAATATTCAAATAAATATTTCTACAGATGCAATAGTTAAAGAGAAATTTGAATATTCTTTAGAAGATGAAAACGGTGTACTTATTCGCTCTTTTCAAGAAAGTAATATTTTTAATAATATAGAAGGTGGTATCTATAATGTTATTGTTAAAAATAAAAATGGTTGTGGTTCTTCTCAGTTGATTGTTTCTTTAATTCAATATCCAAAATTTTTTACACCAAATGGAGATGGTATAAATGATACTTGGCTTATAAGAGGCGCAAATAAAATATTTTATAAAAACACAAACATTAATATTTTTAATAGATATGGAAAATTAATGGCAGAAACTCCTATTGATAGTAAAGGTTGGGACGGAACTTTTAATGGAAAAACACTTCCATCAGATAATTATTGGTATTCTATTCAGTTAATTCCTATCGATACTTCAAAACCAATAATTAATAAAAAAGGAAACTTTTCTCTGCTAAGAAAATAAATACTGCAATAGACTTAATAACAAGATTCTTTAGATTTAACTAAATACTAAAAATCACTATAAGAGAATCACAACAATATTTCTTAATTTAGCACAAACTAAGAAATGAATTCCTATGGATATCAACTTCAATAAAAACGAAGATTATAATAAACTTTTAGCCTCAGATTTACGCAAACGTTTTGTAAAAGTAAAACTAGGTGGTGGTCAAAAAAGAATTGATAAACAACATGAGAAAGGAAAAATGACCGCTCGTGAAAGAATAGATTACCTTTTAGATTCTAAAGCAAAATCTATAGAAATTGGTGCTTTTGCTGGCGAAAACATGTACAAAGAACATGGTGGTTGCCCTTCTGGTGGTGTCGTTGTGAAAATTGGTTACATAAAAGGAAAACAATGTATTGTTGTTGCAAATGATGCAACAGTAAAAGCAGGTGCTTGGTTTCCTATTACCGGAAAAAAGAACCTACGTGCACAAGAAATAGCTATCGAAAATAAATTACCAATTATATACTTAGTAGATTCTGCTGGTGTTTATTTACCAATGCAAGATGAAATTTTTCCAGACAAAGAACATTTCGGACGCATTTTTAGAAACAATGCAATTATGAGTAGCATGGGAATTACACAAATTTCTGCAGTTATGGGAAGCTGTGTTGCTGGTGGTGCTTATCTACCTATTATGAGTGATGAAGCTATAATAGTAGACAAAACTGCTAGTATTTTTCTTGCTGGTAGTTATTTAGTAAAAGCTGCTATTGGAGAATCTATAGACAACGAAACTTTAGGTGGTGCAACAACGCATTGCGAAATTTCTGGTGTTATAGATTACAAGGCTAAAGATGATAAAGATGCTCTTGATAAAATAAAATTTATTGTCGATAAAATTGGTGATTATGACAAAGCTGGTTTTAGTAAAACAGCATCTTTTCCGCCAAAAGAAAAAGAAGATGATATTTTTGGAATTCTACCAAAAGAAAGAAACGCACAGTATGATATGTTAGAAATTATAAAGCGTTTGGTAGATAATTCTGAATTTGAACAATACAAAGAAGGCTACGGTAAAACAATTATTACAGGTTATGCTAGAATTGATGGTTGGGCAGTTGGTATTGTTGCTAATCAAAGAAAATTAGTAAAAACTAAAAAAGGAGAAATGCAATTTGGAGGTGTAATCTATAATGATTCTGCAGACAAATCTACTCGTTTTATTGCCAACTGTAATCAGAAAAAAATACCATTAGTTTTCTTACAAGATGTTACTGGATTTATGGTTGGTTCTAAATCTGAACATGGTGGTATTATTAAAGATGGTGCTAAAATGGTAAATGCCGTTAGTAATTCTGTAGTACCAAAATTTACAATTGTTATTGGTAATTCTTATGGTGCTGGTAATTATGCAATGTGTGGTAAAGCTTATGACCCAAGATTAATTGTTGCGTGGCCTTCTGCTGAATTAGCAGTTATGAGTGGTAATTCTGCAGCAAAAGTTTTATTACAAATTGAAACTGCTTCACTAAAGAAACGTGGCGAAGAAATTACACCAGAAAAAGAAGCTGAGTTATTCGACAAAATAAAATCTCGTTATGACGAGCAAATTTCGCCTTATTATGCTGCT
Organism: Polaribacter sp. PL03; assembly: GCF_033875165.1. Lineage (NCBI taxonomy): Bacteria > Pseudomonadati > Bacteroidota > Flavobacteriia > Flavobacteriales > Flavobacteriaceae > Polaribacter > Polaribacter sp. PL03. The sequence goes on along the minus strand of NZ_JAWZSV010000006.1, from coordinate 185,115 downwards.
GCAAGAATATGGACAGATGCTGTTATTAATCCGTTAGACACAAGAACTTGGATTTCTATGGGAATTGAAGCTGCAGACCACGCTCCTATTGAGAAACAATTTAATATGGGTGTTTTACAGGTGTAATTTTGACTGATTAAAAAAAAAACGACTATAAATTGATTATGAAGAAAACTACAACCTTATTTTTAACGTTACTAATAATTTTTGCTTTTACAGAAAATAGTGAAGCTCAATTATGGAAAAGACTTAAAAAGAAAGATTAACCGTTATTGGTAAAGGAAAAGCAGAACCTTTAAATAGTAATAGTTCTCCTGAAGAAAAAGCGAATAATAGACGTGTTGCCTTTGTAAAAAAATAAAAGAAAAAACTATTTTCTAGAATAACTTTATAAGGGTTTTGTACAATGTGCAAAACCCTTATATTTTATAAAACTATATTGTCTTAGATTAAAGAAAAAAAGCTATGAAAAAGAAAAGCATTTTATTTATTCTCTTGTGTATCTCGTTAAATATTTATTGTCAAAAAGAAAAAAGTATTAAAGTTAGATTTCTAAAAATTGAAGATTATCGAAAAAAGTATCCTCATAAAAAAATAGATCTCAGTAAACAGGTTTTTCATATTTATAAAAAAGATACTTTAATTAAAGATGATGATAAAAGGTACATTAATGCAAAATCTGTAGCATATGAACCTAAAGATTCTTTATTTTTAGAAACATATAAAGACATTGTATATCAAAAATATCAAGTTTCAAGTGAAAAAAATCAACATATGAAACTATGGAAAGAACCTTTAAAAATTTATTTTGCTCCTTCACTAGACCAATTTTATAAGAACAAAATAGAGAATGCAGCTAATAATTTATCTAGAAATATAGATTCCTTAAATATTAATTTTGTTAAAAATATTAAAGATTCTAATTTCATTATTTATCAAATAGACGATAAAAACTCCACAGAATATTCAAAAGAATTAGAAAACAGTAAATATGTAGACTACTATATCTTTTGGAAAAGAAATAAAATTTATGACGCTAAATTAAAATTAGATATAACAAATTTTAAAAATGTTAGTAGAGAAATTAATGCCAATTATCTACTCATAAATTTTTATAAAACATTAGGTAGATTTTACAATACTTCTAAAGTACCATGTGAAAGTGTATTTTCTACTTGCAGATCTAATAATAAAAAATTAACAGCTTTTGATTTAGAAATTATAAAATACCAATATTCTTATGGCATTTGTAAATTTACGAACTTAAAAGATTTTGAAGAAAATCATACAAAAGCAAAAAAGAGATTAAGTAAAGGTGAAAAAATGATATTTCTGCACTTAGAATAATTAATATGACTAATATCACAATTAGTCCTTTTTTTATGCATTATTTTTGCACCATAATATAATAAAACATGAGTAAAGCAATATACATTACTACTGTAGAGTCTGATAGTGGTAAATCTTTAATATCATTAGGCCTATTAAGAATGATGTTAACCAAGTCTGCTAAAGTTGGCTATTTTAGACCTATTATTAATGAAACTGATAATAATGGTTATGATGAACACACAAATACAGCCATTAATTTTTTCAATTTAGAAATCGATTATAAAGACTGTTTCGCTTATAAACAAAGTGAAGTTGTAGAATTGTTAAGTGAAGGAAAAGAAGATGAAGTAATACATAATGTTATAAAAAAGTACAAGAAATTAGAAGCAAATTACGATTATGTTTTAGTTGAAGGTACAGATTTTTCTGGTGAAGGTGGTTTTACAGAATTAGATGTAAATCTAATGATCGCTAAAAACTTAAATATACCAGCATTAATTGTAGGCTCTGGAAACGGAAAGAAAAAGAAAGATTTTATAAACACAATGCAACTTTCTTACAACTCTTTTATTAATAAAGAAGTAGATGTAATTGGTATTATTGCGAATAAGATTGAAGTAGATGAGGTAGATTATATTCGTAAAGAATTAATAAAAAGTTTTCCAGAAAAACTTCAGATAGATATTATTCCTAAAATAGATTTCTTGTCATTTCCTACTGTTAAAGAGGTTTTAAAAGCTTTAAACGGACGTGTATTATTTGGAGAACAATTTCTTGAGAACGCAATTGGTAGTTATAGTACAGGTGCAATGCAGCTTAGAAACTACTTAACTAGAATAAAAGAAAACGCATTAGTAATTACTCCTGGAGACAGAGCAGACATTATTTTAGGTGCTTTACAAGCAAATGCTTCTAAGAATTATCCAAAAATTGCAGGTATAATATTAACTGGTACTTTAATTCCAGAAGAATCTATATTAAAATTAATAGAAGGTGTGCAATCTACTGTCCCTATTATTTCTGTAGATGGAGGAACTTTTAGTATTTCTAACAAAATTGGTGCTGTAAAATCTAAAATCTATTCAACACACAACAAAAAGATTCTATTATCTTTAGATACTTTTGATAAGTATGTAAATGCAGAAGGATTAACAAATATCTTAACATCGCACCAATCTTATAGGTTAACACCTAGTATGTTTCAATATAACTTATTGCAAAAGGCAAGAATTGTAAAAAAACACATTGTTTTACCAGAAGGAGAAGATGAAAGAATTCTTAAAGCAGCAGCACGTTTACAATTATTAAATATTGTAAATTTAACTTTATTGGGCGATCGAAATACGATTCAATTAAAATGCGATCAAATTGGTCTGCAGATAGATTTAGATGCTTTAAACATATTAAACCCAGAAGATTCTATTTATAATAAAGATTTTACGACCACATTATTTGAAGCAAGAAAGCATAAAGGAATGACAGAAACTACCGCTGCAGATTTAAGTAGAGACGTTTCTTATTATGGTACTTTAATGATTTTAAATGGTCTTGCAGATGGTATGGTATCTGGTGCAATTCACACAACAATGCACACTATAAAACCTGCGTTACAGTTAATAAAAACAAAACCTGGTGTTTCTGTAGTTTCTTCAGTATTTTTTATGTGCTTATCCGACAGGGTTTCTGTAATGGGAGATTGTGCAGTAAATCCAAATCCAAATGCAGAACAACTTTCTGAAATAGCTATTTCTTCGGCTGCTTCTGCAGAAGCTTTTGGTATTGAAGCAAAAGTTGCCATGTTGTCTTATTCTTCTGGAAGCTCTGGTAAAGGAGAGGAAGTAGAAAAAGTTAGAAAGGCAACAGAATTAGCAAGGTTAAAAAAACCAGATTTAAAAATTGAAGGTCCTATACAATATGATGCTGCTGTAGATATGTCTGTTGCAAAAACTAAAATGCCAGATTCTTTAGTTGCTGGTCAAGCATCTGTACTAATTTTCCCAGATTTAAACACAGGAAATAACACTTACAAAGCAATACAAAGAGAAACCGGAGCTTTGGCAATTGGCCCAATGTTACAAGGTTTAAATAAGCCCGTAAACGATTTAAGTAGAGGTTGTACAGTAGATGATATTTTTAACACTGTTTTATTAACTGCCATTCAAGCAAACCAAGAATAATATGAATATTTTAGTTTTAAATGCAGGTTCTTCTTCCTTAAAATATCAAGTAATAGAAATGCCAAGTCAAACTGTAAAATGTGTTGGTTTGGTAGAAAGAATAGGAATGGTAGACGCCATTTTTACACACGAAAAAGAGGGTAAGAAGTATGCAGAAACGTTGCCAATTTTAAATCATAAAATTGGTTTAGAAAAAGTTACAAAAACATTATTAAGCTCAGAAATTGGAGTTATAAATTCTGTTGATGAAATTAAAGCTGTTGGCCACAGAGTTGTTCATGGTGGTAGTAAATTTAGTAAAACAGTTGTTGTAGATAAAGAAGTTAAGGTTAGTATTCGTAATTTATTTGATTTAGCTCCTTTGCATAATCCGGCAAATTTAACAGGAATAGAAATTGCTGAAACAATTTTTACAAACGCAACACAAATTGCTGTTTTCGACACGGCTTTTCATCAAACAATGCCAAAAGAAGCATATCAATACGCAATACCAAATACATATCTAGAAGAACACAAAGTAAGAGCTTATGGTTTTCATGGCACAAGTCATAAATATGTTTCTGAAAAGGCAATTGAATATTTAGGTAAAAATTCTTCAAAAATTATTACAATACATTTAGGTAATGGTTGCAGTATGGCTGCTATTAAAGATGGTAAATCTATAGAAACTTCTATGGGATTCTCTCCAACTAATGGCTTAATTATGGGTACAAGAGCTGGTGACATCGACCAATCTGTTATTTTCTTTTTAATGAAAAAATTAAATAAATCTGCAGATGAAGTTAACAATTTATTACATAAAGAATCTGGAATGAAAGGTTTAACTGGTTTTTCTGATTTAAGAGAGATTGAAGAAAAAGCTGGTAAAGGAAACGAAAATTGTATAAACGCATTAAAATTAGCTAGCCATAGAATTAAGAAATTTATTGGTTCTTACACTGCCATTCTAAATGGTTTAGATGCTATTGTTTTTACTGCAGGAATAGGAGAAAACTCTAGTTTAATGAGACATATCTCTTGTGAAAACTTAGAATTCTTAGGCATTAATTTAGATGAACACAAGAATGAAATTCGTTCTAAGGAAATTCGTGAAATTCAATTAGAAACATCTAAAGTTAAAATTTTAGTGATACCTACAAATGAAGAAATTGAAATTGCAAAACAGACTTATGAACTTTTAAAATAAAAAAAGCATTTCTGAATAACAAAACTCAGAAATGCTTTTTAATAAAATTATCAAAAAACTTAATTTTTAATAATTCTTTTACTTGCTATTTTACCCTCAGTTGTTTTCACTTTTAAAATATAAACACCTTTAGATAAGTTTCTAATATCTAATTCTTTTTTATTTGAAGAGAAAACCTTTCTTCCTAAAACGTTAAATAAAACGATATTTTCAACTTTAGAATTTGCAGTATCAATAGTTATAAAATCTTTTGTTGGATTTGGATATGCTGTAAAGCTTAAAGTAGCAAAATCACTTACGCTTGCAGTAGGTTCGTTTCCATAATAATATGTAGTTCTGCTATTAGTAGAAGATTTTCCTGAAATTTTATTCACAACACTGAAAGTAGGAAAAAGAACATCAAGACCTGTTTTATCTCTGAAAGGATGTGAAAAACTAGACATTAATTTTGTAGTATCAAAAGTTATTGTTACTAAAGGTTGCACAGTTAAAATACCATTATCTAAATAAGATTCTATCTCTGTAACCGTATTTCCATTAGCATCATAGGTATATTCAGATTTGTAATCAGTTGCCCAATTTGTGCCATTCCAAATTTGTCCTTCATCAATAATAACTCTATTATTACCATCATAAGTAAAAATAGTTCTGTCTGAATCAACCCAATTTGTACCATTCCATTCATCCGATTTTGAAACACTAACATTTCCATTTGAATTATAACTAAAAGTTATTCTAAAGGAATCTTCTTGTCCAAGAAACCAAGTAGAACCATTCCATTCATAACCAATTGCAGAAGAAAGTCTATTACTAGTATATGTCAAATCAAATTTACCCTCATTTACCCAATTAGAATTTAAAAATGTTTGGTTTAAAATTTGACTTAAATCTCCATTAGAATTATAAGTATTTAAAGTTCTTTCTTGTGTTCCTGTGATATTGCCATTTACATCATAATTTTCATAAGTTTCTGCAATAACCTTATTATTTGAATTATAAGTATAAATGGATGCGTAAGATTTAACCCATTGAGAAGTTTGCCAATACAAATCTACTGATTTTGTCAAATTTCTGTTATTATCATAAGTATATTCAATTTTGTTACTAATAATCCAATTTGCACCATCATAATATTCCTCTATGTTAGAGGTAAGCTTGTCTTGACCAACCATAAAAGTTGTCATAAAAATAAAAAGTAATAAAGTATTTTTTTTCATAATTGTATTGTTTTTAATTATTTTTAAAAATATTTATATAAAATTGTAAAAACAATACCTAGTGTTAGGTATATTTTGATAAGAAATCAAGTTTCAAAATAATTGTGAAACCCCTTTCAAATTTTTACATTTGCTATTCAACATATTTATAAAAAAACAGAAATGGGTAGAGCATTCGAACTAAGAAAAGGACGCAAGATGAAACGTTGGTCAGCAATGGCAAAAACCTTTACTAGAATTGGTAAAGATATTGTAATGGCTATTAAAGATGGTGGTCCAAATCCTGATTCAAATTCTAGACTAAGAGCTGTTATGCAGAATGCAAAAGCTGCAAACATGCCTAAAGACAATGTAGAAAGAGCTATTAAAAAAGCTACTGATAAAGATACTGCAAACTATAAAGAAGTTTTGTTCGAAGGATATGCACCTCATGGAATTGCACTTCTTTTAGAAACTGCTACAGATAATAATAATAGAACAGTTGCTAATGTTAGATCTGCTTTTAATAAGTGCGATGGAAACCTAGGTACTTCTGGGTCTGTTGTGTTTATGTTTGACCATGTATGTACATTTACTCTTAAAAAAGAAGATATTACGGTAGACTTAGAAGAACTAGAGTTAGAATTAATAGATTTTGAAGTTGAAGAAGTTTTTGATGATGAAGAAGGAATAATTATTTATGCTCCCTTTGAGCAGTTTGGTGCAATACAATCTTTCTTTGAAGAAAACAATACAGAAATATTATCTTCTGGCTTTGAAAGAGTTCCTACTACTACAACAAAACTAAATGAAGAACAACAAGCAGATGTTGAAAAACTTTTAGAAAAATTAGAAGAAGATGATGATGTACAAAATGTATTTCATTCTATGGAAATGTAAAACACTCTCCACATATTCTATAAATACAAAAAGTCGTGATAATTAAATCACGACTTTTTTGAATCTTCAATGTAATAATTTCAATCCCCCAATCTAGTTATTACAGAGTCTCCTCATAACTTCTTCAAATATAGATATATTTTACACTTTAACAATATTATAACACCAACTAAACTACAACATTTACTTTTTTATTGTATAAATTCTACTACATTTACACTACAACAATACTTACAAGCTTAAAAATGAAAGAAATAACCTCACTGAGAAATATATTTTTTCTATTATTTATTTTTCAAGGTACCACCTATTTTTCACAAGATATTATAGTTAAAGATCAAGATTTTTGGCATTATTATGACAATGGTTACTTAGAAAATGACTGGATAAATCTTACTGATTTTTCTAATTGGAAAAAAGGAAAATCTCCCTTAGGTTATGGTGATAAAAAAAACAAGACAGAACTTAATTTTGGTAATAATAAAAAGAAAAAACATATTACTAAATATTTTAAAAAGAAATTTTTAATAGATAACAAGTATGTTGCTTATGAATTTAAATTACAAAGAGATGATGGCGCAGTAGTTTATGTTAACGGAAAAGAGCTATTTAGAGATAATATGCCCAACTCTACAATTAATAACACAACAATAGCTATTAATACAGTTAAAGGAGAAGATGAACACAACTTTAAACAGCATTTTTTTGATAACTCTATTTTTAAAAATGGAGAAAATATTATAAGTGTCTCCGTACATCAGTCCTACGAATACTCTAGCGACTGTATCTTTAGTTTAGAAATAATTGGGCATAACAATACAGATGTTTTATCTTTTGTTGTAGATAACAAAAATAAAACTAACAAAGAATTAGAAGTTAAGATAAAAGATTTAAACTCAAAATTTGAATATGAAAAAATCCTACTTCAAAAAGAAAGCATAGAAAACACTAATTATAACTTAAAGGTTTTAGTTTTTTTAATTAGCATACTCTTTATCATATCATTGTTTGCTAATTATTTTATAATTCAAAATTTGAAGAAAAAGAGTTTAGAAAAAAACATGAAATTAAAAAATCTAAACTCTGAAGTTTTATCTAAAGAGAAAGAAATGATCACCTTAACTACAAATCTACTTCATAATAAACAATATTTTAAAGAAATAAAAGCAGATTTAAAAGGTATAAAAACAGAAGAAAAAACTGTTATAAAAGAAATTACTAGTCAGATTGATCATGTTTTAAAAAGAAATGAAGAATGGGACACTTTAAAGGAACATTTTAATGCTGTACACGACAATTTCTACGATAAACTCATCGAAAAACATCCTTCTATTTCTGAAACAGAATTAAGACATTGTATGTTTATAAAACTACATATGCAAACAAAAGAAATAGCAAGAATACTTTCTATAGACCCAAGATCTGTACAAACAGGAAGATATAGAATTAAAAAGAAAATGAATTTAGATGAAGATGAAGATTTAAGGAATTATCTTCTAAACTTAAGTTAAAACTTAACTAAATCCAACGTTTTATTACGTTGGATTTTTTTTGTCTCTGTTTCTATAAAATGATTTATAAAATAGATTTCTTTAGGAACCTGAAACTTAGATAACGATTGTAGATTCTTAATTTTAGTTGCTAAAAGTTTTTTTAATTTTAATTCCCCATTCCCCTTATATTCAACAATAAGAATTAATTTCTGCCCTAATTTCTCATCGGAATTACCAATAACAAAGAAACGTTGTGTTATAATTTTAGATAGTTTTTCTTCAATTTTTTCTGGATGTAATTTTATTCCACCAGAATTAATAACATTATCAAATCTACCTAACCACTCGAATTGAGTATCAGAAATTAAACGAACAACATCATTCGTAAAAATAACTTCATTTGAAATTTTATCGTTTTTTATAACTAAACAATTTCTTTCATCTCTATAAATAGTTGTGTTAGGCAACGTTTTATAAAAAGATTTCTTAGAAAAATTCTCTTTTAATAATTGTAAATTATTTAATTGCTTAACAGCTATATGAGTAATTGTTTCCGTCATACCATAAGTAGCAAAAACATGTGTAGAAACACTTTGTAATTTTTCTTGCAATTGATTAGAAACAACTCCACCGCCAACAATTAGTTTTTTAATTAAACTTAATTTACTTAAAGAACTCTCTACTTGTAAAGGCACCATTGCAGAAAAATCGTAATTAGTAAAAACATTCTTTAAGGGCTCTGAATTTGATAAAACAACATCTAAACGCCAACCTAAGGTAATTGCTCTTACAAGCATCATTTTACCCGCTATATACGCTACAGGTAGACATAATAAAGCAGTTGTATTTTCTTTTAGATCAAAAAACAATCCTGTTGCAAAAGCAGAATGCTGCATTTGTGTTTTTTGTAATTGTATGAACTTAGGTTTCCCTGTAGAACCAGAAGTTTGCACAATAACAAATTCTTTACTAGAAAACCAATCTTCTAAAAAAAGATGAATCTCATTAGAAAAATTGCGTGTATATTTAAGTAATTCATTAATGTTAGCGAACGAATTATTATTTAATTTAAAATCTTTATGAAAATTATTATTCTCCAATTTCATCTAAAACTCTATAATTTTCTTTTAAATTAATTGGCTGTGTAATTTTACCTGTTAATTTTTCTTTCCAATTAGACCAACCATATTTTTTAGAAAAAATAAATAGCATTAAAGGATATAAAACAAAAACAGGAAAAAACATTTCCCAAGTTACAGCTGGCTCAGAGGTATCGATATACAAAGCATCTGTCTGAAAAACCGTCCAATCTGTAGTTATTAAAAAAGCCGCAGTAATATTATTAACTGCGTGTAAACCCAAAGAAATCTCTGTTCCTTCATCCATTAAAGTTACAATTCCGTAAAACAAACCTGTACCAATATAAAAAACCATGGTAATTTGCCCCAATTTTGCAACCTCTGGATTTGCGCCATGTAACAAGCCAAAAACTACTGAAGTAATAAGTAAAGGAACCCATCTATTTTTTGCCAAAACACCAATTCCTTGCATAAAATAACCTCTAAAAAGCAATTCTTCTAAACTTGTTTGAAAAGGTAAAAACAAAAATGAAATTGCTACTAAAGTAAAAAAAGGAGTTGCATTAAAATTCCAAGTAAAATTTTCTGGTGCTAGTAAAATACCAACAAAAGACATTGCTACCGCTAAAATACCCCAAACAAAAAAACCGTAAAAAAAACGCTTCCAATCAATTTTGTCTCTACTAGTAATTAAAGAAGTAATGGTTCTTTTGTGTATATATTTTACTCCAATAAAAAGAAAAATTAACCCTATAAAAAAAGTAAGAATCATTAAAAACAGTAAGAAATTTTTATTTAAGCCAGCTGTCATAAATCCATCTTCTGCAAATTCAGAAAACTGAGTCATATTTTCTGATTTTGCTGCTGCTGCCATTAATAAAGGAAAAGCACCAATAACCTGCCAACCTAAAACCACTAATATAAATGTTAAAACCCAATGATACCATTCGTTTTTACCTTTATATGCTTGTTCTATATAATTCATGTTTCTTATAAGTTAAAATTCCATTTTCTGGAAGTATTGTAATGCAGTGTTCCGTTTTTTACTTCTAACGGACTTTCAAAATTATTAGTAAACAAACCTCCTGTTCCTAAACCTTGGGGCAGCTCATTCTTTAAACTGTGCGTAAATTGTGCAATTGCATTTAAACCAATATTACTTTCTAAGGCAGAAGTTATCCACCATTTTATATTTTTGCTTTCAGCTAAATCAATCCATTCTTTACTTCCAGAAAAACCACCAACTAAACTTGGTTTTAAAATAATAAATTGCGGTTTTACAGTTGCTAATACTTTCTTTTTTTCTTCGGATGAAAAAACACCAATTAACTCTTCATCTAACGCAATTGGTAATGGCGTATTTTCACATAAAAAAGCCATTTCTTGTAATTGACCTTGTTTAATTGGTTGCTCTATGGAGTGAATATCTAATTCTGAGAGTATTTTTAACTTATCTAATGCATTTTCTGGTTTAAAAGCACCATTTGCATCTACTCTTAATTCTATTTCATTAGAAGAGAACTCTTTTCTTATCGATTTTAATAACATAATTTCTGTATTAAAATCTATGGCACCAATTTTCATTTTTATGCAAGAAAAACCGGTTTCTAACTTTTCTTGAATTTGAGATTTCATAAACTGCTTATCTCCCATCCAAACTAAGCCATTAATAGCTATTGCTGAATTTCCTTTGGTAAAATCTGAAGGAAATAAATTAAACTTATCTGTACTTTCTAATGATAAAAAGGCTTGTTCTAACCCAAACTGAATAGAAGGAAACTCGATACATTCTTTTAATAAAAAATCGAGTCGTAAATTTATGTTTTTACAGACCCAAATTAATTTCTCTTCATAATTAGGAACATCGTCTATACTTAAACCACGAAACAAACCTGTTTCGCCAATACCAGTTTTACCATTTTTTTCTAAAAGAATAAACCATGTTTCTTTTGTTCTTAAAACTCCACGGGAAGTTCCACTAGGATTTTTAAAATTAAGAATGTATTTTTTATATACTGCTTTTATCAACCTAAAATAGATTTATTGTTTTTCTACAAACGTTTTAAAATTATTTAAATACGATTGGTCTTGTTTTTGAAAAGTACCTTTAAAATAAGGAAACATACATGCCATTATAAAAGATTCACTTTGGCATCTAGCGTTTAAGGTAATTATTGTTTTTCCATTTTCCTCAGAAAAAAGAAAATCGTCTTTCTTTAACATGTTTTCTGCATCGTAAAAAAAAGTAACTTTTTCATTAGGCACATATGCCATAATTTTTTTGGTCATATTTATTTCTTGTCCTTGGTTTAAAACCACAACATTATAAATATTACCTGTAATACCTGGGTTGTTATTTACAACTTCTACAGATTGAATATCTGGAACCCAATTTTTAACACTATCAATTTCCATGAAATTACTAAAAACTTCGTTAAGTGGTTTTTCTATAGAAATTTTTGCTGAATAACTAGTGTCTTTAATAACCAAACCAGTTGCTAAAAAAGCCAAAACTAAAACAGAGATAATAATTAAAATTACTTTTATTGTTTTCATATATAAATTTTAAAAAAGTTGTCCTATTCCTAATAGAACAGCAAATAAAAAGGTGCTTAATGCTACTTTTTTTAATTCACCATCTAACGCTGCAGGAATGTTATTTTTTGATACTGTTATTGCATTTTTTATTAATGGAATAAATGCCACTAAAAAGATACATTGATAAATAGATCTAAAATCTAGAAACACGAAAACCAAAGCAGCAATTAATGATAAAATGATTAATAAATAATGATATATTTTTGCTTTATCTGTTCCTAATTTTACTACTAAAGTATTTTTATTATTCTTTTTATCTTCTTCTCTATCTCGTAAATTATTCAAATTTAAAACTGCAGTACTTAATAAACCTACAGATATTGCTGGTAAAAATATTTTAAAGTCAATTTGTTTTGTAAACAAAAAATAACTTCCAACAACGCTTAATAATCCGAAGAAAAGAAATACAAAAACATCTCCAAAACCGCTATAACCATAAGCAGAATTACCAACTGTATATTTTATAGCCGCTGCAATAGATGCAATACCTAAACCAAAAAATAAAATTGAAAGTCTGAAGTTCTCACTACCAAAGGCAACGAAAATTAATAACAAAGCAATAATTAAGGTGATAATTGTAGTAATTATCATTGCCATTTTCATTTGCTTTGGCGTAATTGCACCAGAAGAAACCATTCTTGCTTCTCCTATTCTATTTGTATCAGAACCTTTTATTCCGTCTCCGTAATCGTTTGCAAAATTAGACAAAACCTGAAAACCAATTGTGGTTAAAATTGCTAACCAGAAAATAGGAGATTCCCAAATTGAAGTTTTCACACCATTTATTGTTAAATTATTTACAAATTCATTACCTAAAACTGCACCAACAATTATCCCAGAAATAGATAAAGGAAGCGTTCTTAATCTTGCTGCTTTTATATAACTTTTTACATCCATGATTTCTTACTAGTTTCTACTTTAAATAAAGTGTAATTATATATTTTTTGTGCTTTTTCTAAGGGTATGCAAGGTAGTTTTATTTTACCAGATGCAGTCTGAAAAACTAAATCTGCAACGTTTTTTCTCACTTGAAAAATAGTTTGTTTCAATTCTATATTTTGTACTTTAAAAAAAGGCAAAAAAGTTTTGTGTGTTTCTACTATTCCTTGACCAACTAAAAGTAATTCTTCATTAAAAAGGTAGTATCGTTTTCTGAATTTTAATTCGATAATAAAAATAAAAAGGAGCACTAAGATAATGTTTACTAAAAAAACATAATTATTTTCAACTACAAAATACAAACCTATATTTAATGCCACAAAGAAGAAAACGCTTCTAACATACATTCTATATTTAAAATATGAATGTGAATAATTCTTATTAATACCTTCTAATATTTCTCCTGGAAAAAGCAATGTTTTTATTGCAGTAACCTGTTCTTTATTACAACCAACAATCTTAATAATCTTATCTTGTTTCTTTTTTACTTTTCCGCTAATAGCCTGCTTAAAAGTAATAAATGAAATACCTAACCATTTTTTTATTGGATTGTGAGAAATAGTAATGTGCTGTACTTTATCTTTCTTTAAAATAACAGATTTCTTTGTTGTTAAACCTTGATAAATTTCTAATGCGCTATTCTTTACAAAAACAGTTAAATTAAAATGTCTAAGCACAACTCTAACCACAGAACTTAAAACAGCAACAACCGTTAAAGAAATAAGCAAACCTATTATTAAAATAACGCTTGTTTCTAATGCAGAAGTATTATTAGATATAAAGTCTTTTAACTGCTCTCGTTTACCTAAACCTTTAACTAGTTCATCTATTTGTTGATAAAAACCAACTAAAATTGCAAATAAAAGCAACAAACTCTGTAAATGATTTTCTGTTATACTTACTTTCATTAAAGCTAAAAAATCTACTTTTAATAAAGGTTTTTCAACAACTTTAGTATCTATCTCAGATTCTGTTACATTATTATTAAAAATTGTAATGGCTTGTTTTAAAGCACTCGCTTCTTTAAAAGATAATGCTTTTATAGATATTTCTGCTTTACTAGAACCAGCAGTTTCAAGATTTACTTCATGAACATTTATAATTTGCTGAATAATATTTTGCTTAAAATTAATGTTCTGAATTCTATCAAAAGGAATAGAAGTATTTGTTTTTTTTATGATTCCTTTCTTTAAAATAAAATGTTGATTTTCTATTTTAAATTTAAAATTTTTAAAAATTAAAAAAGCTCTAACCAAGAAAAACAATAACAAACCACCAACACCTAAATAAATGTAAAGTAGTACTTCGTCTGAAATTTTAGAAAATTTTTGAATGAAAAGAAAAAGTAAAACCCAAAAAGCTTTTAAAACTTTGTATAAGATGTTTAGATAAATTACAAGAATTCCTTTTTTAGATTGCCTTCTAAACTGGCTAAAGTTCTCTGTATTACCCATCTATTTTATTACTGATGAATTCTTTAATTTGCTGCGCTTCCTCTTTTAAAAGTCCGCTAATTTTTAAATCGTCACTACTATCTCCTGCAGTAAAAACACTTAGAGAAACCAAACCAAAAAAACGAGAAATAGGTCCTTGATCAATTTCTACATGCTGTATTCTATTAAAAGGAACTGTGGTTAAACTTCTAAAGAAAACACCTTTTTTGTAAGAAATATCTTTTTCTCTAACGGCATATTTTCTCTTTTTAAAACCAATAATTTTTATGGTAAATATTATAACTAAAAGAATAGCAATTATAAGATAAATCCAAATTGAATATTCAGATAATTCGAAAAGATCTTTATAATTAATAAAAAAAGCTGCTACAAAAAGCGCTACAAAAACTAAACTTATATTTATAATTATAACTCTTAAATACTTGTTATTTATCGATTTAAAATCAATTTTAGTAATATCTGGAAAGGAAGTAACTTCTATATTTTGAAAAGAATCTATCATATAGCTACTTCAGACAAAGCATCTTGAATGTGAACTCGTAAACCATCTCTTATTGCTTGCACAAAAGCATCTGGATACTTACTTAAAATACTTCTACGAAATGCTCTTGCTTCTTTGTAAGTTGCAAACTCACCTAATCTATATTTAATAAAGCTATCTTCTATATAAATAGTAACACCTTCTAGGTTTTCGAAGGTTTCATTCTCGTTATGTAGTGCTGCTATTTGAACCGTAAACAAAATTTTATTTTCTACTTCGTTCTCTATTATTGTACTTACTTTATTTACAATAACAGGTTTAGATTCTTTTTCTGCAGCATTATTTTTTGCGCTTGTAGAAAAAGCTGTTATTAAAAGGAAAATTAAAAAAAAATGTTTCATCTTATAAGTTATTTGCTTCTGCAATTAATTCTGCAATATCTTTTACCACAACTTCGCTTTCCTTTTCTTTAAATTTAATACCATCTGTCATCATAGTATTACAATAAGGGCAACCTGTTGCTATAATATCTGGCTTGGTTTCTAAAGCATCTTCTGTTCTTAAAACATTAATTTCTTTATCTCCTTTTTCTGCATCTTTAAACATTTGTGCTCCTCCAGCACCACAACATAAAGCTGTAGTTTTGTTGCGTTTCATTTCTGTTAAATTAACACCTAACCTTCTAATTAAATCTCTTGGAGATTCATAAACTTCATTTGCTCTACCTAAATAACAAGGGTCGTGAAAGGTTACTCTTTTACCTTGAAGTGTTGTTTGATCTATTTTTAAACGACCTTCTGAAATTAGATCTTGTATAAACTGTGTGTGATGAAAAACTTCATACTTACCACCTAAACCTGGATATTCATTTTTTAGAGTATTGAATGAATGAGGATCACAAGTAACAATTTTCTTTACTTCATAACCATTTAAAACTTCAATATTCATCATTGCTTGCATCTGAAACAAAAATTCGTTTCCAGATCTTTTAGCTGCATCTCCTGTAGATGATTCTTCTGTTCCTAAAACCGCAAAATTTACGTTTGCTTGATGTAATATTTTTACAAATGCTCTTGATATTTTTTTTGCTCTATCATCATAACTTCCTGCTGCGCCAACCCAAAACAACACTTCTGGTTGTTTTCCTTGAGCTAACATTTCTGCCATTGTAGGTACGTTCATATCTTTTGATGTTTATTCTTGTAATTGTTTATTCATGTAATTATTTGTTCTTGCTTCGGTTTCTTAAAAAAACCACTCGAACGAACATTTCTCTAAAACTGTAGCCTAATCTTCTTTAGCCCAGTTTAATCTGTCTTGTTGATTATACTGCCAAGGAGCTCCGTTATTTTCTATATTAGCCATCATAGAGTTTAGTTCTTGTGGTGCAGCACTTTCTTCCATTACCAAATATCTTCTCATATCCATAATAATAGAAAGAGGATCTATATTTACAGGACATTCTTCTACACAAGCATTACAACTCGTACAAGCCCAAAGTTCTTCTGGTGAAATATAATCGTTTAATAATTGTTTTCCATCATCTTTAAAAGTACCTCCATTTGCATCGATATTTCTACCAACTTCTTCTAGACGATCTCTTGTATCCATCATGATTTTTCTTGGAGACAATTTTTTACCTGTTAAATTTGCAGGACAAGCAGATGTACATCTACCACATTCTGTACATGTATAGGCATTTAAGAGTTGCATTTTATTTAGATCTAAAACATCTGATGCACCAAATTTCTCTGGCACTTCATCTTCTGCTCCTTCTGCAGGTGCAGCGTAAGGATCTGCATCTGGATCCATCATTAACTTTACCTCATTGGTAACAGATTCTAAATTATTAAATTGTCCTTTAGGTTTTAAATTTGCAAAAAACGTATTAGGAAAAGCTAATAAAATATGTAAATGCTTCGAATAATATAAATAGTTTAAGAAAACTAAAATACCTAAAATATGAATCCACCATGCTGTTCTTTCTATTGTATGAACTGCTTCCGGAGAAAAGCCATTAAATAAAGGTGCAATAAACTGACTTATAGGATTTCCAATTCCAGCTTGCTGAAAAGTAGTATCTGTAGCATTCATTACTAAGAAAAGTGTCATTAAAACCATCTCAAAGTATAGAATTATATTTCCATCCATTTTTGGCCAACCTTTCATTTCAGAACTTAAGAAACGTTTAATATTTGCTATATTTCTGCGTGTCCAGAAAAGAATAACAGCTACAAAAACTAAAGCTGCTAGAATTTCGAAAGTTGCAATTAAAAAGCCGTAAACAGCATCACCTATAAAACCTTGAAAAACTCTATGTGTTCCTAAAATTCCATCGATAATTATTTCTAAAACTTCTATATTTATAATAATAAAACCTACATAAACAATAATGTGTAAAAAACCAGAAAAAGGTCTTCTTACCATTTTAGATTGCCCTAAAGCAATTTTAAACATGTTTTTCCAACGTTGTGGTTTATTATCTGTTCTATCTATACTTTTTCCTAGATTTATATTTCTAAAAAGTTTGCGAATATTCATCACAAAAAAGCTGATACCAGCAATTAATGCGATTGCAAAAAGGATGTTTGGTAAGTATTGCATTTAAATAGTGCTAATGGTTATAATTAGTATTTTATTTCCTCGCCATAAGGTTCTGGACTTTTTCCAAAGATAGAGAAATGAATATATCTTTTTGGATTTAGCTTTATATCTCTTAATAATTCTTCTAGTTCTCTTGTAGCAGCTTCTAAATTATCGTACATTTTTTTGTCGTTAATTAGCTTACCAATAGTACCGTCTCCAGAATTAATTTTCTTAGACATTTCATTAAAATTACCAACAGCTTCCTCTGCTTTTCTAATAATCTTATTAAAATCTACCGTATTTAAACTGTCTGATACTTTACTAAAATTCTCTGTAATATTTTTAGTGTTTTCTAAAGTAATCTTCAAGTTTTCTTGATTATCAACAACCATAGAATTTACAGCTTGTATCGTTTTTCTAATATCTGAGATTGTTCCTGCTAGATTAGAAACAGAACTATTAATTCCGTTAATAGTTTTGTCATTTAAAATCTTATTAACGCCGCTAAACAAAGTGTCTGCTCTTACAATTACTCTTTCTATTTTTTGTTGAAGCGGGTTTAACCTTTCTCCAATAGAAGTAAATAAGCTTTCTTCCATCTCACCTTCTAGTAAATCTCCAGAAACAGCTGTTTCACCTTCATAATTAGGAATTACAGCTAAATTAGAACCACTTAAAGGATTGGGTGAATATATTTTGACGATACTCTTTTTAGAAAATTCAAAATCGTTATTTACTATAAAAGTAACTAATAGATGTCCTCTCTTTTCTTCGCTTCTATCAAATTCTATTTTATCTACCTTCCCTACTTTTAAACCGTTAATTGTCACAGGACTAGACTTAGAAAGACCTCCGATTTTAGCATATTCAACTTTAAAAGTACGTGAACCTGGATCTAATAGATTTTGTCCTTTAAGGAAATTAAATCCCCAAACTGCAATAACAATTATAATTACTGCAACAATTCCCGTTTTTAATTCTTTAGACATGTTTAGATGTTTTGCAACAAAATTACTAATAATTTTTATTAGAATCCGTTAATTTTATGGCCTTTTTAAGGCATCTTGAATAGAGATTTTTTTACCGTTTTTTAAAGCAATAATAAAAGCAGTTTTATATCCTTTAGATTTTGCTATTTTCATCGATTTTTCGGCAGAACTATAAGAGGAAGTATTTCCGTAGTAATATTTATAAAAGCTACCTAATTGAATTCTTTCGATATTCTTTAAACCTTTAAAGTTATAAGATTTAGTTGCAATTCTATTTTTTCCTGATGCAACTTGTACTTTAAATTCAATTTCACTTGCAGAATTTATAGTTGTAACATCTTCTATAACCGTATTTAATTTTAAATTTTTAATATAATTATAAATAGCGTCTGCAATTTCGTTTGCCATTTTTGTTTGGCCAGAATTAGAGTTTAAGAACCTACCTTCTTTTTTGTTTGTTAGAAAACCTAGTTCTATTAAAACACTTGGCATTATTGTTTCTCTTAAAACTTGAAAATTATCTTGTTTTACTTTTCTATTATTTCTTTTCAACTTAAAAGTAAAATTATTCTGAATTAAACTAGCAATAGCTAAACTCTTATCTAAATTTTCTTCTTGTAGTAATGACAAACCAATTACAGATTCTGCTGAATTAGGATCGAAACCCTTGTATTTATCTTGATAATTATCTTCTAATAAAATTGCCGCATTTTCTCTTTTAGCAATTTCTAAGTTTTTTTTATTACCTCTTAAACCTAAAACAAAAGTTCCTGCACCATAAGCATTAGATGTATGAGAATCGCAATGAATAGAAACAAATAAATCTGCTTTTGCATGATTTGCAATATCACCTCTCTTCCATAAATCTATAAAAACATCTTTATTTCTAGTAAAAAGTATTTTAACATCTTTACGCTGTTTTAACTTTTCACCAACTTTTAGAGCTACTTTTAATGCAATATTCTTCTCTTTATATCCGTTTCCTAAATTACCAGGATCTTTACCTCCATGACCGGCGTCTAAGACAACCACATACTCTTTTTGAGCATAGATTGACACGCTGTTACATACTAATATGAAGAGCAGTAGAAAAATAATTTTACTTTTGATAATATTTTTGTGTTTTTGTTGGGATTGCATCAATAAAATTTAACTAATTTTGAATTCTTAAATTTGATGTTTCAAATATTACGCCAAATTTATATTCACATACAAAAATAGCATTTAAAGCATTGCAAACAAACCTATCATACATACTTTTATTTTGCATCTTCTTTTTCACAAAGCTAGGTTTTTCTCAGGATATAAAAACGACAAAAAAAATAACAATCCCTTTAATAGAAAAGGATACCATTCCTTTAAGAAAAACAGATAGTACTTTTTCTATAAAAAAAGATTCTTTATTACTTAAGAATAGAGACTCCATTTCTTTAGATTCTATAAAACCAAAAGAAACTATTGAAGATATTATTACGCATGTTGCAAAAGATTACACCATACAAAATGCTAAAAACAAAACAGTAACACTTTATAATGAAGCCAATATTACCTACACAGATATAGATTTAAAAGCAGGTATTATTGTTGTTGATTATATTAAAAATACACTTTTTGCAAAAGGAATTATAGACAGTACAGGTTATACACAACGCCCTGTTTTTAAACAAGGTAGTGAAGAGTCTGAACAAGATTCTATCATTTATAATTTTAAATCTAAAAAAGCTTTAATTTATGGTTTAAAAACCAAGCAAGGAGAGATGTTTACTTTTGGTGAAAAAACTAAAAGAGTAAACGATTCTACAATTTATGTAAGAGATATTAAATTTACTACATCAGAAAAACTAGACTATTATATTGGTACAAGTAAAGCTAAAATAATTCCTGGAAAAAAAATAATTGTAGGTGGAAGTCTACTTTATATTGCAGACATACCAACACCTATTTATTTACCTTTTGCATATTTTCCTATTACCCAAACTAGTGTTTCTGGTTTTTTAATTCCTGCTTTTGATACAGGAAGTAGTGATAGAGGTATTGGTTTTCAAAATGGTGGATATTATTTTGCTATTAATGACTATGTAGATTTAGGAATTACTGGAGATGCATATTCAAACGGAAGTTGGGGTTTTAGAGCTAGTTCTAATTACAATAAAAGATATCGATTTAATGGTGCCTTTAATTTTAGCTTCGAAAATAACATTAATGGTATTCGAGGTTTTGATGATTATTCCAAAGCAAATAATTTTAATATTAGGTGGAATCATAACCAAGATACCAAAGCGAGCCCAAACTCTAGATTTACAGCTTCTGTAAACTTAGGAAGTAGCAAGTTTTTTAGAGAATCTCAAAATCAATTTAACGTTGCACAAACACAAACAAATACATTTAATTCTTCTATAAACTATAGTAAAACATTTGTTGGTACTCCTTTTAACTTAAATGTTACGGCTCAACATCAACAAAATACAAATACAGAACAAATAACGATGACGCTGCCATCTTTAAACTTAAACATGAACAGAATCTACCCTTTTGCAGGGAAAGATGGCGTAAAAAAGAATCCTATTCAAAAAATGGGTTTTAACTACACATTAGATGGTAAATATTTAATTAATACTACAGATGATGATTTCTTGACAGCTAAAATGTTTGAGACTGCAAGGGCAGGTATGCAACACAAAACAGGAACTAGTACAAATTTAAAAGCTTTTAAATATTTTACGGTTTCACCAAGTGTAAACTATGAAGAAACTTGGCAATTTGATTATATTCAGAAAGACTACGACGTAACAGAAAATGTAATTGTAACAGATACATTAAGAGGTTTTAAGAGTTATAGAGAATACAATGCTGGCGTAAGCTTATCTACAAATATCTATGGTACTTTTAACTTTAAAAAAGGAAGACTAAAAGCTATAAGACATACTTTTAGACCTTCTATTTCTTATTCTTACAGACCAGATTTTAAAGATAAATATTTAAAACAAGTACAAGCTAGTAATAATCCTAGTGACATTCAAGAGTATACTGTCTTCGATCAAGGTATCTATGGAGGACCGTCTTCTGGATTAAGTAACTCTATTGGAATCTCATTAAATAATGTTTTAGAAGCTAAAGTAGCCTCGAAAGACCCAAATAGTGATGAAGAAGATGAAAAAATAACGCTTTTAAACAACTTAAACTTTAGTAGTTCATACAATATAGCAGCAGATAGTTTACGTTGGTCTCCAGTGAGTTTTTCTGCAGGAACACGTTTATTAAAAGATAAGTTATCTGTAAATTTAAGTGGATCGTTAGATCCATATAAAGTAATAGAATCTTCAACAGGTTCTCTTATTAGAGTGAATCAATTTAATTCTAATTTTTTAGGTTTAAGATTAACAAATGCTAGCTTAACAGCAAATTATTCTATTTCTAGTGCAGATTTTAAAAAGGATAAAGAAGGAGGCAAAAAGGATAATAACAGAGATCCTAATAATGCAACCGATGTAATTGGTGCAGATATAAATCCTACAGATAGATTTGGACAGACAAACAACGGAATAAATAAAAAGAAGGAAGACAAGAATAAAACTGCAAAATTATATAGAGCAGACATACCTTGGTCTATAAACTTAGCATACTCTACAAACTATATAAACAACGGTATAGACGGCGGAAGTATTGGTGTGCATAGTATTATGTTTAGTGGTAATGTAGAATTATCTCCAAAATGGAAACTAGGTTACTCTTCTGGTTACGATGTTAAAGGCGGTGCTTTTACTTTTTCTAGATTTAACTTTACAAGAGATTTAGATAGTTGGAATTTTAATTTTAATTGGGTTCCTTTTGGTACAAACTCTTCTTACACGTTTTTTATTGGTGTAAAATCTTCTATTTTATCTGATCTTAAGTGGGATAAAAATAAACCACCAGATAGAACATTGTTTTAAGTATCTAAAACAAACCTAGGTTAGCATAACTTTGCAATTCTTATACCTTTAAAACTATAATCAATGAAAAAAATAATAACAACTACAAAAGCACCTGCACCTATAGGACCATACAACCAAGCTGTATTAAGTGGAAATACACTATATACTTCCGGACAAATTGCTATTAATCCTGAAACAGGAGAATTAAATTTAGCCTCTATAAAAGAAGAAACAACACAGGTAATGGAAAACTTAAAAGAAGTTTTAGCAGCTGCTGAAATGACTTTTGAAAACGTTATTAAAACATCTATTTTTATTTCTGATATGAATAACTTCGGAGAAATAAACGCTATCTACGCAAAGTATTTTAATGAAGAAACGGCTCCTGCAAGAGAAACTGTAGAAGTAGCAAACTTACCTAAGTTTGTAAATCTAGAGATTAGTGCAATTGCAGTAAAATAAAAAACACCAAGTGTTAAAAATAAAAAAAACCTGATAGAAATAAATCTATCAGGTTTTTTATTGCTTATATTTTGAATGCTACAAAGAAGCAGAATATTCAATTAAATCTACAATTTTAGTAGAATAACCAATTTCGTTATCATACCAAGAAACAACTTTTACAAAGTTATCATTTAATGCGATACCTGCATTAGCGTCAAAGATAGAAGTACGAGTATCTCCAACAAAATCTTGAGAAACTACTAAATCTTCTGTATAACCTAAAACACCTTTCATTGGCCCACTTTCTGAAGCAGCTTTCATAGCAGCACAAATTTCTGCATACGTAGCTGGTTTTTCTAATTTTACTGTTAAATCTACAACAGAAACATCCATAGTAGGAATTCTAAACGCCATACCAGTTAATTTACCGTTTAAAGCAGGAATTACTTTCCCTACAGCTTTTGCAGCTCCAGTAGAAGAAGGAATTACATTACCAATAGCAGAACGTCCACCTCTCCAATCTTTCATAGAAGGACCATCAACAGTTTTTTGAGTTGCAGTTGCAGCATGTACAGTTGTCATTAAACCTTCTGAGATTCCCCAGTTGTCATTTAATACCTTAGCAATAGGAGACAAACAGTTAGTTGTACAAGATGCGTTAGAGAAAATTTGTTGATCTGCTTTTAATTCTGTGTTATTTACACCCATAACAAACATTGGTGTATGATCTTTAGAAGGTGCAGATAAAACAACTTTTTTAGCTCCTGCAGTAATATGCTTTCCAGCAGTTTCTTCTGTTAAGAAAAATCCAGTAGATTCAATTACATATTCAGCACCAACTTCGTTCCATTTTAAATTAGCAGGATCTCTTTCTGCAGTAATTCTAATTTCGTTTCCGTTTACAACTAATTTACCGTCTTTTACTTCAACAGTTCCATCAAATTTACCGTGAACAGAATCATATTTTAACATGTAAGCTAAATAATCTACATCTAATAAATCATTAATAGCTACAACTTGTACATTATCTCTTTTTACTGAAGATCTGAATGCTAATCTTCCAATTCTTCCAAATCCGTTAATTCCTATTTTTATCATTTTTTTTAATTTTATTACTAATTAATATTATGTTGTCATTATATCAGAAACTCTTAAAAGTTCTTGATTAATAGAATGACCTCCTTTTATTGCTTCAGCAATACTAGAACTTATTACTTCATTATCTTTTAAGCCTACCATTAAATTGGTTTTACCATCTAACAATAACTCAACAGATTTTACACCTAATCTACTTGCTAAAACTCTATCAAAACAAGAAGGAGAACCTCCTCTTTGCATATGACCTAAAACAGAAACTCTTACATCATATTCTGGTAAGTTTTGCTCTACATATTCAGCTAATTGATAAACGTTTCTACCAGACTTATCTCCTTCTGCAACTACAACAATACTAGATGATTTCCCTGTTCTTCTACTCTTTTTAAGAGATTCTAACATTCTATCTAAACCTAAATCTTCTTCTGGTATTAAGATCTCTTCTGCTCCTGCTCCTACTCCTGCATTTAAGGCAATAAAACCAGCGTCACGCCCCATTACTTCAACAAAAAACAATCTATTGTGTGAAGATGCCGTATCTCTAATTTTATCTATTGCTTCTACTGCAGTATTTAAAGCTGTATCATAACCTATTGTATGAGAAGTACCAAAGATGTCGTTATCTATGGTTCCTGGAATACCAATAACAGGAAAATTATATTCTTCATTAAACACAACAGCTCCTGTAAAAGAACCATCTCCACCAATTACAACCATGGCTTCAATATCGTTCTCTTGCAAATGCTCATAAGCTTTTGCTCTACCTTCCTTTGTTCTAAATTCTTTAGAACGTGCAGATTTTAAGATAGTTCCTCCTTTATTAATTATATTATTAACACTTCTTGCTGTTAACTCTACAAAATCTCCATCTATAAGACCTTCATAGCCTCTGTATATTCCTACACAACTTACACTGTAATAAGCACATGCTCTAACTACAGATCTTATTGCTGCATTCATCCCTGGAGCGTCTCCTCCAGAAGTCATGACTGCTATTTTTTTTATTTTTTTCATATTATATATTGTAAAATTACTGTTTTTAAAGCATTTAAATAAAAAAATCTACGAAATCGTTTTAGCCTTTCCTCCCTTTATTTTAAAGGGTTTTTTACTCAGCTTAACTAAATATTAAGGTATTTTAACGCTATTTAATCTAGGGAATTTAAAGCTTTTAAAAAGAGATTTCATCTTTATAAGATCAGTTAAAATTAAGGTATTTGTTAAGGAATAGTTTCAACTACAAATCTTAATTACCACCAAAATCATCAAGCTTTTTAAGCTTTGTTTTAATAGTGTCTTTTGAGGTACTCTTTCGCTTAATTAAGTTCTTCTTTTTCTTTAAACCTAATTTTTTAAGTAAACCAGAAAGTGTGTTAAAATTTACTTGATAAGACAAACCAATACCTTGTGTATAACCTTGGTCTTCTGTTGTATATTGAATTTCATTTTGCCTATTAAAAATAATACCTCTAAAGCTACCTTCTTTATTTAATAGAACTTCAACCTTTACCTCACCAACAACACTAGATTGTGTTTGCGTACCAATGGGAACACCTACTTTTCCATTAATTACCACCCTTTCACTTACTTGTGTACTTACAGATAAATCTACTTGATTGTCTGTGTTTAATCGATCTAAATCGCTATTACTTTGCCCTTGTTGATAATCTACACCTAATTGAAATTTACTATCCGGACTATTTAAAAGACTAGAAAAAGCTGCTGCAATTGCACTCGAAGCTGTATTTGTTATTGTTGCATTTGCATCAAAATTAACTTTATCTGGATTTGCAAAATTACCAAAAGCTAAAAGTGAAATAAACTGAGTTGTTTTTTCATTTACGTTATTATCATTTAAAATAAACTCTAATTCGTTTGCAATTGTAGGATCTACATTTGTTAGTTGAATATCTAATTCTTGTTTCGAATCAAATAAACCTCCAGTAATTCTAGCCACTAAGTCTACCTCTATATTTCTATTCGAATTAAAATTCTCTAATAAAACTCCAGGATTCGCTTTTGCTTTATAAACTGCAGTTACATCTAAATTTGCGTCTGCAGGGTTTCCATTCCAAGAAACGGTTCCTCCTTTTTGAATTACGAATGGTTTGTTTACAAAGCCACCATATTTAAAATCGTAGACACCATTATCTACAATATAATCCCCAAACATTTTAAATTTCCCTCTAGTGTTAATTTCTATTTGAAGATTCCCAGATCCTCTACCAGATAGTTGACTTCCATAAACCTCATCAATTACAACCTGTGCAATAGCATCCTTTGTAACTTCTAAATCAATTTTTAAAGTAAGCCCTTTCAAAGCTTCTAAAGCAATTTCTTTTTGACGCTCTTTTACCTTTGTTTCATCTGATTTAAAATGAATAAGACTATAACTATCTACCGTTTCTACATCCTTTAAAGGAAGTACAAAAATAGTTCCTGGCATTGTTTTGGCATTAAACTCGATAGTTAATCTATCTGTTAAACCAAAAATATCTGCAGAACCATCTATAAACGCAGTACCGTAATACAAAGCTTCTTCTGTATTTTCGGTATCTAAAACCATTAGATTATCGCTCTCTATTTTCAATCTTAAAAACCATTTTTTAAAATTAAAATGAGAAATATCTCCTTTTAAAATACCTTTTGTTTTATTTTTAGTATCTAATAATTTAAAGTCTTCTAAAATAAAAGATTGTTGCTGTAAAGTAATTACAGACTCTCCTTCGAAATCATAATCTACATTTAAATAAGGAAACTTTAAACCCGCATTTTTAAGTCGAAGTACTCCTTCCATATCTGGGTTACTTAAAAAGCCTCTTAGGGTAAAATCACCAGATGCTGTTCCTCTTAAAGAAGATAAAACATCTTGTCCTAGAGGACTAAATGCATCTAATTTAAACTCTTCTAAAAACACATTTAAATCTATTATTGGTCTTTTTGCTGAAAAATCTAAAACACCACTTGCAGCAATACTTTTAACATCTTTATTCTCTATAGATAAATCTACATTGTATTTTTCGTATGAATTCTCTCCCTTTACATTGATAAATAAGTCTCCTTGTTTAAAATCGTTTACTTCAAAATCTCTAACGGTTAAAGAACCTTCTGGAGCATAAGTACCTTTTGTCTGTACAAAATCTAAATGACCAGAAAGTGCCCCTTTTAAAGCTAAACTATCTATAACTGGTAAAAAACTTTGAAGTTTTACTTTTGTAAAATCTGCTAATAAAATTTTATCTTCTGTACCTTTTAAATCTCCTATAAATTGAACTTTTTGTTCTCCTGAAATTAACTTAAACTGACTAAACTTAAATTCATTCGTTTTTAAATCGAATGTAATTTTATCTGTATTCTTTTCGTCTGGGTTTATGTGCCACGTATTTTCTTTGAATATAAATGATGATTTTTCGAAACCTAAAACAGATTTTCCTTCAGGATTAAAGGTGTAGAAAAAATCGAGATTAAAGTCTTCATTTTTCTTGTCTCCACCTTTAAAAATAGACTTAAAATACAGTGTATCATTTTCTGTTCTATTTAATAAGTTTAATTTAGAAATATTATAATATTCTGTATGTACTTCGTCTGCTGTTAAAGATGTATTATAAAGAGGGTTACTATTATCTGTTCTTAATGAAATCACCTTTACTTCTGTACCGTAAGCATCTATTCTTGGTGAATTAAAACTTAAACGAAAAAGGTCTTTATCTGAATTTATTTTTCCTTTAATTTTTGTCTTATCATCTATAGATACTTTAGGGAAAAATACATTTACAATCTGATTATAAACAGTAAAATTAAAATCTAAAAACTGATTTGATGCAACTTCATAAGGCTTGTAGTTTGTATAAATACTACCCAAAGCATTTTGAGCAACTTTTGGTAATTCAGAAAACGAAAATTTACCTGTTATATAACCTTGTGCAATATCTTTAGAAGCAACATCTATGGTTTTTATACTATCTTTTAAAGAAGATGTTACCGTAAATTCTTTAAAACTATATTCTTTTTTCTGATTTGTGTATAACACATTTTTAAAGATTGCTTTTCCTACAATATCATCTAACGTATTTCCTTCTATATCTAATTCTATTTTTCCTTTTACAATAGAAATAGTGTCTCTTGTAAAAAGGTTGGTTTCTTTTAAATTTAAATAAGAAATATCAGACTTAAAATCGAACTTTTGTACTTCAGATGATAAATCTGCTAATCCGTTAAATTTCATCTTAAAATTAGTATCGTCAATAACTAAATCTCCGTCGAACTTATTGTTTTGATATTGCCCATTAGCAATAATATTTTTATAAGTATAGCTATTAAAATTAAGTTCAGAAATATTACCTACAAACTTTGTATTTATATTTTCTAACTTAAAACCACTACCATTTACAGCTCCTTTTAAAGACACTTTTCCAAATAAAGGATCGTTAAAAAACTTACCTATATTAAAATCTAAAAGCTCTACATCACCAATATAAGCCGCAGTATCTATTTCATCTATATTATTAATTTCTAAATCTGAAATTACACTACCAATTTGAGATTGCAAATCTACAGTAGCTTTCATTTTAGAAGGAGTTACATTTATTTTTCCTCTAATACTAAACTGACCTAGTTTACCAAATTCTGAAGGTAAATTTTTACCTAATAAATTAGGCAATATATTTTTAAGTTCGCTGTAAGTTGCAGTTAAATTAGTTAAATCTCCATTAAAAACAAAGCCTCTTTCTGTATTTACAACATTTTTAAAGGATAAATTTCCTTTTAATTTTATTCCTTTTTGGGTTGATAAGTTTAAGTTATTTAAATCGAAATTATTTAATTTCCCTTTCATTTTACCTGAAAAAGAAATTACATCACTACCATTTAATTCTTTATAAAACTTTTTTAAATCTTGTACTTTTAAGGTACTCTTTTCAAAATTTGCTGTAATATTTACTTTATCATTAAAATTAATTAAATCTTCTCTTTTGTATGTAAAAAGTATATTACCAATAACACTAGAGCTTTCTGTTTCTAGTTTGGTATTATCAAAATTCATTGCCGTTTTGGTAAACTTATAATTGGTAGTTAAATTAGTTACCTGCAAACCTTGGTTGGTTCTAAAGTATAAACCTCTTGCATTTGTAGAAAAGTCAGCCCCAATAATAGCCAAATCTTGGGCATTACCACCAATGTTTGTTGCAGAAAAACTTAAGGGTGTTTTGTTGTTTTCATTTATAAGTTTAAAATCTAAATTTTCTACATAAACATTGTCTGCTTTTAGAGTAAAAGGTGACGCTAAAGAATCTTTTGGTGTATCACTTTTAAAACTATCTATAAAAATAGCCATATTATCATCTGCTTCACCTTTATAGGTTTTCATATAATAATAACCATCTTCTAAAGTTATAGCATCAAATAGAAGTTCACTATTCAGAACTTTTTTCGCATTTAATAAAGAGGTGCTTAATTTTTTTACAAATATTAAAGTATCTTTATGATGGTCTCTAATTTCAACATCTTTTAAGACTATACTTCCTAAAAAGGATAGGTTTACTTTACCAATACTTAAATTGGTACCAAAGTCTTCATTAATTTTATTTGTAGCGTAGTTACCTAACTTTGTTTGCACAAAGGAGGTAGAAAGTAAAATACTAACTAACAGTAGAAAGAGCACTATGTACCCTAACCATTTTAATATTTTCTTTCCTAATGTTTTAATGACGATATGTTTTAGTATTATTCACAATATTTAAAGGAATTTAATCAAAAATATTGCCACGTATTACAAAGAACGTGCAATTTTAACAAAGAATTAAATTTCTATTCTTAAAAAAAGGAAAATCAACCTAAAATTATACTTAATTTTGCTAAAAATCTATTTTCTTCTAACTCATGAAAACACCTGTTTATATTTTAGGTATAGAATCTTCTTGTGACGATACTAGCGCGTCTGTAATTTGCGACGGAAAAGTGTTAAGCAATGTCGTTGCCAACCAAGAAGTACATTCTAAATATGGTGGTGTTGTACCAGAATTAGCTTCTAGAGCTCACCAACAAAACATTGTACCAGTAGTACAACAAGCTTTAGAACAAGCAAACATTACAAAAGAAAAATTGTCTGCAATTGCTTTTACAAAAGGTCCTGGTTTAATGGGTTCTTTACTAGTAGGTACTTCTTTTGCAAAATCTTTAGCTTTAGGTTTAGATATCCCTTTGTTAGATATAAATCATATGCAAGCTCATATTTTAGCACATTTTATAGAAGATGAAGACAGTAAAATACCAACATTTCCTTTTATCTGTTTAACTATAAGTGGCGGACACACACAAATTGTAAAAGTTACAGATCATTTTAAAATGGAAATCTTAGGAGAAACAATAGATGATGCTGTTGGAGAAGCCTTTGATAAATCTGCCAAAATTTTAGGCTTACCATACCCAGGTGGACCTTTAATAGACAAGCATGCAAAATTAGGAAATTCGAAAGCGTATAAATTTACAAAGCCAAAAGTTGGCGATTTAGATTTTAGTTTTAGCGGATTAAAAACAGGAATTCTCTATTTTATTCAGAAACAACAGAGAATTAACCCTAATTTTATTGAAGAAAACTTAAATGATATTTGCGCTTCTATACAATTTACAATTGTAGAAATTTTAATGGACAAATTAAAAAATGCTGTTAAACACACCAATATAAAACATATTGCTATTGCAGGTGGTGTTTCTGCAAATTCTGAAATTAGAAATCGATTAGAACTAGCCGAAAAACATTTTGGTTGGACAACCTACGTGCCTAAATTTGAATTTACAACAGACAATGCTGCAATGATTGCAATTACAGGATATTTAAAATATCTAAATAAAGATTATGCAGATGTTTCTGTAACAGCAAAAGCACGTTTAAAAGTTACCGAGTAATAATGAAAAATTTAAAAAACAGACTTTTATTTAATTTCTACTACTTTCTTTTATGGATTGGTTATTTTCTTTTTGCTCGTTTATTTTTCTTACTTTTCTATTTTGATAAGACCCAAGAGTTAGGCTTTAATACTTCTATAAAAACCTTTTTATATGGTTTACGATTAGACATTTCTTTTGCTGCTTACCTCTGTTTAATTCCTTTTTTATTACTTGTTTTTTCGATATTTATAAACCCAAATAAAATTGGAAACATTACAAAATGGTATTCTTATACGCTAATAATAATAATTACCTTATTATTAATTATTGATGCTAGTTTATATGAATCTTGGGGCGTTCGTATAGACACTACTTTATTCGCATATATAGACACACCAGAAGTTATGATTGCTTCTGTGTCTACTTTTCAAATGATTTTTGGCCTTCTATTTTGGTTTGTAACTTCTTTTATATTTATTAAAATATTTAAAAAATATATCAATAAAAATATTAAAAAATTAAATTTAGAAAACAAGCTTCAAGCACCACTTTTTTTATTGATAACTGCTGCTCTTATAATTCCTATTAGAGGTGGTTTTCAAGAAATACCAGTAAACCAAAGTAACGTTTACTTCTCTAATAAAATGTTTGCAAATCATGCTGCTATTAATTTTATATGGAATTTCTCTAATACACTTACACATAGAACTGGCAACACCAACATTTATAAGTCTTTCGATGCTGAAACTGCAAAAAATATTATTAACAACACAAGAAATACACTTTTAGAAGCAACTACAGATTCTATTTTAAACACCTCGAAACCAAATGTAATTCTAATTATTTGGGAAAGTTTAACAGCTAAAGTTGTTGGTTCTCTTGATGGGGAAGCAAACGTTACAGAAAACCTAAACAGACTCTCTAAAGAAGGTATTTTATTTACTAATTTCTATGGAAATGGAGATAGAACAGACAAAGGAATTCCTGCAATTTTAAGTGGCTATTACCCTCAGCCTGTTAAAAAAATAATGCGAATGCCAAACAAAACAAGAAGTTTACCAATGCTACCAAAACAAATGAATGCTTTGGGATACAAAACTTCTTTTTATTATGGTGGCGATCTAAATTTCGGGAATATGAATACCTATTTAAGAAATGCAGAAGTATCAGAAATTATAGATGGTAGTGAGTTTGACAAAAAAGATTGGAACTCTAAATGGGGTGCTTTTGATGATGTTTTTATGAAGCGTTTTTCAAAAGATTTATCAACAAAACAGAACAAACCTTTTTTTAAAATTGCATTAACTTCAACTAGTCATGAGCCTTATGAACTAAATGATACTTATAAGTTTGGAAAAGACTCTCAGGATAATTTATTTAGAAGCTCTCATGCTTATACAGACAAAGTTATTGGAGAATTTATCACTTTTGCAAAAAAACAAGACTGGTACAAGAATACATTAATTGTAATTATGGCAGATCACGGCCATAGTTCTCCAAAACATGAAGGCGAATACTTTTCTCCTAAAAAATTTAGAATCCCAATGCTTTGGTTAGGTGGAGCTCTAAATAAAAAATCAATAAAAATAGATAATATTACCAGTCAAGTAGACTTTTCGTACACTTTATTAGACTTGTTAAAAGGTGATAATTCTAATTTTAAATTCGGTAAAAATCTTTTTAATACTTCAGAAGACCAATATGCACATTATGTTTTTAATAAGGGATTTGGCACACTTACCAAAAACAGTTTTTATTTATTCGATTACGTAAATAGAAAATCAATTGTAAAATATGGTAAAGATGCAAACAAACTAGATTCTTTAGGAAAAGCGATAACACAAGATTCTTATCAAGATTTTTTAGATAGAAAGTAATTTAATATCAGCCATTTTCTTTATTTTTGATTTTATGAAGAAAATATTTTTCACTACCTTATTACTTACAAGTTTTATATTTAAAGCACAAGATCTTCCTAAGGGTTTTGTTTATTTAGAAGACATAGCTCCTTCTATAAAAGTAGAGTTACGCTACCTATCTAACAATAACTTTATAGGAAAACCAATTGAAGGTTATAAAAGTAATTGCGTTATTATAACTAAAGAAACGGCTGTTTTATTAAAAAAAATTCAACAAGAATTATTAAAAAAAGAATTAAGTCTTAAAATTTTTGATGCCTATAGACCACAACAAGCTGTAAATCATTTTGTAAAATGGGCAAGAGTTTTAAATGACACCTTAATGAAAAAAGAATACTACCCAAATGTAGCAAAGTCAACACTTTTTAAAAAAGGTTATATTGCTTCAAAATCTGGTCATTCTAGAGGTAGTACTGTAGATTTAACAATTGTAAATACTAAAACAAATAAAGAATTAAACATGGGAAGTCCTTATGATTTCTTCGGAATAAAATCTCACCCATTCAACCAGAGTATTACAAAAATAGAAAAACAAAATAGAATGTTGCTTCGCAAGGTAATGGTAGATAACGGCTTTAATCCTTACAAAAATGAATGGTGGCATTTTACACTAAAAAAAGAACCTTTTCCTAAGACATATTTTAATTTTCTAATTAATTAGTAAGTTTTAACAAATTCTAAACAATTTCATTTTAAATCGGCATTATATTTGCTTTAAATAGCTAGAAACTAATCTATATGAAACATAAAATTAAATTTTTTACTTTTATTATTTGCCTATTATTTACAACTACTTTCTTTGCTCAATTAGATAAAAATAATGGCACAAATGAAAAGGGTAAAATAAAAGCGGTGGTTTTAAGCAACTCTAAAGTAATTGAAAAACCTACATCTATTGAACTAAATGGAAATAACGGTTTTAAAAAAGCTTATGACAAAGAGCAAGAAAAATTAAAAGAAAAACAAGACGAAGATAACTTAAATAATAAAGGAATTATTTCTAAAAAACAATTGAGTGAAGCTCGTTTTTTAAAAGCTTTTAAAAAAATAAACGGCCAATATATTTATCCTGTAATAGACCAAGATTTGGGTAGTTTTAGAACAAATTCTGCTAGTGTAAATATTATTTGTAGAGATTTTCAATACCCTGATGGAGATAGAGTTACAATAATGGTTAATAACATACCGGTTGTAACAAACATTATCTTAAAAAAAAGGTATCAGAGTTTTACAATTCCTTTAGAAATAGGTATTAATAAAATTTCTTTTGTAGCTTTAAACCAAGGTACTTCTGGCCCAAACACAGCAGCATTTAAAGTATATAATGATGCAGGTATGTTACTTTCTTCTAATGAATGGAATTTAGCAACAGATGCAAAGGCAACATTAGTCATTGCTAAAGACAAATAAATAGTCAACGAAATCGATTGAGTTAAATCTCTAAAATCATTTTTTTTTATTCTACTTAAAAAAGTTATTTTTGTATTTCGATTATTAAAAATTAAAACCAAATAATCTCAACAAACAATTATCACTAGTATGAAAAAAATCACCAAACAGACCTACTTAGATTGGTACAAAGACATGCTTTTTTGGCGTAAATTCGAAGACAAATTAGCCTCAGTTTACATTCAACAGAAAGTAAGAGGTTTCTTGCACTTATACAATGGTCAAGAAGCAATTTTAGCAGGTGCATTGCATGCAATGGACTTGTCTAAAGATAAGATGATTACTGCTTACAGAAATCACGTGCAACCAATTGGTATGGGAGAAGATCCTAAAAAGGTGATGGCAGAATTATATGGAAAAGTAACAGGAACATCTAAAGGAATGGGTGGTTCTATGCATATCTTTTCTAAAGAATTTGGTTTTTATGGTGGTCATGGTATTGTTGGTGGACAAATACCTTTAGGTGCAGGTTTGGCATTTGGAGATAAGTATAAAGGAAGTGATGCTGTAACATTAACCTGTTTTGGTGATGGTGCTGCAAGACAAGGTTCTTTGCACGAAGCTTTTAATATGGCTATGCTATGGAAATTACCAGTAATTTTTATTGTTGAAAATAACGGTTATGCAATGGGAACTTCTGTAGAAAGAACTGCCAATCATACAGATATTTGGAAGCTTGGTTTAGGTTACGAAATGCCTTGTGGACCAGTTGATGCAATGAACCCAATAAAGGTTGCTGAAGCAATTGATGAAGCAATTCAAAGAGCAAGACGTGGAGATGGACCAACTTTCTTAGAAATGAAAACATATAGATATAGAGGTCATTCTATGTCTGATGCACAGCATTATAGAACAAAAGACGAAGTTGAAGAATACAAAAAAATTGATCCTATTACGCAAGTTTTAGATATCATTAAAGAAAACAACTACGCTACAGAAGATGAAATAGCAGCAATTGTTAAGGATGTAAAAGATAGAGTTAATGAATGTGAAAAGTTCGCAGAAGATTCTCCTTATCCAGAAGTTCAGCAAATGTATGATATGGTATATGAACAAGAAGATTATCCTTTTATAAGTTAAGATATGGCTACAATTATAAATATGCCCAGACTAAGCGACACCATGGAAGAAGGTGTTGTGGCAAAATGGTTAAAAAATGTTGGTGATAAAGTTGAGGAAGGTGATATTTTAGCTGAAATTGAAACTGACAAAGCTACTATGGAATTTGAGTCTTTCTACGAAGGAACTCTATTATATGTAGGTATTAAAGAAGGAGAAACTTCTCCTGTTGATGTTTTATTAGCCATAATTGGTGAAGAAGGTGAAGATATTTCTGCTATTATAAGCGGTAGTAACGAATCTGATAAAACAGAAGTTAAAGAAAAAAAAGAAGAAGAAGAAGAAGTAGCAAAAGAAGAAACTACAACAGAAGTTAACGCTTCTGAAAATTCTGTTGCTATTCCTAATGGAGTTGAAGTAATAACAATGCCTCGTTTAAGCGATACTATGACTGATGGAACTGTGGCAACATGGTTAAAAAAAGTTGGAGACGCTGTACAAGAAGGTGATATGCTTGCTGAAATTGAAACAGACAAAGCAACAATGGAATTTGAATGTTTCTATGAAGGAACAATCTTATACATTGGTGTACAAGAAGGAGAAACTGCACCAGTAGATAGTTTATTAACTATTATTGGTCCTGCAGGAACCGATGTGTCTGCAATTGTTGCAAATGGTGGCGCTGCTTCTTCAGATGAACCTACTGTAACTTCAGAAAAAAAAGAAGATAAAAAAGTAGAAAAATCTTCGGAAAAAGTAGAAGAGACAAAAACAGTTGTTGCGTCTAACAATACTTCTAACGGACGTATTTTTGCTTCTCCATTAGCTAAAAAAATTGCTTCTGATAAAGGAATTAATTTAGCAGATTTAAATGGTTCTGGTGAAAACGGAAGAATCATAAAAAAAGATGTAGAAAACTATACACCTTCAGTAAAAGTAGAGGCGGCTCCTGCTGCTACAACTACTGCTTCTTCTAACGTAGAAAGCTCTGAAGAAGTTAAGAATTCTCAAATGCGTAAAGCAATTGCAAAATCTTTAGGTAATTCTAAATTCACTGCACCAGATTTCAGTTTAAATATTGAAGTTGATATGGACAATGCAATGGCTTCTAGAAAAACTATAAATGCAATTCCAGAAACAAAAGTATCATTTAACGACTTAGTTGTAAAAGCATGTGCGATGGCATTAAAAAAACATCCACAAGTAAACACATCTTGGACAGATGCAAACACAATTTATCACAGTCATATACACGTAGGTGTTGCTGTAGCTGTAGATGATGGTTTATTAGTACCTGTTATAAAATACACAGATCAATTAAGTTTAACTCAAATTGGTGCTGGGGTTAGAGATTTAGCTGGTAAAGCAAGAAACAAAAAATTAGCTCCTGCAGATATGCAAGGAAGTACTTTTACTGTTTCTAACTTAGGTATGTTTGGTATAGAAAATTTTAACTCTATAATAAACCAACCTAACTCAGCAATATTATCTGTTGGTGCAATTGTACAAAAACCAGTTGTTAAAGACGGACAAATAGTTGTTGGTAATACAATGAAATTAACTTTAACTTGCGATCACAGAACTGTTGATGGCGCTGTAGGTGCACAATTCTTACAAACATTAAAAACGTTTATAGAAAACCCTGTTACTATGTTGGCATAAGTTTTATAAAACTATATTTCATAAAAAAGCTCGCAATTTGCGAGCTTTTTTTATATATTTATTTTAATGAAAAAATTAGAAGAAAAACTAAAAAACCCTGTTTGGTATTCCCTAGATGAAACTCACAATAAGTTTCTTATAACCTATGATGGCACTCAATTCTACCAACCAGATATTTGCATATTTGGTTCGTTTTTTTATGAAAGTAAAACTGCAAGCGCATTAAATGAATATGCAAAAATAGCAGAAAGATTCTTTTTAGTCTCAGAAAAACAAATACCAACAATAGATACAGATTATGTTGTTCTAGAGAGAAAAATAGAAGGTTGTCAAATGGTGCTAGAAAAACTTCCAGAAATTAATATTACAGAAGATATTGTCTTACTAACAGAAAGTCATATAGATGAAGTTTACAACTTAATCTGGTTAGTAATGCCTGGGTTTTATCAAAAAAAAGGTTTTAAAATGGGGAAGTTCTTTGGGATTTTTAAAAACAATAAACTGGTATCTATAACTGGCCAAAGAATGCAAACAGAAGATTTTATAGAAGTAAGCTCTGTTGTTACACACCCAGATTACACAAGAAAAGGATATGCTAAACAACTTGTTGCATATACTACAAAAGAAATTTTAAAGGAGAATAAACTACCTATATTACACACAAACAAAGGAAACTCTGCTATTCCTCTTTATGAAAAATTAGGTTATAGATTAACCCGCGATATGAATTGGTGGTTATTCCGAAGAAAGTAATATCACTAAATAAGAAAAAAAAAGCCTTGAGAAAATCTCAAGGCTTTTTTAATTATAAAAATAAATTATTATAATTATATTTTAGTCGTAGTGCTCTTTGTAGAAATTTTCATGTCTATTCCGTTTGCACTTAAAGCCATTTTTATGTTAGCAGTATCTTGTATCCCTGTCTTAATATCAACTATTAAGTTTCCTGTTACATCTCCTGTTCCAACACCAGAAACGCTTCCTGTAATATCTATATATACTTTTCCTGCTTCTATTTTAGAAACCGTATAAACAGTTTTTACATTCATTCCTTGTTCGTTTGTTTCGTCTGACCAAGTAGAACCAACAGAAATTTTTTCTTTTGGATATTTTACACCTTTAGCCTGCTTTGTAAACTGATCCATAGCTGGGTTAGATGGCTCAACTCTAGTTTCTATAATATCACCATCGGTAGACATTTTAGAAAGAATATTAGCTTTCATCATTGGATCGAACTGTTTCTTCATCATTTTACCCATTTCATCTAAATCTTCTTCTTTCATAGAAGAATTAAAACTCATAGCCATACCACCTTGAAGCATGTTCATATCTATAGTTTTAATTTTAGACTCTGTAGAAATAGTATCTCCTACTCTACTAGTCACAACCATATTCATAGTCATTTTCATGTCTACACCACCTTGTGCACCCATGTCTTGAGATTGATCTAACTTTACAAGTAAAACATCACCTTTTTTATAATTAGCTCTTAATAATACAGATTCTTGTGAAATAGCATTAAAAGTTGTTGCTAACACAAATAAGAATAACAATTTTTTCATTTTTTAAATTTTTATTGATTTATGAGCTACGAAAATAACGATTTGAAACAAAAAAACGCTCGAAAAATTCGAGCGTTTTAAAAATTATATGAAATTAATATTAGAAATCTTGATTTACATCCCAAGATTCTAAGATATCTTTTAAAGTTTTAATAAACATACCACCTAAAGCGCCATTAACAACTCTATGGTCATAAGAGTGCGAAACAAACATTGTCTGCCTAATTCCAATAAAATCTCCTTCTGGCGTCTCTATTACAGCGGGTACTTTTCTAATAGCACCTAATGCTAAAATAGCAACTTCTGGTTGGTTAATAATAGGAGTTCCTGTAACAGAACCAAAACTACCAACATTTGTTACAGTGTATGTTCCACCTTGAATATCATCTGGCTTTAATTGATTATTTCTAGCTCTTACAGCTAAATCATTCACAGCTTTAGTCATTCCTACTAAATTTAATTGATCTGCGTTTTTAATAACAGGTACAATTAAATTACCATCTGGTAAAGCAGCTGCCATACCTAAATTAATATTTTTCTTTTTAATGATATTATCACCATCAATAGCAATATTAATCATTGGATATTTTTTTATTGTAGCTGCAACAGCATGCATTAAAATTGGTGTAAAAGTTAATTTCTGACCTTCTCTTTTAAAGAATGCATCTTTAACTTTAGTTCTCCATCTTACAATATTTGTTACATCTATTTCTATAAAAGACTGTACATGTGCAGAAGTTTGTATAGAATTAACCATGTGTTTAGAGATTAATTTCCCCATTCTGGTCATTTCTATGACTTCATCTTGTCCATTTACAGAAGCTGTAACTACTTTTTGTTCTTCTTTCTTAATTGGTTTAGAAACCTTTTCTTCAACTACTTTAGCAGTTTTAGCAGTCGGTTTTCCATTCTCAATATATAATAAAATATCTTCTTTAGTAACTCTACCATCTTTACCAGAACCAGAAATATTTTCTAATTCTTCCATAGAAATATTTTCTGTTTGAGCTATATTTCTAACTAAGGGTGAATAAAATTTACCCGAATCAGAATTTTTAGATATTGGAGTTGAAACAACCTCTACAGCTTTTTCAATCGTTTTTTCAACCTCATCAACTTTAGAGTTTTCTGCTGGTTTGCTAGTTTCCACTTTTATAGTTTCAGAACCTTCACCTTCAATCTCTATTATTGCAATAGTTTCTCCAACAGCAACTACGTCATCTTTTTGATATAAAATCTCTACCAAAGTTCCTTCTACTTCAGAAGGCACTTCAGAATCTACTTTATCTGTAGCAATTTCTACCACAGCTTCATCCAATTCAACGGTATCTCCAACTTCTTTTAACCAAGAAGTTATCGTTGCTTCTGCAACACTTTCCCCCATTTTAGGTAATTTCAATTCAAATCTCGCCATTTATATCTGATTTTACAGAATGCAAAAGTACTAAAATTCATTCATTTTACATCAAAAAAAGCAAGTGAAAATTGTAATTAATAAAAAAGTTATTTTAAACTATTCACAATAAAAAAAAATAAAACTGAATTATATTTAATATAACTCAGTTTTTATCTTATTTTTTAAATATTTGACAACAAATTAATTATTTTTAATTAAACTTCTTCGCACTTTTTCTAATTCATTTTTTGCTCTTACTAATTCCTTTTCTGCAGTAATTAATTCTCTTTCTGCTATTCTTTTCGCATCTTCTTTAGAATCTGAACCAGAAATTAGATCTTTAACCTCATCTCCCAAAGCATTCATTACTTCAAGAGTTTTAGAATTAGAAAACTCTTTATCTGCATATATTTTTAATGTATTCTCTGTTAATTTACATTCGTATAATTTATTTCCATTTTTAATTTTTGTCCATATATATTTATCTCCAGAAACTCTAAGATTAGAATTGCCTAATTTATCTACTAATAACTTTTTAAGAACTCCTGTTTTACTTTCATTAAACCTTGCTGTAAGCTTGTAGATATTATTATTTCTTTTTATTGATATTGATGAGTTTTTTTCTTTATTATCTGTATCAAAAGAAAAGGAATACGAGCTGCTTTTTGTTGTTGAAGTAATTTCTGGTGTTTTTGGTGGTTTTGGAGTAACCTGTGAGAATAGACTACTAATTGTAAAAAGACTAATAACTGTTGCTAAAATAATGTGTTTCATAATGTTGTTTTTTAAATTATTATGAGACAAATGTATCTACGAAAATGACAAAAAAAAAAGAATTATAAACCGTTAACTTTCGATTAACGTTAATTAGAAATCATTTTAACCTACCTTAAACTCTAAGCCAATTCCCCTAGTACTTTTTATAGAAATTGAGTTATCTCCTTTAAAATACTTACGTATTCTACTAATAAAAACATCCATACTTCTGCCCGTAAAAAAATCATCATTTTGCCAAACAGCTTTTAAAATTTCTTCTCTTTTTAATACTTGATTTTTATGTTCGTATAAAAAAAGAATTAATTCTCCTTCTTTTTCTGTAAGCTTTAGAATTGTACCATTAATTTTTAACTCTAATCTTTTAGTATTTAATTGGTAATTGCCAATATTAAAAACTTCATCTTTAATTATTAAAGTTGATACTTTTTGAGTTCTTTTTAAAATATTATTTAGACGTAAAACCAATTCATCTGCTTCAAAAGGTTTTACTATATAATCGTCTGCTCCCAATTTTAAACCCTTTAATTTATCTTCTTTCATTTTTCTTGCGGTCAAGAAGATAAATGGAATTTCTGGGTTTATTTTAATTATTTTTTCTGCTAAAGAAAATCCATCTAGTTTTGGCATCATCACATCTAAGACGCAAATATCAAAATTATTATTTGCAAAAACATGTAGAGCTTCTTCACCATCTTTTGTCCATTTTACAGAAAAACCAGACATTTCTAAATACTGTTTCAAAATACTACCAAAATCAATATCATCTTCCGCTAATAAAACGTGCTTGTTTGTCTTCATTATTTTACGGGTATTATAACAGTAAAAGTACTTCCTTTATTCTCTTCACTTTCAACAAAAACCTCGCCTTTGTGTGCTTTTATAATTTGATGTGTATAATATAAACCTAATCCTAGACCTTTTACATTATGCACTTCTTTATTACCCACTCTATAAAATTTATCAAACAAAAATGCTAGATGCTTTTTTGGAATTCCAATTCCATTATCTTTAATTGAAATTGTAAAATCCTTTTTAGCATCTACATTTATATCAATATTTAAATTATCTTTTCCATATTTAACTGCATTTTCTAGAATATTCAAAACAGCAGTAGTAAAGTAAAATTTATCAATTATTATTTCTGCATTTATTATAATATTTTTGTTAAAAGTTATTTCTTTCGAATCTAAAGAAAGCTGAAAATCATCTACAATCATATTCAAATAATCGCTAGCGTTTACAGTTTCCTTGTTCAATTTAATTTCTTGGTAACCTAATGAATTATTCAACACTTCATCTATCAATTTCTGTAAACGAATATTTTGTCTTTCAATAGTATTTATTGTATTTTCTATAACTTTTGGTTGCATTTTTATTTCTTCTTTCTTTAGCATTTTGGTTGCTAACGTTAAAGTAGACAAAGGTGTTTTTAATTCGTGCGTAATATTATTTACAAAATCAGTTTTAATATCTGCTATTTTCTTTTGAGTAATTAAATTTTTAATTGAATAATATAAAAGCCCAAAAACAAATAAAAATATAATAACAGATAGTATTAATAAACTTGTCATTCTTCTAAAAACAATTTTCTCCCAACCATCAATATTCATTCTATCTTCTGTTTGAAATTGCAAATTAAAAGTTACAGATTTTCTTTTTCCGTTTATTTCTCTTACAAAACTATGATCTGTTAACCACAAAGAATTACTTACATTATGGCTATCTTTATTAGAAAAATTTTTACCTAATAAAAGAAAAGACGGTTTTGTTGCAGATTGAAAAAGGGTATCATTTTTAACACCTAAACTATCTAAAAGAATAATTGTTTTAACTTTTTTTTGAAACTTTAAATTATAACCAATGTTTTTTGATTCAATTTCCTTTTGATAATTTTCTATGTAAGAATTATTAATAGAATCTGTTTTTTTATGCAACATAATTAAAACATCTTCTTTAGAAATCTTTTTCACATAATAATCTGCTACAACATTTAAAAAGTAATTTTGCCAAACATCATTAATAGAATCTAAACTTGGTGATACGTCATCTATTCTAGAAATAGATTTCTTTGTTTCAGAAATAAAAACGTCTTTTTTTAATTTATAAGTATTATTAATTAAGTAACCCTGAACTAAAGAAAGTGATAACAAGCCTAAAATAGAGGCAATAATTAGAAGTTTAATTTTTTTGCGCATTTTCAAAAATAAGAATTCCTTTTTCTTATCAAGAAAAAAATGCAGCATTAACCTAGCATTAACTTAAAAGTAAAAAAGGCAAAACGATTCGTTTTGCCTTTTTTACTTTTAAGAAACCCAATCTTTAGGATTCTCTAAAATTTCTATCAATCTTGCTTCTTCAGAACCTTTATCTGGCAAATGATTATATTTCCATTGTACAATTGGTGGTAAACTCATTAGAATACTTTCTATTCTTCCGTTGGTTTTTAACCCAAATAAAGTTCCTCTATCATGTACTAAGTTAAATTCTACATAACGACCTCTTCGTACTTCTTGCCAATCTTTTTGTGCTCTAGTAAAGTCTATTTCTTTTCTTCTCTCTACAATAGGAACGTAACTTTCTAAAAAACTGTCTCCAATTTCTGTTACAAAGTTAAACCTATCTTCAATAGAAAATTCTTCTGTTTCTTTTTGATAATCGAAAAACAAACCTCCAATTCCACGTGCTTCTTTTCTGTGAGAGTTCCAAAAATATTCATCACAAACTTTTTTAAACTTCGGATAAAACTCTGGGTTATGTTTATCGCAAGCTGTTTTACATGTTTGATG
Organism: Polaribacter sp. PL03; assembly: GCF_033875165.1. Taxonomy (NCBI): domain Bacteria; kingdom Pseudomonadati; phylum Bacteroidota; class Flavobacteriia; order Flavobacteriales; family Flavobacteriaceae; genus Polaribacter; species Polaribacter sp. PL03. The sequence continues at coordinate 141,757 of NZ_JAWZSV010000006.1, read as the reverse complement.
AAAGTGAATTGCATCTTCATCGAATAAATAATACGGAGTTAAATCTTGCCCACCACCAAACCATTGCGTAACAATGTTTCCTGCATCGTCATACATTTCAAAATAACGCCAATTAGCGTGTACAGTAGGTATAAATGGATTTATTGGATGTAAAACTAAACTTAAGCCGCAAGCAAAGAAATTACCTTCCTTTACCTTAAATTGCTTTCTTAAGGCTTCTGGTAATTCTCCAAAAACTTTAGAAATATTTACACCTCCTTTTTCAAAAATAGCTCCGTTCTCTATAACACGTGTTCTTCCACCGCCACCTTCTTCTCTCTTCCAAAGATCTTCTTCAAATTTTGCTACTCCATCTATAGCTGCTAACTTAGAAGTAATAGTATCTTGTAATTTTTCTATATATTTATAAAACTGATCTTTCATTTTCTTTATTTAATAAGGCTACTGTTTTTACTGATGCTGCAGTTACAGAAAGTGGTAAAACAATAATAATTCCTAAAATAGGTATTAATAAACATAACATAAAAACAATTCCATTTCCTATGGAAACGCCCTTATTTCTTCCAACAAAATTAATGCTCTCTTTATAATTTAAATGTCTTTCTAAAGTATAATCCATATTTCCAAAACCTGCATAATACGCTTGAATTAAAAATAGTAAAATAGTAGAAAAGATATTTACTATGGGAATAAATTTTAGTAATAAAATAGGAATTGTAATAAGAATTTCTTTTCCTAAATTTCGAATATTAATTCGAATACCACGCCATAATTGTTCTTGAAAAGTAGTTTTTCTATGTTGATGTTTTAAACTTCCATTAAGATGAATTTCTATCTTTTCTGAAACAGGACTCATAAATGGTGCAGATAAGGCTAAAACAATATGTTTGTATAAAATTAGGCCAATTACTAAAACAAAAATAGCTCCAAGAACAGAAGTAAAGGTAGTAAAAGCTTCTTTTCCCCAATCCCAGATCCATATTTTTGCTAAAAACACACCAATATTATCAGACAAACCATATGCTGTAAAACCAATAATTGTTGCGGTTACAATGCTAATTACAATGGGAATTATAAAGTATTTCCAGAGTTTTAATTTAGAAATTAAACCCAAAGAACCTGCGTAGGCTTTTATTGCTGAAAACACATTTTTAATCATCTTAGAACTTTAAATCATTGATTTGTTACAATAAGTTGCCATTTCGAAATCTCTAATATTTATAGAAATTATTGGCACTTCTGGGAACAAGGTATTTAATGTAGTTACAATTGCATTAGAAAGTTCTGCTTTATCTTCCTCCAATCTTCCTTCCATAATATTACCAAAAACATGAATAAAATCTGCTTCACCTCCAAGAACTAAAGAGTGCTTAAAAGGATTTAATCTAACTTTAATATCATTTCTATCAAATAACCCAGTAGAAAAAGCTGTTTCGAGAACAGCTTCTAATACTTTTTTAGGATTCTGAATTTTTAATATATTTTCTGAACAATCTAAAATAAAATGTGGCATTCTAGTCTGCTTTATACTCTTTTACGGCATCTACAAATGCTTTCGCATTTTCTAATGGAATGTTTGGTAAAATTCCGTGACCAAGATTTACAATGTATTTGTCTTTCCCAAATTCATTTATCATTTGATGTACCATTTTTTTAATTTCTGCTGGCGGAGAAAACAATCTCGATGGATCGAAATTACCTTGTAAAGTAATATTTCCGCCAGATAAATAACGTGCATTTCTTGCAGAACACGTCCAATCTACACCTAAAGCAGAAGCACCAGACTTTGCCATATCATTTAACGCAAACCAACATCCTTTACCAAAGGCAATTACGGGTGTAATGTCTTTTAATGCATCTATTATTTGCTGCATGTATTGCCATGAAAATTCTTGATAATCGACCGGAGATAACATACCTCCCCAAGAATCGAAAACTTGTACAGCATCTACACCAGCTGCTACTTTTGCTTTTAAATATGCAATAGTTGTATCTGTAATTTTTTGTAATAAATTATGTGCTATAACAGGGTTTGTAAAACATAATTCTTTTGCTTTATCAAAGTTTTTAGAACCTTGTCCTTGTACACAATAACAAAGAATTGTCCAAGGCGAGCCTGCAAAACCAATTAATGGCACTTCATCATCTAGCTTTTCTTTGGTTGCTTTAATAGCTTCCATTACATAACCTAAAGATTCATGAACATCTGGTACAATTACACGATCTAAATCTTTTTGAGTACGAATTGGATTTGGTAAATAAGGTCCGAAATCTGGTTTCATTTGTACCTCAATATTCATTGCTTGAGGAATTACCAAAATATCTGAAAATAAAATTGCAGCATCCATTCCGTATCTTCGAATTGGTTGTACTGTAATTTCTGATGCTAATTCTGGTGTTTGGCAACGTGTAAAGAAATCGTATTTCTTTTTTATTACCTGAAATTCTGGTAAATATCTTCCTGCCTGACGCATCATCCAAACTGGTGGTCTGTCTACAGTTTCTCCTTTTAATGCTCTTAAAAATAAATCGTTCTTTATCATATCTATATTTTTGAAACTGCTAACATTGCTTTATCTACTGCTTCTGCTATTTTTTTAATGTCCTTGTCTGTTAAAGCAGATGATAAAAACCATGCTTCAAACTGACTTGGAGGTAAGAAAACTCCGTTTTTTATCATTTCCCAAAAGAAAACTGCAAACTTATCTGTGTTAGATGTTTGCGCTTCTTTAAAATTAGTAACAGTAGTTTTTGTAAAAAACGGATTTAACATAGAACCAAATCTATTTACAGTTAAATCTACATTATACTTCTTGGCAGTTTCTAATAAAATTACTTCTAAAATACTACCTGTTTCTTCAAACTTTTTATAAGGATTCTGTTTCTTAAGTTCTGTTAAAGTAGCAATTCCACCTGCCATTGCAATTGGATTTCCACTTAACGTTCCTGCTTGATACATTCCTCCTAAAGGTGCAACTTCTTGCATAATTTCATTTCTTGCACCATAAGCTCCTACAGGAAAACCTCCTCCAATTACCTTACCTAAACAAGTTATGTCTGCTTCTACACCTAATAATTCTTGTGCTCCACCAAACTTAGAACGGAAACCTGTCATTACCTCATCTGCAATTAATAACGCTCCCTTAGTTTCTAAATAAGCTTTTAGCTCCTTTAAGAAATTATCTTGAGGAATTACAACACCCATATTTCCGCAAATAGGCTCAATAATTACTGCTGCAATATCATCATGTTCTTCAAAATGTTTTTTTATACTATCTAAATCATTATAAGTAGCAATTAAAGTGTTTTTTACAGCTCCTTCAGGTACTCCTTTAGAACCAGGCAAACTTAATGTTGCCAAACCAGAACCGGCTGCAACTAATAAAGAATCTTGATGCCCATGATAACATCCTGCAAACTTTATAATTTTATCTTTACCCGTAAATGCTCTTGCCAAACGAACTCCACTAATAACAGCTTCGGTTCCAGAATTTACAAAACGAACTTTATCCATTCCAGGAAAAGCATCACAAACAATTTTTGCTAATTTTATTTCAGCCTCAGTAGATGCTCCAAAAGAATAACCATTTTTTAAAGCTTTATCTACTCCTTTTTGTACTTTTTTATGACGGTGACCTAAAATCATTGGTCCGTAAGAAAGAACTAAATCGATAAACTCATTACCATCTACATCTGTAATTTTAGTTCCTTTTGCTTTTTTGATAAACAAAGGGTTTCCACCAACTGAAGAAAAAGCTCTTACAGGAGAATTTACTGCTCCAACAAGATTTACCAATCCTTTTTTATATAATTTTTCTGATTTTTTGAATTTCATTTCTTTAGTTTTTTGTCAATTCCAATACTCTGGAAGAGTCTACTTATTAATCAAGAGGTTACTTGACTATCCTATAAATTTATTTCTTCAACAGAACTTTAGCTGCTTCTTTAGCAAAATAAGTAATAATAATGTCTGCTCCTGCTCTTTTCATAGACAGTAAACTTTCCATCATTACTTTTTCTCCATCAATCCACCCTTTTTCTGCAGCTGCTTTTACCATTGCATATTCTCCACTTACATTATAACATGCAATTGGTCTGTCGAAATTATTTTTTAAATCTCTAATGATATCTAAATAAGACAATGCTGGTTTTACCATTAAAATATCGGCTCCTTCTTGATCATCAAAGGTAGCTTCACGCATTCCTTCATCTCTGTTAGATGGATCCATTTGATACGTTCTTCTATCTCCAAAAGTTGGTGCAGAATCTGCAGCATCTCTAAAAGGACCATAAAATGCAGATGCATATTTTACAGAATACGCCATAATTGGCAAGTTTACAAAACCTGTATTGTCTAAAGATTGGCGAACCATATCTATCGTTCCATCCATCATACCAGAAGGTGCAACCATATCTACTCCTGCTCTTGCATGAGACACAACTTGTTTCGCTAAATTTACTAATGTAGCATCATTATCAACATCATTATCATGTATAATTCCGCAGTGACCGTGTGAAGTATATTCGCAAAAACAAACATCTGTTATTACATATAAGCTTGGGTAATTTTTCTTGATAAAACGAATTGCTTTTTGCATAATTCCGTTATCATTCCATGTTTCTGTTCCTTCTTCATCTTTATGAGAAGGAATTCCGAATAATAAAACGGCAGGAATGTTTAAAGAAACAACCTCATCTAATTCTTTAGAAATTCTATCTAAAGAAAAACGTTTTATTCCTGGCATTGAAACAATCTCTGTTTCTATATTTTCTCCTTCCTCAATAAAAAGAGGATATACAAAGTCGTCTACAGAAAGTCTAGTTTCTTTAACTAATCTTCTAATTCCTTCTGATTTTCTAAGTCTTCTTGTACGAAACATAAAGTTTATTTCTTTGTTTCATTACGAGCATAGAGAAGTAACCTGCTTCTTAAACCGGAGATTGCTCCGTCATTTTTTCTCGCAATGATATTTTTTATTTTGAATAATATGTGTTTACTAACTTTAAAACACTTTCTACGTCTGGCATATTAGCTACCTCAACTTTGTTAAAATGCTTTCTAGCTTCTGTTGCTGTAGTTTCTCCAATACAAAAAGCAACTCTTTCTGTTGAATTTTCTTCTAGATAACTTTCAATTCCTGATGGACTATAAAATAAAACTCCAGAAATATCAGCATCCATTTTTACTGGATTTATCATTGTTTTATAAGCTTCAACTTCATTTACAGTAATTTCATGTGCTTGTAAATACGTTGGTAAAACATCTAACCTAACATCACTACAGAAGTAAGAAACTTTTTTTATTTCGGTTTCTTTTGCTATGTATTCTGCTAATTTTAAAGCATTTTTTGCTACGTGTGTAACTTTACCAATTCTATTTTCAATTAATTTCTTAGTTCTTCTACCAACACAGTAAATATTTTTGAAATTAATTTCATCTTTAGTAAATGAATTTAAAATTGCTTCCACACCATTTTGACTAGTAATTACAACATTTTCATGCTGAGTTTTCATCACTTTAGCAGGAATTCTATTAAAACGCATTTTAATAAAATCGCTATCTTTTACACCAATTGAAGAAGATAAAGTTTCTTTTTGAAGTTCAGAAAGTTTCTTTGTAGAATAAACAGTAGCTATTTTAGCTTCAGCTTCTTCATCATCTTTCATTAACTCTTTTCCTCCTCTATTAATTATATAGTCTGCACAATCTTTTGCTAAAAATTTGTGGCTTCCTAATTTTGCAGTTTTTGCAACTCTAATTTTCTTAGAACCGTCTTTACTTAATAGAACACCTTTAAAGTTTACTTCTTCTGTTCTGGCATCTACATAAGCTAAAGCACCAATTGGTGCAGTACAACCTCCTTCTAACAGACGTAAAAACTCGCGTTCTACACCAACACAAACCTTAGTTTCGTGATGATTTAATTGTTCACAAGCATCTAGTACATAATCGTCCTTTTCTAAAGCGGCAATCATAATAGCACCTTGTGCTGGGGCAGAAATCATCCAAGGAAGATCTATTGCTCCTTCTGGCATTATACCAAGTCTTTCTAAACCTGCGGCAGCAAAAACAGCTCCATTCCAAGTTTCACTATCTTCTAACTTTTGCAAACGTGTATTTACGTTTCCTCTTAAGTTTTCTACTTTATGAGTAGGATAACGATTTAACCACATTGCTCTTCTTCGTAAACTTCCAGTAGCAATTAATCCTTCTGGTTCTCCAAAAAACTCTTCGTTTCCTTTTAAAATAATAACATCATTATAATTACCACGTTTTAAAACAGCAGCTTGTACTATTCCTTCTGGTAAAGATGTTGGTACATCTTTTAATGAGTGTACCGCAATATCGATATCGCCATTTAACATTGCAATATCTAAATTTTTTGTAAAAATCCCTGTAATACCTAATTCATACAAAGGTTTATCTAAAACGATATCTCCTGTAGATTTTATAGGTACTAAAACAGATTCGTAACCTAATTCTGCTAATTCTTTGCTCACTTTATTAGCTTGCCAAAGCGCCAATTGGCTATCGCGAGTACCTATTCTTATTATTTTTTGCATGGGTTTTTAATTATGATTGAAACACTTTCTGGATTACTTCTATACTTTCTGAAACAGAAGTATCTTCATCTTTTAAATGTTTAACAAACTGTGTGGTAATTTTTTGAATAAAACGTGAAGTTAAAATTTCTGCTTGATTTTCGTCAAAGTTACTAATTTTCTTCTTCTGAAAATTAATTTCATCATTTTTAATAATTTCTAAAGATTGCTTTAGAGCTGCAATTGCAGGCGTAAATCTTCTATGATTTAACCAACTATTAAATTCTTCTTTATGTGTTTCTATTATTTGTTTTGCAAACGGAATTTCTTGTTGACGAACCGCTAAAGTTTCATCTGTAATTTTAGAAAGTTCATCTACATTTACTAAAGAAACACCTTTAAAATCTGCAACTTCTTTTGCCACATTTTCTGGCATAGACAAGTCTAAAATTAAAATTTCTTTAGAACTAGAAACTTGTTCTTTTGTAATTGTAGGTTTATTTGCACCTGTAGAAACTATTAAAACGTCGGCTTTAGAAACCTCTTCGTTTAAATTTTCTATTTCAGATTTACGAATAGATTTGTGTTCTTTAACAAATTCTATCGCTTTTTCTTCTGTTCTGTTAATTAAACAAACTTGTTTATTTTGCGTGTATTCTGCTAAATTCTTACAAGTATGTTTTCCCATTTTACCCAAACCAAAAACTAAAATATTTTTAGAATTATAGTCTGGTAAATTTTTAATAATGTATTGAACAGCTGCATAAGAAACAGAAGTTGTTCCCGAGCTTAATTTTGTATCGTTCTTAACACGTTTACTCGCTTGTAAAACACAGTTAACCAAACGTTCTATATAAGAATCTGTAGTTTTTAATTCTTTTGCTAATTTAAAAGACTGTCTTAATTGACCAACAATTTCGTAATCTCCTAAAATTTGACTTTCTAAACCTGTACCAATTCTAAACAAATGACTAATTGCTTCTTGGTCTTTATGTATATTACAGATAGCATTAAATTCCTTTACTGTACCTTCAGAAAACTCGCACAATAATTCTATTAACAAACAAGGGCGATTTGCAAAACCAAAAATTTCGGTTCTGTTGCAAGTTGAAATTATAAAAATGGAAGTTATTCCTTTTTCTTTAGCTGCATTTAAAAGTGCGGTTTGGTTTTCTTTAGACACAGAAAACTTACCACGCATTTCTGCATCTGCTTTTTTATAACTTACGCCAATATTGTAAAAATGCTCTTGTCCTAATTCCTTCATAAATTCTAAAAGATGCTGCAAAAATAAAAACAACCATCATAAAAAAGTATCGCTTAAAGAACTTTTAATAACGTTCTATGTTTTTTAGTCGTTTTTTTTTTATCAAACTTGTAAAAAGCCTTATTTTTGTTGTGCTAACAAGTAATTTTACTAATTTTATATAGAATGATTCTAAATAGAAGAAGTTTAAAAAATTAAGAATACCATGTTTAAAAATGTCGGAGAAAGTTCTTTTGAAGAAATCAACTTAGGAAAAGGTTTTTATGTACTTCATTTTCAGAACGAAAGCAAAGAGGTTGTTAATTTCGAAAGAAAAATAGACAGCACATTCATTCAAATGCATTTCTGTTTGCGCGGTAACTCTAAATTCTTGTTTAATACAGGCGATTATTCTTTCGATGTGTTAGATAATAGGTCTATCTTATTATACAACCCACAGAGAACATTACCTATTAATTTAGAGATTCAACCAAAAACAACTTTGGTTTCTTTATTAATTTCTATTGAAAAATTTCACTCTTTATTTTCTAAAGAATCTGGTTACATTCCTTTTTTAAGTGATGAAAACAGTAATAGAAAATTTTATGACGACACAGAAATAAAACCAACAGAGTCTATTGTTTTGCAACAAATTATAAACTCTAACATTAATAGCTCTATTAAAGAGTTATATGTAAAGGGTAAAATTTACGAATTATTAAGTCTTCATTTTCAGAAAGAAGAAAATACAGATGCAGAATATTGCCCTTTTTTAGTTGATGAACAAAACGTTCTAAAAATTAGAAAAGCAAAAGATATTATAATTTCTAGAATGTCTGAGCCACCAAGTTTACAAGAATTAGCTACAGAAATTGGCTTAAATTTAAAAAAACTAAAAGAAGGTTTTAAACAAATTTATGGCGACACGGTATATAGTTTTCTATTCGACTACAAAATGGAACATGCCCGTAAATTACTAGAAAGCAACCAATACAATGTAAATGAAGTTGGTTTACAAGTTGGTTACAGTACAGCAAGTCATTTTATTGCTGCTTTTAAGAAGAAGTTTGGTACAACACCAAAGAAATATGTAATGAGTTTGAATAAATAGCATCAAAAAATTGGAACAACTAACACACTACGACATAGAAAATAATCAAAAACAGTTTCCAATAACAATTGTTTGCGATGCAATTAGAACACCAGAAAATATAGGAATGTGTTTCCGTATTTCTGAAAGTTTTGGTGTTGAAAAAATATATTTTCACGAAATTTCACCTTCAACAGAAAATAGAATTGTTAAGAAAACCGCACGAAATACAGTAAACCAAATTAAACATGCTTCTTACAGCGATTTTGACGCACTTATAAATCAATTAAAAACTGAAGGAAACACAATAATTGGTATAGAAATTACTGATAAAAGTATCGATATTCAAGATTTTAATTTTAAAAATTATGAAAAAATCGTACTACTTTTGGGTAGCGAAAGAAACGGAATTGAAAACATAGATTTAGTTGATAAAACTGTTGCTATACCAATGTTTGGTAGAAACTCTAGCATGAACGTTATACATAGTTTGGCAATTACATTATACGAAGTAACCAACCAACTAACATTAAATAAAAAATAAAATAACCTAATAAAAGCTTAATATTTATCAGCTTTTAAACTTAAAGAAATGAAAGGAATATTATTAAATAATTTAGGATCACCAGACTCTACAGAAACAAAAGATGTAAAAAAATATTTAGGTGAATTTTTAATGGACGAGCGTGTAATCGATATTCCATTTTGGAAACGCTGGATCTTAATAAAAGGAATCATTTTAAAAGTTCGCCCTAAAAAATCTGGTGCAGCTTACAAGAAAATTTGGTGGAAAGAAGGTTCTCCTTTAGTTGTAATTTCTGAAAGATTTACTAAGAAAGTATCAAAAAAAGTAGACATTCCTGTAGAATTAGCAATGCGCTACGGCTCTATGTCTATGGAAAAAGGAATTAAAAACCTTGTAGACAAAGGCGTAACAGAAATAATGTTAGTACCTCTATACCCACATTACGCAATGTCTTCTTTTGAAACTGTTGTAGTTTTAGCAGAAGAAATTTTAGCAGAAAAATACCCGGAAGTAAAATTAGATACTCTACCTCCATTTTACAACAGACCAGATTATATAAAAGCGATGAGCGATAATATTGCAAATCACTTAAAAGGGTTTGATTATGATCATGTTTTATTTTCTTATCACGGTATTCCAGAACGTCATATAAAAAAATCTGACCCAACAAACAGTCATTGTAAATTAGATGGTTCTTGTTGCGAGCGAAATTCTGTTGCACACCATACTTGCTACAGACACCAATGTTTCGAAACTACAAAAGCAATTGCCAAAAACTTAGGTTTCGATGAAACCAATCATAGTAATTCATTTCAATCTCGTCTATTAAAAGACCCTTGGTTAAAACCTTATACAGATTTCGAACTAGAAAAATTTCCAGGTTTAGGAAAGAAGAAGTTAGCAGTTATTACACCAGCTTTTGTTGCAGATTGCTTAGAGACTTTAGAAGAAATCGCTATGGAAGGTAAAGAAGAATTTTTAAAATTTGGAGGTACAGATTATAAACACATACCATGTATGAATGACAACGACGATTGGGTAGATGTTATGGTTTCTTGGATAAATGATTGGAAAAATAAATAATAAGAAGCTATTTCCTGCTTTTCATTATATCTTTTTTAAGAAAAATAAAAAAGGATGCCATTACAATCAGGGCTAAACAGTTTGCGAACAAATTACAAAACTATAAAATTTAATACATAATTATATATGGATTTCCTATACGTAAAATCATTACACATCATCTTTGTAGTTACTTGGTTTGCAGGTTTATTCTATATTCCTAGATTATTTATTTACCAAACAGAAGCAGAAACAAAACTAGAACCAGCAAAATCTATTCTACAAACACAGTACAAATTAATGACAAAACGTTTGTGGTACATAATTACATGGCCTTCTGCTATTTTAGCAAGTTTCTTTGCTTTTTGGATGCTCTACCAAAGTCCAGAATACTTATCTGAACCATGGATGTTGGTAAAACTAGCATTTGTTTTAGCCTTATACTTCTATCATGCCTTTTGTCATAATATTTACAAAAAACTTCAGAAAGACATTGTAAAATACTCTGCATTTAAACTTCGTGTTTTTAATGAGATTTCAACCATTATTCTATTTGCAGTAGTTTTTTTAGTAACTGTAAAAAGTGCTATTAATTGGATTTGGGGCGTTGTAGGAATTATTCTTTTTGGCGTTTTAATGATGCTAGGAATAAAACTTTACAAAAAAATTAGAGAAAAAAGATCTTGGGAAAAAGCAGAAGCTGCAGCTTTAAGCGATAATGATAAAAAAAGTAATCAATAATTATTTTTAGCTGTAATACTAAAAAGCGAAACTCTAACTTCTAATACTCTGCTCAAAAGGTATTCTATTCACAATAGATCTACCAAGCGTAACTTCATCTGCATATTCTAATTCATCACCAACAGAAATTCCACGCGCAATTGTAGATGTTGTAATTTCAAATTTTTCTATTTGTTTAAAAATGTAAAAATTAGTTGTATCTCCTTCCATCGTAGAACTTAAAGCAAAAATTAACTCTTTAATTTCTCCGTTTCCAACTTTATCAACCAAAGATTCTATTTGTAAATTCTGAGGACCAATACCTTCAATAGGCGAAATTTTCCCTCCTAAAACATGGTATAGCCCTTGAAACTGAGAAGTACTTTCAATAGCCATTACGTCTCTAATATCTTCTACAACACAAACAATATCTGCATTTCTTCTAGGATTATTACAAATATCACACAACAAGGTATCAGATATATTATGGCATTTCTCACATGTTTTTACATCATTTCTTAAATGCACCAAAGCTTCAGATAAAAACTTAGTATTGTCTGATGGTTGCTTAAGTAAATGCAACACCAAACGTAACGCAGTTCGCTTACCAATTCCTGGCAAACGTGAAACTTCATTCACAGCATTTTCTAATAATTTCGATGAAAAATCCATAACTGCAAATTTAACTCTTTAAAGAGAAAAGAATCAATAAAAAAGAGAAAAGACTTCTAAAAAACATATATTCGTAATACTAATTAAAACTTTAATGAAACCAGAATATATCATCCTATTAATTGTTACCTACTTTGCTGTTTTAATCTTTATTTCTTACATAACAGGAAAATCTGCAGACAACAAAACATTTTTTAAAGCAAACAATTCTTCACCTTGGTACTTAGTTGCTTTTGGTATGATAGGTGCTTCGCTTTCTGGTGTAACATTTATTTCTGTTCCTGGTTGGGTAGAAGGCCAAAACATGAGTTATTTTCAAATGGTTTTGGGTTACGTAGTTGGTTACGCTGTTATTGGCTTAGTGCTACTACCACTCTATTACCGTTTAAATTTAACTTCAATCTACAGTTATTTAGAAGATAGATTTGGTAAATACTCATACAAAACCGGCGCTACTTTCTTCTTAATTTCAAGAACAATTGGGGCTGCTTTTAGACTGTTTTTAGTTGCTAACGTATTGCAATTATTGCTATTCGATGGTTACGGAATTCCGTTTTGGGTTACCGTATCTATTACCATACTTTTAATTTGGTTATATACTTTTAAAGGAGGTATAAAAACAATTGTTTGGACAGATACTTTACAAACACTTTTTATGCTAATTGCTGTTGGTGTTTGTATTTATACAATTTCAGACGAGATGGAAATTAGCAACATTTTTACATATGTTGCAGATAGCGAATTATCTAAAACCTTCTTTTTCGATGATGTAAATGCTGGTAATTATTTCTGGAAACGTTTTCTTGCTGGTGCGTTTGTTGCCATTGTTATGACTGGTTTAGACCAAGACATGATGCAAAAAAACTTAACTTGTAGAAACTTAAAAGATGCACAAAAAAACATGTTTTGGTTTACAATTGTTCTTGTTATTGTTAACTTCTTCTTTTTAGCTTTAGGTGTTTTATTAACAGATTTTGCTCAGAAAAACGGTATTGATGCCCATAAAGACGAATTGTTTCCAATAATAGCCACCAAAGGTAATTTAGGTTTAGCTACAGCTATTTTCTTTTTACTAGGTTTAATTGCAGCTGCATATTCTAGTGCAGATTCTGCTTTAACATCTTTAACGACTTCTTTTAGTATCGATATTTTAGAAATTGATAAACAAGAAGACAAGAAAAAACAAGAGAAAACAAGAAAGAAAATACATGTTCTATTCTCTTTTATATTAATAGCTACAATTCTTGTTTTTAAATATTTTATAGCAGATGAAAGTGTTATTTCTAAAATATTTACGTTTGCTAATTACACATATGGTCCGTTATTAGGTTTATATGCTTTTGGCTTGTTTACCAAAATAAAAGTGCAAGATAAAATGGTACCAATTATTTGTTTAGCATCTCCGTTTCTAACCTATTTTCTAAATTACTTAGCTCTAGAATATGCTGGTTTCGATTTTGGTTTCTCTCTTTTAATACTAAACGGATTTATAACATTTATAGGTTTGTTCTTATTTAAGAGAAAATAGAGCACATAAGAATAATATCAAAAAAAAGAATCAGAATCGTTAACGATTCTGATTCTTTTTTTTGTAAATCTAAATTGAAACGATGTCAATTTATTATTTCATGTCTGTACTTTCGAAAATTTTATCAGCAGAACCCGCAATAAAACCAGAAAACAAGGCACCGTTTTTCATAACATGTCTATATGCAAATTCATAGTAACAAGAGGTTATTTCTTTAGTTACTTCTTTAAATGCAATAGGAATTCTGTCTGCTAAAACACTAGATTGTTCTAAAAATTCTTCTGGTGTTCCTTTAATCTCTCCTCCAGAAGTATTCATCTTAAATCCGTTTTCTTTTAAAAACAAATTAACCTCTTGCAAAGAACTAAAAGTATCTAATTCATTAACATCTACAGTAAAATGATTAGAACAAAAGCCGTTTACATACAACCAAGCTGCATATTCTGTTTCTGCTTGTAGTTTTTCGTATACATTAAAACTAGGTTGCTCCCACAATCTTCCTTTAAAGACAAGTTCTCCAGAATTCAATTCACTTTCAGAAATTGAATCTATCATTTTCTTTACCTCAGCTTGTAATTCACTTGAAAACTCAGCAACTTTTAATTGACTAATAAATACTCTAGGCAAAGTTTTATCTGTTGCATGCTCAAAATGTTTTGCATACAATTTCTTAGCAACAAAAGTATAATCGCCACATTCTACATAACCAGCCGCTAAAAAAGGTTTTGCTAAAACTTCTATATTCACACGAGGATCATCAAAAGTTCTAAAAGCAACATGATCATTAATAATTTTATTTCCTTTTTCTGTAAATAAATCTTTTATTTTTTGTGCAGACGGAGTTCTTTGCGTGTACTCCTTCCATAATGTTTCAAAAATTTCAGTTGTAGTCATTTTCTATTTAATTTATACCTCTAATATAAATCAATTTACTTCATAAATAAACCAATCATAAGTAATTTTACATTTATAAAAATGATTTTATATCAAAATGATTTTATAAATTGCTTTCTAAAGGTATTTTGACCTAAATCTAACCAAACTAAGTGCAATGGAGAATCAAATTGACTACATAGACAAGCAAATACTTATTAAGCTGCAAACAGACGGAAGAAAAGCATTTTCTCAAATAGCAGAAGAACTAAATATTTCTAATTCATTGGTGCATCAAAGAATTAAAAAACTAACAGATTCTGAAGTAATTAAGAATGCAGAATTTTTACTAGATGAAAAAAAATTAGGATACAAAACTAAATCTTATACAGGAATTCGTTTACGTGAAGCGCGTTTTGCAAAATCTGTAATGGAAGAATTAACTAAAATTAATGAAATAGTAGAATGTAATTACGTTTCTGGAAATTATGCCATTTTTATTCTCATATTTGCACGAGACAATGAACATTTACGTGAAGTATTATACGAGCAAGTTCATTTGATTAATGGCGTTTCTGGCACAGATACATTTATATGTTTCGATACTGGTTTTAAAAGGAATATTCCCATCGAATAATAGTAAAATTTAAAATAATTTTTTATTGAAAATTAATAGCAACAGTCTACATTAAAAAACAATATGAGAAAAACAATTTCAATTATTGGCGGCGGACCTTCTTCTTTACTTTTAGCTGCTTTTTTAAATACAGAAAAGTTTGACATTACTATTTATGAAAAAAATAAAACTGTTGGTAGAAAATTTTTAGTTGCAGGAAAAGGTGGTTTTAATCTTACACATTCAGAACCAATTTCTAATTTTATAGAAAAATACACACCAAATAGTTTTTTAGAAAATTCTTTATTAAGCTTTACAAATGATAATTTTAGAGAATGGCTAAACTCTATAGGAATACCAACATATGTAGGTAGCAGTAAAAGAATATATCCTGAAGAAGGAATAAAACCAATTACCGTTTTAAATACAATTATAAAGCATTTAAAAACAAAAGGAGTTCATTTTAAATACGAACATATTTTTTCTGGTTGGAATCTAGAGAACAATATTCTTATAAATAATAAAATAATAACTTCTGATTATACCGTTTTTTCTTTGGGTGGCGGAAGTTGGAAAATTACAGGATCTGATGGAAATTGGCTAAATACTTTTAAAGAAAAAGGAATAAAAACAATACCTTTTGAAGCTTCTAATTGTGCTTTTAAAATTAATTGGAATTCTAAATTCATAAAAGAAAACGAAGGAATTCCTTTAAAAAATATTGCAATTTCTTGTTTAGAAAAAACACAAAAAGGAGAAGCTGTAATTACCAATTTTGGTTTAGAAGGAAACGCCATTTATGCATTAAGTCCGCAAATTAGACATCAATTAAAATCGAAAGGAAAAGCAATTATTTACATCGATTTTAAACCTACTTTAAACTTAGAGAAAATTATAACTAAAATTAAAAAATCTGGTTTTAAGAATACTACACAAATTTTAAAGAAAGAATTAAAATTAAGTAACTCTCAAATAGATTTATTAAAAAACAATCTTTCTAAAGACGCTTATTTAAATTCAGAAATAATATCAAAAAACATTAAAAAATTCCCTTTAGAAATTACTGGCTTAGGAACTTTAGATGAAGCTATCTCTACTGTTGGCGGTATCGATTTAGAGGCAATAGACGGCAATTTTCAATTAGAAAAAATTAAAAATCAGTATTGCATTGGCGAAATGTTAAATTGGGACGCACCAACTGGAGGTTATTTACTACAAGCTTGTGCAAGTACAGGTGTTTATCTTGCAAAACATATGAATAAAACGGAATAAAAAAACTATCTTTTTGTGTGTTTAAACTCGTAAAATATTCAGTATTTTTACTGTACACAAATAAATTAAATGTCTAAAGACTTATCTAATTACCGTAAATCTTACGAAAAGCAAGAACTTTTAGAAAGTAATTGTCCAGAAAACCCAATGGAATTATTTCAAACATGGTTTAGAAATGCAGATGAAACTGATGCTGTAGAAGAAACTAATGCAATGAATATTTCTACTATTGGTAAAGATGGTTTTCCTAAAAACAGAATCGTTTTATTAAAGAAATTTACTTGGGAAGGTTTTATTTTTTACACCAACTATACATCAGAAAAAGGAAAAGCAATAGAAGAAAACAACCATATTTGTTTGTCTTTCTTTTGGCCAGCTTTAGAACAACAAATTATAATAAAAGGTATTGCAGAGAAACAAGTAGAAAACCTATCTGATGGTTATTTTGAGTCTAGACCAGATGGAAGTAAACTAGGTGCTTGGGCTTCTAACCAAAGTACAGTTGTAGATTCTAGGAAAGAATTAGAACAAAGTTTATTAACTTTTGAAAAAGAATTTGAAGGTAAAGAAATTACAAGACCACAACATTGGGGCGGTTACTTAGTGAAACCTATTTCTATAGAGTTTTGGCAAGGGAGACCAAATAGACTACATGATAGAATTAGATATCGTCTAGAAAAAGATTTTTCTTGGAAAATAGAAAGATTAGCGCCATAAATTTTTATATTTACCCAACACAACTAAAAAATTAAATGAAAACACTTTATATTGTTAGACACGCAAAATCTTCTTGGGAGTATTCTGGAATAGAAGATATTGATAGACCTTTAAAAAAGCGTGGTATTAAAGATGCTCATTTAATGTCTAAAGTTTTGTCTAAAAAAATGGATAAACCAGACGTCTTTATTACCAGTAGTGCAAATAGAGCTTTACATACCGCAGTTATTTTTTGTGAGAACTTCGGTTTTCCACACGCAAACCTTCAAATAAAAAGACAGTTGTATAGTTTTAGCGATGGTTATTTAGTAAAAACGGTAAATGCTTTAGATGATGCATTTAATTCTGCAATTATATTTAGTCACGATCATGGTATTAATACATTTGTTAATGAATTTGGAAACAAACCGCTAGCACACGTACCAACTTGTGGTGTAATTGCATTACAATTTCAAGAAAAACACTGGAAAAACATAAGAAGAGGAAAAACTATTTTTGCAGAATTTCCTAAAAACCATAAATAATACATTTTGTTAGAAATAAAAAAATTAGCAGCAATTGATATCGGTTCTAATGCCATAAGATTACTAATTTCAAACGTAATTGTTTCTGAAGATAGAGAGCCTCAGTTTAAAAAATCTTCTTTAGTTCGTGTTCCTATTCGTTTGGGAGCAGATGTATTTGTTAACGAAGGTATTATTAGTGATGCTAATGTTAACAGAATGATAAACGCAATGGAAGCTTTTAAACTACTTATGAATGTGCATGGAGTTGAAAGATACAAAGCGTGTGCTACCTCTGCAATGAGAGAAGCCTCTAATGGTAAAGAAGTAACAGATAGAATTCTTGCAGAAACAGGTGTAAAAATCGATGTTATTGGAGGAAAAGAAGAAGCAGCTATTATATCTTCTACAGATTTAAACGAACTAATTGAAGGAGATAACTCATATTTATATGTAGATGTTGGTGGTGGTAGTACAGAATTCACGCTATTTTCTAAAGGCGAAATAATAAATTCTAAGTCTTTTAAAATGGGTACTGTTCGTCTCTTAAACAATAAAAAATCTGTTAATAAAGAAATTTTTTCTAATGTAGAAAAATGGATTAAGAAGAATACCAAAGATTTAAAAGGCGTTTCATTAATTGGTTCTGGCGGTAACATTAACAAAATCTTTAAAATGTCTGGCAGAACAGAAGGAAAACCTATTTCTTTTATTTATTTAAACGCTCAGTATCAGTTCTTAAAGAACATGTCTTATGATGATCGTATCTCTGAACTGAGTTTAAACCCGGATAGAGCAGATGTTATAATACCTGCAACAAAAATTTACTTATCTGCTATGAAATGGAGTGGTGCTAGAAAAATTTATGTCCCAAAAATTGGTCTTTCAGACGGAATCATTAAAAGTCTCTACAACAACACCTTATAAAAATACTTTTTAAGATTTCTTTAACTTTTTTTTAACATTTATTTTTTTATTGTATCTTTATAGTGACTTTTAAAACTATTTAGAGTCTTACTAAGTGAACGATAAATATTAAAAACTAATTACCCATGAAAAAAATTTTACTAAGTGCTACATTATTAATGTTCGGCGCGGTTGCTTTTGCACAGGATTTACCATCAAACCCAGAACCAGGAAAATGTTATGTACGTTGTAAAACTCCAGAAGTTTGGAAAAATGAAGATGTAACTATCGAGATTGCTCCTGCTTACAAGAAAATAGTAACATATCCTGCAACTTACGAAACTGTTACAGAAAGAGTATTAATTAAAGAAGCAGACCAACGTTTAGTTGTTGTACCAAGTGTTTGGGAAACTAAAACTGAATCTTATACTGCAAAAGAAGATGCTAACAAATTAAGAACAATCAAAGCTACTTTTAGCCCAGATTCTCAAGTTATTGAAACTAAAGCTGCATCTGCAGTATGGGAGATGAGTGAAAAAGCACCTGATTGTGAATCAAGTGATCCTAATGACTGTAGATACTGGTGTTATAAGCCAATTCCTGCACAATTTGTAACTGTTTCTTTAACAACTTTAAGTTCAGATGCTACTACTGCTTCTGCTAAAGTTCCTGGATATGATAAAACATATACTAAGAAAGTAATGGTTTCTGGACCAACAACAAAAACTATCGATGTACCTGCTGTTTATGGTTCTATCAACAAAGTAGTTTTAGTTAAAGATGCTTACCAAGAAGAAGTTACTGTTTCTGCAAAATACAGAACTGTTACTAAAGAAGTTTTAGTTAACAAAGGTGGTTTAACTACTTGGAAAGAAGTTGAATGTGAATTAGTTAACAACACTCCGTTACCAATTAACTGGAACTTAGGAAGTGCAACTTTAACTAATGGTGCAAAAAGAATTATTGACGCTCGTTTATTACCAATCTTAAAAGATGGTGTTGCTGTAGCTATTGAGTCTCACACAGATTCAAGAGGAACAAAAGAAAACAACCAAAACTTATCTGAAAGAAGAGCACAAGCAGTTACAAACTACTTAATTACTAAAGGAGTTAATCCTAGCCAATTAACTGGAAACGGTCTTGGAGAGTCTAAATTAACTAACAGATGTGCTGATGGTGTTTCTTGTACAGAAGCACAACACAGAGCAAACAGAAGAACTACTTTTAGAGTTATCAATCAAAAATAATTCGATTTTATATTGAATGGAAAAACCGAAGCAATTTGCTTCGGTTTTTTTTATACCTATTTTTTTTTTATAAAGTTATAGGAATAATATAGGAAGTTAATTGTACTAACACTATTAAACAGAAGAATAAATCTATCCTAAAGAGTATCTATATATGTTTATTTAAAACGCATTAACTAATATATAAAGAAGCTATATTTTAATCATCTCAATAAAACTAGAGGCTATAAACGCCTTAAACTTTTATTAATAAGAGTTAGATTAAAGTTTTAATTAAACAGCAAGATAGATTTGTAAAAACAAGGTTTTAAGACTTGTGCGCACAAAAAAAACCGAAGCTATTAACTTCGGTTTTTTTTTGCTTTTTATTTATTAATAATTTTCTATTACAGACTGTATAAATGGATAATAGTATTCTGTAAGAATTAATCCTTTTTTATAACCAATCATTTTTTCTTGATGATTTATAAAAACTAATGTTGGGTATGATTTTACTTTATACTTGCTTATTAACTTATAATTTTCTTCTAGCATTTTAGGACTAACAAGATCTTTATTTCTTGGGTTATTTGCTTCATATAAGATTAAATCTTTGTCTGCAATTGCCTTAAATTTCTCTGAATGAAATAATTTCTTATCTAAAATTTTACAAGGACTGCACCAATCCGATCCTGTAAAATAAATTAAAATTGGTTTCTTTTCTCTTTTCGATTTTTTTAAAGCTTTCTTAAAAGAAGATTCCCAATTAACAGGAACAATCTCTTCTAAAGCTAGAGTTTCTATACTTTCTTGAGCAGAAATACAATTAGATAATAAAATAATAACAGAAAATATAAATAGTTTTTTCATTCTAATGATTTGTTCTAAAATATCAATAATAATACCAAATTTAAAGTTTTTATTTTAAATGGTTATTTATAAGCAAATTAAATGCTTTATTTTCATTATTTAAAAAAGAAGTTTCGATAGGTAAATAGTATAAATCATTAATATGATCTTGTAATCTCACGTAATCTTTTTCGGTAGTTAAAATTATTTTAGGTAATTTCATATCATCAAATTTCTTTTTTATAGCTGTAATTTCATTACTCGAAAAATGATGATGGTCTGCGTACTTTAAATGATGAAACTTAACTTTTAAACTTTCTAAATAATTTATTAAAGGAGCAGGATTTGCTATTCCCGTGATTAATAAAACGTCTAAATTCACTAGATCTAATGTTGAAATCTCTTTTGAACCTAGAACTTTATCTGCATAAGAAATACTAGTAAAAAATACTTCTTTGTTAAATTTACGCAATTTTAATTTTATAGAATCCTGATTCTTTTTCGATAAATTATAAGGACATTTAGTAACCAAAATTACATCTGCCCTATTTGCTCCTTGTCTACTTTCTCTTAAATTACCTGTTGGTAAAAGAAAATCATCCACAAATAAATCAGCATACTTTGTTAGTAAAATATAAAAACTTCCTTTTACTTTTCTATGCTGAAAAGCATCATCTAGTAAGACAACATCTGGTTTCTTATTCTTAATTAAACTTGTAATACCTTCTACTCTATTTGCATCTACTGCAATACTAATATCATTAAACTTTTTAAAATATTGTAAAGGTTCATCTCCAACATCTGCCGCAGAATGATTTTTATTCAATAAAACAAAACCTTCTGTTTCTCTTTTATAACCTCTACTTAAAACAGCTGTTTTAAAATTATTTTTTAATAATCGAATTAAATATTCAATTTGAGGTGTTTTACCCGTTCCTCCAACACTTAAATTACCAACAATAATTACAGGTATTTTAAATGATGTTACTTTAAAAATACCAACATCAAAAAAAAAGTTACGTATTCTAGTAACAAAATCATATAATACTGCAAACGGAAAGAGTAAAAATCTAAGTACTTTCATTGGGGTAAAAATACATTAAAAATGTTAACTTTGGTTTTAGAAAAGATAACCGAATGAATATAAAAGAAGTAACAAATTATTTAGAAGAATTGGCTCCTTTAAATTATGCCGAAGATTTTGATAATGTTGGTTTACTCGTAGGAAACTACCAAACAGAAGTTACAGGAATTTTAGTTACACTAGATACTTTAGAGGAAACTGTAAATGAAGCAATTGCTAAAAAATGTAATTTAATTATTAGTTTCCATCCAATTATTTTTGGTGGATTAAAAAAACTAAACGGGAATTCTTACGTTGAAAGAGTCGTTCTAAAGGCGATAAAAAATGATATTGCTATTTATGCTACACATACTGCTCTAGATAACTCTAAAAATGGCGTTTCGGCTAAAATGTGCGAAGTTTTAGGTTTAGAGAATACACAAATTCTAATTCCTAAAAAAGGGATTATAAAAAAACTAACCACTTTTGTGCCAATTAAAAATGCAGAAAACTTAAGAAATTCTCTTTTTAACGCAGGTGCAGGTGATATTGGTAATTACGACAAATGCTCTTTTAACATAAATGGAGAAGGAACATACAGGGGAAACGAAAATTCGAATCCTGTTGTTGGAGAAAAAGGGAAACTTCATACTGAAAAAGAAACAAGAATTAGTGTTGTTTTTGAGAGTAAAAATGAAGCCTCTATTTTAAAAGCTTTAAATAAAGAACATCCTTACGAAGAAGTTGCATATGAAATAATTACAACAGAAAATGTGCATCAAGATATTGGTATGGGAATGATTGGTGAACTGCCTGTAGAAATGAACGAAAAAGATTTTTTATCATTTTTAAAAGTAACAATGAAGACCGATTGTGTTCGTCATTCTGAACTAATCAATAAAAAAATAAAAAAAGTAGCTGTTTTAGGCGGTTCGGGTAGTTTTGCTATTTCAAACGCAAAAAGAGCTAAAGCAGACGCTTATGTGAGTGCAGATTTTAAGTATCATGAATTTTTTAAAGCTGAAAAAAGCATTTTATTGGCAGATATTGGTCATTATGAGAGCGAACAGTTTACAAAAAACCTTTTGGTTGACTATCTTACGAAAAAATTCAGTAATTTTGCAGTCATTTTATCAGAAAAAAGTACGAATCCAATTTATTACATATAAACATGGCAAAGAAGAAAGAAATTTCAGTTGAGCAAAAATTAAGAGCATTGTATGATTTACAATTAATAGACTCTAGAATTGATGAAATTAGAAACGTTAGAGGTGAATTGCCTTTAGAGGTTGAAGATTTAGAAGATGAAGTTGCCGGATTAAATACCCGTATTTCTAATTTAGTTGAAGATGCTACTAATTTAGAAACTGAAATCACTAATAAAAAACAAGCAATTGAAGATTCTAAAACTTTAATGGCTAAGTACGAGGAACAACAAAAAAATGTTAGAAATAACAGAGAGTTTGATTCATTGTCTAAAGAAATGGAATTTCAAGATTTAGAGATTCAATTAGCTGAAAAAAGAATTAACGAGTACAAAGCTAAAATTTCTCAGAAAAATGAAGTTATAGATGGTACTAAAGAAAAATTAGCGAAACAAGACAAACATTTAGGTCATAAAAAAGCTGAATTAGATGCTATCTTAAAAGAAACTGAAAAAGAAGAAAAACTTTTAGGAGAAAAATCTGAAGAGTTTGCTAAATCTTTAGATGCACACTTATTTGCTGCTTATACAAGAATTAGAACTAAGGTTAAAAATGGTTTAGCAGTAGTTGCAATCGAAAGAGGTGCTTCTGGAGGATCTTATTTTACAATACCACCACAAGTTCAATTAGAAATTGCAAATAGAAAGAAGATAACTATAGATGAGCATAGTGGACGTATCTTAGTTGATGCTGCATTAGCTGATGAAGAGAAAGAGAAAATGGATAAATTATTTTCTTAATCTTTTAAAATATTTCATAAAAAAACTCGAAGCTTAGCTTCGAGTTTTTTTTTGTACTTATAATTTTCTTGTAATCTAATAATCTAACTTTTTAATATAATTTAGTTTCTCTTTCCAAATATCTAAATCTTCTTTAAACTCAAGTACTCTTTTCTTAACATTTAAAACCAAAGGATTGTCATCTTTAGCATTAGAAAAGAAACCTAAGTTATTTTCTAACTGTTGCATTTCTTTTACAACCTCATCAATCTTCTTTCTAACAAATAATTGTTCAGAATCTAGCTTTCTATAATCTTCATTAGCAGCTAAACCATCTACAACATACGTAAACTTTAACATAGAAACTTCTTTCTTATCTAAAGATAAACTTTCTAGCAACCTATCTATTTGCTTATTAAATTTCCCTTCTAAATGTCTAACATTTCTAGGCAATGGTCCTAACTCTTTCCAAGTATTAATAGCTTCTAAAACACTTTCTTTAGAATGCTCTTTTTCTTCTTTTAAACTCTCTAAATAAGCTTTTTTAGCATCTACTAAAGCTTGTTGTTCTTTACTTACTGCATTTTTTTGATCGTGATATCTATCGAAATAAGCATTACAAGCAGCTTTAAATTTTTTCCAAATATCATCAGAAAATTTTCTTGGTACATGACCAATTTCTTTCCAATCTGATTGAATTTTTTTCATTGCCTCGGTTGCAACAGCCCAATCTTCACTTTCTTTTAAAGATTCTGCAACTTCTATTAATGCTTGTTTCTTTTTTAAGTTTTCTTGTTGTTCGCTTTTTTCATCTTTATAAAAATGATTTTTCGAACTGTTAAATTTCTTTGTAGCTGTTTTAAACTTTTGCCAAACTTCTTCGCTTTTAGCATATGGTAATTTACCTACATTAAAATATTCTTGTCTTAATTTCTCGACATCATTAATACTATTTTGCCAATCTTTGTGAGATTTGTTACCAGAAGTATCATAAGCATTTAAACGCGCTATAACCTCTAATTTTTTAGTAATAATCTCTTGATATTTAGACTTCATATCACGAAAATGTTCGTGGCGTTTGTCGTGTATTTTTTTTGTTGCAGCACTAAATTTTTGCCAAACGTCTTCTCTAACATCTTTAGCAACAGGTCCTATATCTTCTTTCCAGATTTTATGTAAATCTTGTAATTCTTTAAAAGCATCATTAACATCTGTAGACGCTGCTAATGCTTCTGCTTTTGCAACAATTTTAAGTTTTTCTTCTAAATTATTCTTAAAATCTAAATCTCTAAAATCATTGCTTAAGTGAAGTAAATCATAAAAACGCTCTACATGATGATGATACGTTTTCCATGTATCATTATAACGAGTTTTAGAAACTGGCCCAATAGAACGCCAAGAATCTTGTAACACTTTAAAATCTTTATACATAGTGTTTGCGTCTGCATTCTCTATAAGATTTTTTAAACCTTCTATAACTTCAAACCTTTTATTAAGATTGTCATCCATTTGCTTTTCTATAGCGTTGTAATGAGCATCTCTTTGCTTTTTATAATCTGAAAGCAACGTATTATATTCACCTTTTAGAGGGCTAGAATATTGAAAATCTATTGTATTCCCTCCTTCTTCAATAAATACTTTTTTCTTTTCTGCTAATAAAGCACCAAATTTTGCATTAAACGCATTTTTTATAGCGTCTACTTGGTCTTTAATTCTATTAACAGGATTGTTAGATAATGTATTTTGTAACTCTTTAATTAAATCTTCTAAAGATAAAACAGTATAATCTAAAGCAGCAGCCTTCTCTTCTTTTACCTCATTTTTCTCTGCTTCTTCTGCTACAGAGTTTTCTACTTCTTCAATTGCTTTAGAATTCTCGTCTACTGTTTGTACAACAACTTCAACTGTTTCCTCAACAACCGCAGCCTTTTCCTCCTTTAAATCTAGAGTGTCATTAACAGCTTCTTCTACTTTTACTACCGTTTTTTCAACGTTTTCTTCATTATTATCTAACATATCTACAATGTTTAAGTTCGTTTAATAATACATTATTATTATAGTTTATAAAGATACTGACAACTTACTAGTTATACAAAAACTAGAGCTATAATTATTATTTGCTTTTATTCCAAATTCGCCAAGATTCTTCTGCTTGTAATTCTAACATTTCATAACCATTTTTTATGGCAGCTCCTTTTTCTTTTCCTTTAGACAAGAAAGTAGAAACTTCTGGGTTATAAATTAGATCGAACAATAAATGTTTATCCGTTAGAAATTGATAAGGTATATTTGGCGATAAATGTATGTCTGGTGAAGTTCCTACAGGTGTACAATTTATAATTACATGGTATTTAGAAATAACTTCTTCTGTTAAATCTTGGTAAGAAATTTCTTTTTTTTCTGAAGGATTTCTAGAGACAAACTTGTATTTAATATTGTTCTTTTTAAGAGCATAAGCAATAGCTTTAGAAGCACCACCAGTTCCTAAAATTAAGGCGTATTTATGATGCTTTTTTAAGTAAGGAAAAATTGAGTTTTCAAAACCTACAACATCTGTATTGTATCCTTTTAAATTACCCCTTTTAGTAAATTTAATTGTATTTACAGCTCCAATTTCCTCTGCTGTTTTATCTAACTTATCTAAATATTGTATTACCTCTTCTTTATAAGGAATTGTAACATTAATACCTTCTAAGAACTCTTCGTTCTTTATAATTGAAGGAAAATCTTTAATACTTGCTAAATCAAAATTTTTATAATGATTTTTCTTTAAATCTAACTTCTCAAATTTTTCTGCAAAATATCCTCTAGAAAATGAATAGGAGATATTTTTACCTAAAAGACCAAAAACTCTATTTCTTTTTTCTTCCATAATAATCTATTATTAAAATTAAAGCAACACCAATTATAATGTAAAAAATGGCTAACCATGTTTCTGTTAATGAAAAATCTGGTATAAAACGATTATAGTTTTCAATAATTTTATGCCCTTTTTTATCTAAAAGAAACTCATTATTATAAACTAAATATATCGCTTTTTTCCAAGGCCAAACAATACCCAAAGAACCTGTTATAAACCCGATAATTACAGCAGTTACAATTGTGTTCCATCTTTTTAGAACATAGCCTAAAACATGACTAATAGAAACCAACCCAAAAGCAGAACCTGCTGTAAACACAGTAATTATCTTAAGGTATCTTATTTTTTCTGGATCTTCTAAAACATCAAAATTTCCTATAATTAAATTGGTTACAACGTAGAACAATTCATTTACAGAATCTACTAATAGTAACACATAATTCCCCATTAAAATAAGAATAAATGAGCCAGAAAGACCTGGAAGCGTCATTCCAGAAACACCAATAATACCGCAAATAAAAACAAACCAAAGATTATCATTTTCTCCTGCAGGGGTTAAAAAACTGATTCCTAAGCCAACCGAAACACCTATAATTAAAGAAATAACATTAGTTTTATTCCAGTCGCCAAAGTCTTTACCAATGTAATATATAGAACCAATAATCATCCCAAAAAACCAACTCCAAACATAAAGTTCGTAATTTTTTAAGAAGTAATCTAAAACAAGAGAAATACTGAAGTAACTAAAAATACTTCCTCCCATTATTAATATTAGAAACTGGCCATTTACATATTTATAAAATGTTTTAAAACGACCATTTATTAACAACTTAAATGCTGTTAAATTTATCTTTCTAAAAGAATAAATAAGTTCTTCGTAAAAACCAAAAACAAAAGAAACTGTTCCGCCAGAAACACCAGGAACTTTATTTGCAGCTCCCATTGCTAATCCTTTTAAGAAAAGGTATAATTTCTGATAAAAACTTTTCTCTTGTTGCATTATCCTTTTTTAACTGCCAATTTCTCCATCAATAAAATTAAACCAAAACCAACAAATGCAAGTACAATTGCCATCATTAATTTAGGATCTCCATCAAAAGAAAAAGGAGAAACACTTTGTTCTAGTAACGGTTTTGTAACTCCATGACTATTTACATACGTAGAAATTGTTTCTTTCCAAGGCCAAACTTTATTTAAAGAACCTAGCATGATACCTGTTAAAACAATTAGCATTTGATTTTTATAATTTGCAAAAAGCCATTTTAATAGTTTAGAAAAAGAAAGTAAACCAACAATTACACCTAAACCAATGGATGCAATTATCTTATAATTTTTATCTGTTAAAGCTGTCATAACAACAGGATATACACCAATTAAAAGCAAAATATAAGAACCAGAAATACCTGGCAAAATCATTGCACAAGATGCTATTGCACCTGCAAAAATTAAAAATAAGTAATTAATACCACCAACATTTGTAGACGGTATTATTGTTATTGCATAACCAAATGAAATACCTAAAATGAATAAAATAATAATTTTAGCATTCCAATTTTCTACTTGCTTTCCTATATAAATAATACTTGCAGCAACCAATCCGAAGAAAAATGACCACAACAAAACCGGCTCATTTTCTAACAACCATTTTATGGTTTTTGCTAAAGAAATTATACTAATAAATATACCTATAAAAAGAGATAATAAGAAAGAACCATTCACTTGTTTCCAAGCAGCTTTTATACCTTCTGTCTTTAGCGTTTTAAGTAATTTTAAATTCACACTCGCTATAGAACTTAAAAGTTCTTCATAAATTCCAGAAATAAATGCAATTGTTCCTCCAGAAACACCAGGAACAACATCTGCAGCTCCCATAGCCATACCTTTTAGTCCGATTACGATATAATCTTTTAAATTTCTTCCCATTATATTTTCTTATTTTTGTAAAAAACGAAGATAATAGAATTTGAAGAAAGATAGAAACGTTTATTCTATTTGTATCTTTTATAGATAATACAAGAAATGCCAAAAAAAGGAAAAGCAAAAAATACGCTAAACAAAGCTAAACACACCAAGTTAATGAATAGAAAAATTAACAAAGTGAAACTAGAAAAACAACTTAATAAAGAACGTTTAAAAGCTATTATTAAGAAAGTAAATGAAGAGAAAGAAGAAAAAGGAAATGAATAACAAATTAAAATATATTCTAGGCGCAATAGTTTCAGTGCCTTTATTGCCTTTTTTATATTTTCAAGGAAAAAGTATTCGTAAAAAAGTACCCAAGCTTCCAGAAGCTAAAGAACCAAGAGGTTTTGTAAATGGTAATTTTAATACAACTCTAAATATACTCTCTATTGGAGAAAGCACAATTGCGGGCGTAGGTGTAGACTTTCATAAAAACGGATTTACAGGCGCTCTTGCAAAGACACTTTCTACAGAATTAAAGGCAAATATAAATTGGCGTGTATATGCTAGAAGTGGTTATACTGTAGAGAGACTTAGTAAAAAAATTATTCCTAAAATTGAAGAAACGTCTACCGATATTATTATTGTTGGTATGGGAGGAAATGATGCTTTTACATTAAATTCCCCTAAAAAGTGGAGTGAAGCTATTGAAGAACTTATCAATTTATTAGAGATTAAATTTCCTGAAACTCCCATATTCTTTACAAATATGCCACCTATAAAAGAATTTCCTGCATTTACAAAACCTATAAAATTTGTAATAGGTAATTTAGTAGAAATATTAGGAGAAAAATTACAAGTTATAGTTAAAGATAAAAAGAACGTTTTCTATTATAATGAAGTTATAACGCTAGAGAATTGGAGTAAAAAACATAGTTTACCTACTAATAATGCTAAAATTTATTTTAGTGATGGCGTTCACCCATCAAAACTAACTTATAATGTCTGGGGACAAGAAATGGGCCTTTTTATAAAATCGAAATTAAATAAATAAGACTCCCTTTTATCAAAATGAAGAAAAAAATAATTATTCTTGGTGCAGGAATTTCTGGTATCTATTTAGGGTATAAATTAAAAAAAGCTGGGTTTTTAGTTACAATTTTAGAAGCAAACAGCAGAGTTGGAGGTAGAATTTACACCAAAAAAGTAAATGATACAAAAGTCGAATTAGGTGCAACTTGGCTTTGGAGATATAATGAAGAATTATTAAAAGTTTGTAAAGAATTAAACATCTCTTTATTTGAACAAAACATGAATGGAGATGCTTTATTTGAGGCAGCTGCTAATAATTTACCTCAACGTTTTAAAGTTCCAAAAAATCAAGAAATTAGTTATAGAATTATTGGTGGAACTGCAACAATCTTAGAAGAATTAGCTAAAGATTTTTCTGAAGATGAAATCTTATTAAATAAGAAGGTCTTAAATATTGATGACACTGAAGCTTCTATAAAGGTGAGTACAGAAAAATCAGTATTTATTGCAGATGTTGTTATTTCAACCATTCCGCCTCAACTATTGGTAAATTCGGTTTCATTTTCTTCTGAATTAGATTCAAACCTCATCAAAATTGCAAACAACACACATACATGGATGAAAGATTCTATAAAATTTGCAATGGTTTATAAAACTTCTTTTTGGAAAGAACAAGGTTTATCTGGCGTTGGTTTTAGTAATGTAGGTCCGTTTACAGAAATGTATGATCATTCTAATTTCGAAAATAACCGTTTTTCTTTAATGGGGTTTTTAAATGGTGCTTTGGTAAATGAATCAAAAGAAACGAGAGAGAAAAAAATACAAGAACAACTCTTTAAATTCTTTGGTGAAGATGGTTTAAACTATCTTTCTTATGAAGAAAAAGTATGGAATAAAGAAAATCTTTTAAATTTTGAAAATGGCACTTATATCAATCCACATTTCAATAACGGACATTCAGTTTATCAGAAAGAATTTTTAAAAGGTAAATTTATAATTGCCGGTTCAGAAACATCAACTAGTTACGGTGGCTATATGGAAGGCGCAATTTATAGAGGAAATGAGATTACAGAACAGTTGAAAAACAAGTTTCAATAAACAAAAAAATCTCAAGCTTACACTTGAGATTCTATATAATATAAGGTTGCTATTTATTTATCAATAGAACCTAAAACGCGTTTCATAAAAGTATTTAACGCTTCTTTTTTTGGTGTGCCATCTTTTATCATTTTATCAACTTCTAGAGCACCATACATATTAGAAATTAACTCTCCAATAACATCTAATTCATCATCTTTTAAAGACGGAACTTCTGTTAAAGCTTCTAGAGTTTCAATAGTTTCTAACACATAATCCTGATCGTTTTCTTCGATAAAATTAGTAAGATGTTTAATTACTGGTAATTTCATAATTTACTTAAATTACTTCGTTTACTAATTCCTTTAACACATCAAACTTATTTGTTTGTGTTTGATTTTTAAAACTACCACCTTCAAAAGTTGCAAAAGTTGGTAAGTTACTTACATCTGCTAATTTTCTGCTTTCAGGAAATTTTTCTGCATCTGCAATTACAAAAGTTATGTTTTCATTTTCTGAAGCTAACTTTTTAAATTTTGGTTTCATAATTCTACAATTACCACACCAAGTAGCAGAGTATTGTACAATTACCTTATTATTTCCGTTTACAATTTCTTGTAAATTATCTTCTGTTAATTCTTGTAACATAATTTTATGTATTAAAAAAAAAGGTAATTCGTATTTTAATCCCCCAACTAAAACACGAATTAGAATCCTTTTTAAATTTTTTAGTTAGATGCTAAATATGCTGCTGTTCCTTTTGCATTAGGAGCCATTGCTTCTTTACCTTCTTCCCAGTTTGCAGGACAAACCTCTCCGTGAGACTGTACGTGCGCATAGGCATCGATTAAACGTAAAAATTCATTTACATTTCTACCAACTGGCATGTGATTAATTCCTTCATGAAAAACAGTTCCTTCTTCGTCAATTAAATAAGTAGCTCTGTAAGTTACATTATCTCCTTCTACTTGAATTGTTTGTGTAGCTTCATCAAAAGTTTCATTGGTAATATCTAAAATACCTAAGATAGACGATAAGTTTCTGTTGCTATCTGCTAAAATTGGGTATGTAACACCTTCTATACCACCATTATCTTTAGAAGTACTTAACCATGCAAAGTGAACTTCTGGAGTATCACAAGAAGCACCAATTACAATTGTATTTCTTTTTTCAAATTCTGCAATAGCTGCTTGAAAAGCGTGTAATTCGGTAGGACAAACAAATGTAAAATCTTTTGGGTACCAGAACAATAACACTTTCTTTTTGTTATTAACTGCTTCTTCCAATACGTTTAATTTAAACGTATCTCCCATTTCATTCATTGCATCTACGTTTAAATCTGGAAATTTTTTACCTACTATTGTTGCCATTCTATATAAATTTTATAATTATTAATATGCTATTTTTTACTGATACAAAGATAGAACGGAAAGCAAAAAAAAAGCAACTATTTTAATGGTAACTTTTTATATTGAAATAAGTTTTACTTATAGTTTTTGTCTTTATAAATAGATTTACACTATTACTAATATATGAGTGAAAAAAAATTGTAACTTTATATTAGTAATAAAGTTTAGTTATATTAAAATAAAAACTATCAATTTTACTTATAACTATTAAGATTACTGAATAAGTAGTTTTACAAAAAATTAAATTTAAAAAATATATTATATGGATCATAATAGCGGAGATATTAGCAAATGTCCTTTTTTTAGTGGCACAAAGAAAGAAACTTCTGGTGGCGGTGTTAAAAATAGAGATTGGTGGCCAAACGAATTAAAGTTAAATATTTTACGTCAGAATGCAGCAAAATCAAACCCAATGGGAGAAGATTTTGATTATGCAAAAGCGTTTAATAGTATCGATTTTTCAGCATTAAAAGAAGATGTTACTAATTTAATGACAGATTCGCAAGATTGGTGGCCTGCAGATTATGGTCATTATGGAGGTTTTATGATTCGTATGGCTTGGCATAGCGCAGGTACATATAGAGTTGGTGACGGTCGCGGTGGCGCTGGAGGTGGTAACCAAAGATTTGCACCTATAAATAGTTGGCCAGATAATGGAAACTTAGATAAAGCTCGTTTATTATTATGGCCTATTAAACAAAAATATGGTACTAAAATTTCTTGGGCAGATTTAATGATTCTTGCAGGAAACTGCGCTTTAGAATCTATGGGATTCCCAACATTTGGGTTTGCTGGAGGAAGAGAAGATGTTTGGGAACCAGAACAAGATGCTTATTGGGGAAGCGAAACAGAATGGGGAGAAAATAAAGACCGTTATGAAGATGGTGATTTAGAAGATCCGCTTGCTGCAGTAATGATGGGATGGATTTACGTAAACCCAGAAGGACCAAATGGAAACCCTGATCCGCAAGGTTCTGCACACGATGTTAGAGAAACTTTTGGTAGAATGGCTATGAATGATGAAGAAACAGTAGCGCTAGTTGCAGGTGGACACACATTTGGTAAAGCACATGGTGCAGCAGATCCTGGTAAATATGTTGGTAAAGAGCCACATGGTGCTTCTATTGAAGAAATGAGTACTGGCTGGAAAAACTCTTTTGGTTCTGGTGTCTTAGATGATACCATTACAAGTGGTATTGAAGGCGCATGGACACCAAACCCAACACGTTGGGATAATGAATATTTTGATGTTTTATTAAATTACGATTGGGAACTAGTGAAAAGTCCTGCCGGAGCACACCAATGGGCGCCAACTGCAGCTTCTAACGCTAAAAGAGCTCCTAAAGCTGGTGATGCAAATGCTACACAAGGTTTAATGATGACTACCGCAGATATTGCTTTAAAAGTAGATCCTGCATATTTAGTAATTTCTAAACGTTTTCATGAAGACCATAAAGCTTTTGAAGATGCCTTTGCACGTGCTTGGTACAAACTTACGCATAGAGATATGGGACCCGTTTCTCGTTACTTAGGTCCAGAAGTTCCTAAAGAAGAATTATTATGGCAAGATCCTATACCAAACGTAAACTATACTTTAAGTGAAGGAGATATTGCTACACTAAAAGAATTAATTTTAAATTCTGGTTTAACAGTTTCTCAATTAGTAACTACAGCTTGGGCTTCTGCTTCTACTTTTAGAGGTTCAGACAAAAGAGGTGGCGCAAATGGCGCACGTGTACGTTTAGAACCACAAAGAAGTTGGGAAGTAAATAACCCTAAAGAGTTAGATAAAGTATTAACTGTTTTAGAAGCAATAAGAAAGGATTTTAAAGGAGAAATTTCTATTGCAGATTTAATTGTTTTAGCGGGTAATGTTGGTATAGAACAAGGACTTAAAAATGTTGGTAATACAACTAAAGTTGATTTTACTCCTGGTAGAGGCGACGCTTCACAAGCACAAACAGATATAGAAGGTTTTAGTTATTTAGAACCTATTGCAGATGGTTTTAGAAACTATATTAAAGCAGATATAAAAATAGCTGGAGAAGATTTATTGATTGATAAAGCTAATTTATTAACGTTATCTGTTCCAGAAATGACTGTTTTAGTGGGTGGTTTACGTGTATTAGGTGCTAATTATGATGGATCTAGCAATGGTGTTTTTACAGAAAACGTAGGTAGTTTAACTAATGACTTCTTTAAAAACATATTAGATTTTACATATACTTGGAAGGCTACTTCTGAAGATGATAGATTCTTTGAAGGTAGAAATCGTAAAACAAATGAAGTTAAATTTACAGGAACTCGTGCAGATTTAATTTTTGGTTCTAATACAGAATTAAGAGCTATTGCAGAAGTATATGGTGCAAATGACGGACAAGAAAGATTTGTTAAAGATTTTGTTGCTGCTTGGACTAAAGTAATGAATCTTGATAGATTTGATATTCAGAAATAAGTAAGATTATTTTTCATAAAAAAGGGGAATCAACAATTGTTGATTCCCCTTTTTTATTATAAACTTTATTAAAATTATTTACTTGCAAATAACTTTATATCATTCGCAGAAACTTCTTTTTCTCCAAGAATAATTAAACGTTCTACCACATTTCTTAATTCACGTATATTTCCTGTCCAATCGTATTCTTGCAATAACTTTATCGCGGCAGATGAAAATACTTTTTTAGGAGTTCCTTGTTCTACAGAAATTTTATCAGTAAAAAAATCTACTAATAAAGGAATATCTTCTCTTCTGTCATTTAAAGAAGGAACTTGAATTAAAATAACAGCTAATCTATGGTACAAATCTTCTCTAAATCTACCTTCAGCAATTTCTTCCTTTAGGTTTTTATTAGTTGCTGCAACAATTCTAACATTTACTTTAATATCTCTATCAGAACCTACACGTTGAATTTTATTTTCTTGCAACGCACGTAACACTTTTGCTTGTGCAGACAGACTCATATCACCAATTTCATCTAGAAAAATAGTTCCACCATTTGCTGCTTCAAACTTACCAGCTCTATCTTTATTTGCACCGGTAAAAGAACCTTTTACATGTCCAAACAATTCACTTTCTATTAATTCTGATGGAATTGCAGCACAGTTCACTTCAATCATAGGAGCCTTAACTCTATCAGATTTTTCGTGTAACCAATGTGCAACCAATTCTTTCCCTGTTCCGTTAGGTCCAGTAATTAAGACTCTTGCATCTGTTGCTGCTACTTTTTCTATAATATCTTTAATATGAGAAATAGCATCACTTTCACCAATCATTTGGTAGCTTTTGCTAACTTTTTTCTTTAATCTTTTATTCTCTACAATTAATACTTTTGTATCTAAAGCATTTCTTACTGTATTTAAAAGTCTATTTAAATCTGGTGGTTTAGAGATATAATCAAACGCACCTAAACGCATTGTATTTACAGCTGTATCTAAATCTCCATGACCAGAAATCATAACAATTGGTATTTCTGGCTTAATCTTTTTTGCCTTTTCCAATACCTCAACACCATCCATTTTTGGCATTTTAATATCACATAAAACTAAATCGTAATCGTTATTTTTAATCATTTCTATTCCTAACAATCCGTCTTCTGCTTCCTCAACATTATAAGCCTCATTTTCTTCTGAAATAATTTTTGTTAAAACCCTTCTAATGGCAGCTTCGTCTTCAATAATTAATATTTTACTCATTCTTTTCAAAGTTTTATATTCTATTCTACTTTTGCTTTTTCACTAAAAACGTGTACATCTCTTTGTGGAAAAGGAATTGTAACATTATTTTCTCTAAATACTTTATCTATAGCAAAACGTAGGTCGCTTTGTACAAATCTGGTTTCAAAACTATCATTTAAAGAAAAAACAAGTTTAAAATTTAAAGAACTATCTGCAAAATCTGTAAATAATACTTTTGGTTCTGGAATTTTTAAAATCTTTTTGTGCTTTTTAGCAGCATCTAATAAGAGTTGTTTTACCAACTCTACATTACTACCATAAGCAACACCAACTGCTACAGATTCTCTAGTTTCTGTTCCGTTTTCTGTCCAATTAAACAAAATGTTTGTAAGGTATAAATGATTGGGAATTACCAACACTTTATTATCTGTTGTAACTGCTCTAGTTGTTCTTAAACGAATATCTAAAACTCTACCTACCTTACCTTCTAACTCTATAATATCACCTACATGAACAGATTTATCTACCAAAATAAAAATACCAGATAATATATCTTGAAACAAGGTTTGTAACGCCAAACCAACACCTATTAATAGTACTGCTGAAGCTGCAAAAACTGCGGTTACATTTACCCCAGAAGCATCCATCGCAATTAAAAAAATCACTAAAAAAACAACCCATCTTATATAACCAAAAACACTAACAAATTTAACTTTATCATTTTCTGGCATTTTTCTAGTAATAAATCTTCTTACTAGTTTTAATATAAAAGCTGTTAGAAAAAGCGCAACAGCAACAAAGATTAAGCCTTTTACAGTTATACTTATTTCTTTACTAAAGATAAAAGTATAATCTAATATAGATTTTGTTTCGTCTACAATGGCGTCTTTAACTTTCTCTAGATTTTCTTGCATTTATCCTTTATATTTTAACCATTTATACAAATCTTTATACGTAGGTTTTTTACCATACATTAAAATACCTACTCTGTAAATTTTAGCTGCTAACCAAACCATAAATACAAATGTAACTAATAATAATGCCATAGAAATTGCTAGTTCATACCATGAAACACCAAAAGGAACTCTCATTAACATTACAATAGGACTTGTAAATGGAATATATGAAAAAAGAACCGCAATAGAACCATGAGGATCATTCATTACTGTTGCAAAACCAACATAAACTCCTAAAATTAAAGGTAGCATTATTGGCAACATAAATTGCTGTGTATCTGTTTCGTTATCTACTGCTGCACCAACGGCTGCAAATAGAGAGCTATACAACATAAAACCACCTAAGAAGTAAAAAATAAATAATACAAACATTTTTAAAATTGGTAATTTTAAAATTTCTTGAATAACCATTTGTCCTTTATCTCCAGCAGTTGCTTGTTTCATTGCATCCATTTGTTCTGCAGGTACTCTTGCTGTCTGCATCTCTACTACATCTACTCCAAAAATAGACGAAGCTACAGTAACAATAACAAAAAGTATTACTCCCCAAATAAAGAATTGTAATAAACCAGCAGAGGCATTTCCTAATATTTTACCCATCATTAATTGAAATGGTTTTACAGAGGAAACTATAATTTCTATAATTCTACTTGTTTTTTCTTCGATAACACTTCTCATAACAGAAGTACCATAAATCATAACAAACATCATTAATAAATATCCTGCAATTGCACCAACACCAATTTTTAATCCGTTTATTAATTTTGATGATTCTTCGCCAGAAAAATCATACATTTTTATATCTGTATTAATTTTAGAAGCTTCAATTTTATCTAAATCAATACCAAAATTGTTTAATTTTTCGTTTCTAATTTTTTGCTCAATTTTATTTTCTAAAGAACTCATTACAGACATTCCTGGAGAATCTTTAGAATAGAATTCTATTGATTTAGCCAACAACTCTAAACTATCTTGTTTAGGAATAATTAAGGCACCATAATAATCTCCTTCTTCTACTTTTTTCTTTGTTTCTTCTATTCCTAAAGCAGTATAATCTAAATAATGAATTGTTTTGGTATCCTTAAAATCTTCCTTCGAAAACATTTCAGAATTATCTACATAGACAATCTCTTTAATTTTTTCGTCGTTTTTTTGCATTAGAAAATAAACCAAAGCTCCCATTCCTACCATTAATAACGGACTTAAAAAAGTCATCATTATAAATGATTTATTACGAACTTTTGCAATAAACTCTCTCTGTATAATTAGTTTTAATTTGCTCATTTTCTTAACTATTTTTGTTTACTGCCTGAATAAAAATATCATTTGCACTTGGTATTAACTCTACAAAATGCTGTACCTCTCCTCTACTCGTTAAAAAAGACAATAAATCATTTGAAGAATTTCCGTTTGTTAATTTTACGTTTAAAGTTAAACTATCATTTAATAATTTAAAGTTCGAAGGTGAAACCTCGAAATTCTCTTTTAATTTAGCTTCTACCTCTTTAGGATTTGCTGTTTGCAAACCAACCTGAAAAGTATTTGTTCTAAATTCACGCTTAATATCATCTAACTTTCCGTCTAAAATCTTATTCGATTTATCTATCAAAGCAATTTCATCACACATTTCTTCTACAGATTCCATTCTATGTGTAGAAAAGATAATTGTTGCGCCTTCATCACGAAGTTGCAAAATTTCTTTGGCTATTAATTGTGCGTTTATAGGATCGAAACCAGAAAAAGGTTCATCAAAAATTAATAATTTAGGATTGTGCATTACCGTAACAATAAATTGTACTTTTTGCGCCATTCCTTTAGACAGCTCTTCAATTTTCTTTCCCCACCAAGCAGAAATATCAAACTTTTCGAACCAATATTTCAATCGTTTTTTAGCTTCTGCTTTAGATAAACCTTTTAATTGTGCTAAATATAACGCCTGTTCACCAACCTTCATCGATTTATACAAACCACGTTCTTCTGGTAAATAACCAATTTGTGCCGTATGATGTGGAGCTAATGGTTCTCCATCTAAAATAATAGAACCACTATCTTGCATAGTAATTTGGTTAATAATTCTAATTAAAGATGTTTTTCCAGCACCATTTGGCCCTAATAAACCATAAACACTTCCTTTAGGAATATGAATGGAAACATCATTTAAAGCAGTAAAATCGCCATATTTCTTTACTACATTATTTATTTCTAATAAATTTTTCATCGATAAAAGTTCATTAATTTTAGAGTAGAATTGCTTACAAAGCTACATATTTTCTATCTATTAGTATCTAAACATCTAAAAACGTTACACTTTAATTTTATGTTAAAATTTACTATGCGTGCATAACTTTTTTGCAATTTACTATGCATGCATAATAAATTTTATTATATTTGAACCAATGAATAAGCATAAATCCATAGATCATCAATTAAGAGCAACTTGGCAAGCTGTTGCAAAAGTGTACAATGAACAGGCTGTAAAGCATGACAGTACAATGGCTACCGCATTTGTTTTATTAAATATTGATAAAGAAAACGGCACACCATCTACAGCATTAGGTCCTTTAATGGGAATGGAACCAACAAGTCTTTCTAGAATTTTAAGAAACATGGAAGATAAAGGAGCTATTTCTAGAGAAAAGAACCCAGAAGATGGTAGAAGTGTTATTATTAAATTAACAGCATATGGTAAAGAAATGCGTAAAGTATCTAAAGGCCATGTTATTCAATTTAATGAAACGGTAGTTAATAATGTTACAGAAAAAGACTTAGAAGGTTTTTTTAATGTAACTTCAAAGATTAATGAATTGATTGCAGATAAAGAGATTTATAAAGAAATCAACAAAAAAGCAGTATAAAAATCAAACAAATGACTAGAAGAATTAAAAAAGTAGCAATTATTGG
Organism: Polaribacter sp. PL03; assembly: GCF_033875165.1. Taxonomy (NCBI): domain Bacteria; kingdom Pseudomonadati; phylum Bacteroidota; class Flavobacteriia; order Flavobacteriales; family Flavobacteriaceae; genus Polaribacter; species Polaribacter sp. PL03. The sequence goes on along the minus strand of NZ_JAWZSV010000006.1, from coordinate 102,609 downwards.
TTCCGGAATTATGGGAAGTGGTATTGCTTGTCATTTTGCTAATATTGGTGTAGAAGTTCTATTATTGGACATTGTTCCAAGAGAATTAACTGATAAAGAAAAAGCAAAAGGACTTACGTTAGAAGACAAAGTTGTTAGAAACCGATTAGTTAATGATGCATTAACAGCATCTTTAAAATCGAAACCTTCTCCTATTTATAATCAGAAATTTGCAAGCAGAATTACTACTGGTAATTTAGATGATGATATTGCAAAGGTTGCAGATGTAGATTGGATTATGGAGGTTGTAGTTGAAAGACTAGATATTAAAAAAATAGTTTTTGATAAATTAGAGAAATACAGAACTCCAGGAACTATTATTTCTTCTAACACTTCTGGTATTCCTATTAAATTTATGAATGAAGGAAGAAGTGAAGACTTCCAAAAGCATTTTGCGGTAACTCACTTTTTTAATCCTCCAAGATATTTAAAACTTTTCGAAGTTGTTCCTGGACCAGATTGTAAACAAGAAGTTACAGATTTCTTAATGATGTATGGTGAAAAATTCTTAGGTAAAACTTCTGTTTTAGCAAAAGATACACCTGCGTTTATAGGTAATAGAGTTGGAATTTTCGGAATTCAGTCTTTATTTCATCAAGTAAAAGAATTAGGCTTAACAGTTGAAGAAGTAGATAAGTTGACAGGACCAGTAATTGGTCGTCCAAAATCTGCAACCTTTAGAACTGTTGATGTTGTTGGTTTAGATACGTTGGTACATGTTGCTAATGGAATTTATGAAAACTGCCCTAATGATGAAGCTCATGAGCTTTTTAAATTACCAAGTTTCATCAACACAATGATGGAAAACAAATGGTTAGGAAGTAAAACAGGGCAAGGTTTCTACAAGAAAACGGTAAATGATGAAGGAAAAAAAGAAATTTTAACTTTAGACTTAGACACTTTAGAATACCGTTCTTCTAAAAGAGCAAAATTTGCTACTTTAGAATTAACAAAAACAATAGACAAACCAATAGATAGATTTAAAATATTAGTTGGTGGAAAAGATAAAGCTGGTGAGTTCTACAGAAAGAATTTCGCCGCAATGTTTGCATATGTTCAAAATAGAATTCCAGAAATTTCTGACGAATTGTATAAAATTGATGATGCAATGAAAGCTGGTTTTGGTTGGGAGAACGGACCTTTTGAAATTTGGGATGCTGTTGGTGTAGAAGCTGGAATTGAATTAATGAAAGCTGAAGGTGCAGAACCTGCTGCTTGGGTAAAAGAAATGTTAGCTTCTGGCTCTAAATCTTTTTACACTGTAAAAGAAGGCGCTACGTACTTTTATGACGTTCCTTCTAAATCACAAACAAAAAAACCAGGACAAGAGTCTTTTATTATTTTAGATAATATTAGAAAAACAACAGAAGTATTTAAAAACTCTGGAGTTTCTGTACAAGATATTGGAGATGGAATTTTAAATGTAGAATTCCAATCTAAAATGAACACAATTGGTGGTGATGTTTTAGCAGGTATAAATAAGGCAATTGATTTAGCAGAAAAAGATTTTCAAGGTTTGGTTGTTGGTAACCAAGCACCAAATTTTTCTGTTGGAGCAAATATTGGTATGATTTTTATGATGGCTGTAGAGCAAGAATATGATGAACTAAATTACGCCATTAAATACTTCCAAGACACTATGATGCGTATGCGTTATTCATCTATACCAACTATCTCTGCTCCTCATGGAATGGCTTTAGGTGGTGGTTGTGAAATTTCTCTACACGCAGACAAAGTAGTTGCAGCAGCAGAAACGTATATGGGATTAGTCGAATTTGGAGTTGGTGTAATTCCTGGTGGTGGTGGTTCTAAAGAAATGGCTTTAAGAGCATCAGATTCTTTTAGAAAAGGAGATGTAGAATTAAACATTTTACAAGAAAACTTCTTAACTATTGGTATGGCAAAAGTTTCTACTTCTGCTCATGAAGCATTCGATTTAGGCTTACTTCAAAAAGGAAAAGATGTAGTAGTTGTAAATAAAGAAAGACAAATTGCTACAGCAAAAGCGCATGCTAAATTAATGGCAGAAAGTGGTTATACACAACCTGCAAAACGTAATGACGTTAAGGTTTTAGGAAAACAAGCTTTAGGAATGTTCTTAGTAGGAACAGATTCTATGAAAGATTCTAAATACATTAGTGGCCATGATATGAAAATTGCCAACAAACTAGCTTATGTAATGGCAGGTGGAGATTTATCTGAACCAACATTAGTTACAGAGCAGTATTTATTAGATCTTGAAAGAGAAGCATTTTTATCTCTTTGCACAGAGCGTAAAACATTAGAACGTATTCAAGCGATGTTAAAAACTGGTAAACCTTTAAGAAACTAAAAAACATGAAAACAGCATATATAGTAAAAGCATATAGAACTGCAGTTGCAAAAGCTCCAAAAGGTGTTTTTCGCTTTAAACGTGCAGACGAATTAGGTGCAGAAACCATTCAGCACATGATGAAAGAATTACCAAATCTAGACGTAAAACGTATCGATGACGTAATTGTTGGTAATGCAATGCCAGAAGGTTCGCAAGGATTAAACATGGCTCGTTTTATCTCTTTAATAGGATTAAATTCTGTGGATGTTCCTGGAGTTACTGTTAATAGATTCTGTTCATCTGGGTTAGAAACTATTGCAATGGCAGCAGCTAAAATTCAAGCAGGAATGGCAAGTTGTATTATTGCAGGTGGAGCAGAAAGCATGAGTTCTGTACCAATGACTGGTTTTAAACCAGAATTAAATTATGACACAATTAAAGATGGTCATGCAAATTATTATTGGGGAATGGGAAATACTGCAGAAGCAGTAGCTAATCAATTTAAAGTTTCTAGAAAAGACCAAGATGAATTTGCATTTAAGTCTCACATGAAAGCTTTAAAAGCACAAGCTGAAAATCGTTTTCAAGATCAAATAGTTCCTATTGAGGTTGAAGAGACCTATTTAGATGCCAATGGAAAAAAAGCAACTAGAAAGTATACTGTAAATAAAGACGAAGGTCCAAGAGCCGGTACTTCTATTGCTGCCTTAAATAAATTACGTTCAGTATTTGCTGCTGGTGGTAGTGTTACTGCTGGTAATTCATCTCAAATGAGTGATGGAGCAGCGTTTGTAATGGTAATGAGCGAAGAAATGGTAAAAGAATTAAATCTAGAGCCAATTGCTAGAGTAGTAAATTATGCTGCTGCTGGTGTTGAACCAAGAATTATGGGAATTGGACCAGTTGCTGCAATACCTAAAGTTTTAAAACAAGCAGGTTTACAACAAAAAGATATTGAGTTAATAGAATTGAATGAAGCTTTTGCTTCTCAATCTTTAGCGGTTATGCGCGAGTTAGATTTGAATCAAGAAATTGTGAATGTAAATGGTGGTGCCATTGCATTAGGACATCCTTTAGGTTGTACAGGTGCAAAATTATCTGTTCAATTATTTGATGAAATGCGTAAGAGAGATATGAAAAACAAATACGGTATGGTAACCATGTGTGTTGGAACAGGACAAGGTGCTGCAGGTGTATTCGAATTTCTTTCATAACTAAAAACAACTATAAATTAAGAATAAAACTCTTAATTATAAAATATAAATAAATAATATTAGAAGATAAAATAGAAGAATTCCAGAGAGTAACATTGGAGTTTTAAAATAGCAAAAATGTCTATTCTCTATTTTTTTCTTCTATAATCTTAAAACAAAATAAAAATGTCAGAATTATTAAGAGGTGGCCAGTTTCTTGTAAAAGAAACAAATTGTGAAGACGTATTTACTCCAGAAGATTTTTCTGAGGAGCAACAAATGATGAAAGATGCCGTAACGGAATTTAATGATAGAGAAATTATACCTCACAAAGCACGTTTCGAAGCTAAAGATTATGCACTTACAGAAGAAGTAATGCGTAAAGCTGGTGAACTAGGTTTTTTAGGTGTTGCTGTTCCTGAAGAGTATGGAGGACTAGGAATGGGATTTGTTTCTACATTATTAACTTGTGATTATATTTCAAGTGGAACAGGTTCTTTTAGTACTGCCTTTGGTGCGCATACAGGTATTGGTACTATGCCAATTACATTATATGGTACAGAAGAACAAAAACAAAAATATGTACCAAAATTAGCTACTGGTGAGTGGTTTGGTGCTTATTGTTTAACAGAACCAGGTGCTGGTTCTGATGCAAATTCTGGAAAAACTACAGCAGAATTATCTGCTGACGGAAAATCTTATAAAATTAACGGTCAAAAAATGTGGATTTCTAACGCAGGTTTTTGTCGTTTAATGATCGTTTTTGCACGTATAGAAAATGATAAAAATATTACAGGTTTTATTGTTGAATATGATAAAGACAACGCAAATGGTATTACTTTAGGTGAAGAAGAGCATAAATTAGGAATTAGAGCTTCTTCTACAAGACAAGTATTTTTTAACGATACAGTAGTATCTGTAGAAAATATGTTAGCTGGTCGTGGAGAAGGTTTTAAAATTGCAATGAACGCTTTAAATGTAGGTCGTATTAAATTAGCAGGTGCTTGTTTAGATTCTCAAAGAAGAGTTATAACACATGCTGTTAAATACGCTACAGAACGTAGACAATTTAAAACTCCTATTGCAGATTTTGGTGCAATTAAAGTAAAATTAGCAGAAATGTCTGCCAATGCATATGTTGGTGAATCTGCTACTTATAGAGCAGCTAAAGATATTGAAGATAGAATTGCATTAAGAGTTGCTGCAGGTAATACACACCAAGAAGCAGAATTAAAAGGTGTAGAAGAGTATGCTATTGAATGTTCTATTTTAAAAGTTGCAGTTTCTGAAGATGTACAAAGTTGTGCAGATGAAGGAATTCAAATTTTTGGTGGAATGGGATTCTCTGAAGAGACTCCTATGGAATCTGCCTGGAGAGATGCTAGAATTGCTCGTATATACGAAGGTACAAACGAAATTAACAGAATGCTTTCTGTTGGTATGTTAATTAAAAAAGCAATGAAAGGTCATGTAGACTTATTAGGCCCTGCAACAGAAGTTGCAAATAGCTTAATGGGAATTCCTTCTTTTGATACGCCAGATTATTCTGAATTATTTTCTGAAGAAAAACACATGATTGCCAAATTGAAGAAAACTTTTTTAATGGTTGCAGGTGCAGCACTTCAAAAATATGGTCAAGAAATAGAAGCACACCAACAATTATTAATTGCTGCTTCAGATATTCTAATTGAAATTTACATGGCTGAATCTGCCATTTTAAGAACTGAGAAAAATGTAAAACGCACAAGTAAAGAAGAACAATCTGTACAGATTGCTATGTCTAAATTATACTTGTATCATGCTGTAGACATTATCGAAGAGAAAGGGAAAGAAAGTATTATTTCTTTTGCTGAAGGTGATGAGCAACGTATGATGTTAATGGGCTTAAAGCGTTTTACTAAATACCAAAACTACCCAGATATTGTAGATTTACGTAACGAAATTGCAGAAAAAGTAAAAGCAGAAAACAAATACTGTTTCTAAAAATATATAAAATCTTCATAAACTATAAAAAAGTTTTTGAATTTAGTTGTTTGTTTAAAAAGACCATCTTTAAAGATGGTCTTTTTTTTTTACAAAGAAGTGTTAATTTCTTTTTTAGAACCAATAGAGTCTTTGTATTATCGTAAATTGCTATTAAATTTAATAGCAAATGAAATATTACTTAAAAATATTATTACCAGTTATTACAAGTTTTTTATTTATTTTTTGTTCAAATATTGAACCCAAAGAAGTAAAAAAAACACAAAAACGTAAAGTAAATGATTTTAAAAAACATCCTAATTTTAATGCTTACTGGTATAAAGGAAAAGCAGAAATAACTTCCTATAAATTATCGCAAGTGAGATATGGTGAAACTTACGAAGGAACGGCTGTAAATATTTTTGTTACAGAAAACTTTCTACCAGAAAAACAAGTGAAAGCAGATTATGATAATGATAACAATATTCCTGTTTTAAAATTGAATAACACTAAGAAATTTGTTACAGGAATTTACCCATATTCATTAATGACGAGTACCTTCTCTCCTATTAACACTAATAAAGAAGCAATAAAAATTTCTTTTTCTGCACAAGAATGGTGTGGAAATACATTTGTACAATTAAATAATAGAGAAAAATTTCAAATTGATTTTCATTCTTATTTTGAAACAAATGCAGATCAAAAAATTACATTAGAAAAAAATATTTTAGAAAATGAGCTTTGGAATCAATTAAGAATTTCACCAGAAAACCTGCCTTTAGGAAACCATTTAATCGTTCCTTCATTTGAATATTTAGCGTTAAATCATCAAAAAATAAAAAGCTATAAAGCAACAGCTACATTAAAAGAAGAAGGTCATTTATCAAAATACATAATTCATTATCCAGAATTAAAAAGAACATTAATAATTAAATTCACAAAAGAGTTTCCATATACTATAGAATCTTGGGAAGAAAAATCTGTACAAAGAGGTAAAACATTAACTACAAAAGCAGAAAAAATAAAGACAATAAAATCTGCTTATTGGAGTAAAAATGGAGTAACAAATATCAACGAGAGAAAAGAATTGGGTTTATACTAAAATTTATAAAAATGAAAAATATAATTTCCAAAGGCTTTATTTTATCTGGTCTTTCTAATATTGTTGCAGTGTTAATTTTATCTCGCTTTTTTACTAACGAATTTATTCCGAAACACGACAATGTAGTTATGTCTAATTTTGGTTTGTTAATGATTGTTGTTTGGGGATTTGCCTATATTTCTGTTGCAAAAAATTATTTTAAAGTAAAATGGATTGTTGCTGTTTTTGCTGTTGAAAAATTAATTTATGGTCTTATATGGCTAAACTGGAGGTTTCACAATGATATTTCACCCATTTTTAATGAAGATATATTCGCAGGAATATTCTACGGCATCTACGGTATTAATGATTTACTCTTTTTTATTTTCTTCACATATGTATTTATCAAAAAAATTAGAAAATAAAATGATAAAAAAAACAGCTAATCTCTTTTTTATCAATACTTTTGCACGCAATTTGAAAACACACGAATGAAACGTATTAAAGAATATAAAAAACTTTTTAAAGTAGAAGGAGCTATTGATTTAAAAGATTTAAAAAAATCTTATAGAGGCTTAGTAAAAGAATGGCATCCAGATAAATTTCAAGAACAAGAAAAAAAGGATGAAGCAGATGTTATGAGTACTCAAATTATAGATGGGTATCATTTCTTAGTTAGCATCGCTCCAGAAACAAAAGAAGCTAACTTAGACGCTTACAAAAAAACAATAACAGAATCTCAAGTTGCAGATTGGCATCATAAAAGTATGTTATTAGAAGTTACTTTTACAGACGGAAATAAATACGAATACTTTGGTGTTAGTAAAATTCTTTTCGGAAAATTTGTAAACGCAAAATCTATGAACAATTTTGGTAAAAGAAATATTTTTAATTCTTTTACTTATAGAAAATCTATGAAAGCTTCTGTAGAAGTTTAAATAATTATAAAAACACTATTGTTAAAAGTTTCCTTCTGAACAAAGAATGAAAAAGAATTTTGAAATAACCTTATTTATTCAAAATAAAGAAATTTTTCAATCACCTGAAAAGGCTCATTTCGAAATAAAAATTAACAATAAAATATAAAAAAAGAGATTACATATAAATGTAATCTCTTTTTTTATGTTCAAACTTTAATTTAGTTTACTCTAAAGCTCCTAAATAACGTTCTGCATCTAAAGCTGCCATACAACCTGTACCAGCTGCTGTAACTGCTTGTCTGTATTCTTTATCTTGTATATCTCCTGCAGCAAAAACTCCTGGCAAGTTTGTTTTTGTTGATTTTCCTTTCGTCGTTAAATAACCTGTTTCATCCATATCTAAAACTCCTTTAAATAAATCAGAATTTGGTGTATGTCCAATTGCAATAAAAACACCTGTTACAGAAATATCATGTGTTTCTTTTGTTTTATTATTAATTGCTCTAACCCCTTCGACAACATTAGAACCTAAAACCTCGTCGATTTCTGTATTGTATAAAACTTCTATGTTAGCAGTTTTTTCAACTCTATGCTGCATTGCTTTCGATGCTCTCATAAAATCTTTACGAACCAGAATTGTTACTTTTCTACAAATATTTGATAAATAAGTAGCTTCTTCTGCAGCAGTATCTCCTGCTCCAACAACTACAACATCTTGTCCTTTATAGAAAAAACCATCACACGTTGCACAAGCGGAAACTCCACCACCTATTAAGCGTTGTTCACTTTCTAGGCCTAAATATTTAGCTGTTGCTCCTGTAGAAATAATTATTGTTTCAGCTTCTATGTGCTTAGACTCATCAACAACAACTTTATGAATTCCACCAACTTTATCGCTTAATGCTACACTAGTTACCAATCCAAAACGAACTTCTGTACCAAAACGTTCTGCTTGTTTTTTTAGATCTTCCATCATTGCAGTACCATCTGTACCTTCTGCATAACCAGGAAAATTATCTACTTCTGTTGTTGTAGTTAATTGACCTCCCATTTGCATTCCTGTATACATTACAGGGTTCATATCTGCTCTAGCTGCGTAAATTGCTGCAGTATAACCTGCAGGACCAGAACCTATAATTAAACATTTTATTTTTTCTATTGTATCTGACATAATATTCTGTATCGAATTTAGAAGTGTAAAAGTATCATTTTTTGGTGCTTATAAATACGAATGTTTATAAATTTTAATAATGGAAACATAATTAGAGTTAATCAACTTTTTGTAATGAATAATAATTATTAAAAAAATGATTGTTTTTTACAAAAAGAGTGTATCTTTGCAGTCCTTAAATGAGTAATCATTTTCGGGGTGTAGCGTAGCCCGGTCATCGCGCCTCGTTTGGGACGAGGAGGTCGCAGGTTCGAATCCTGCCACCCCGACTTAAATTAAAAAAACCTTGATAAATTTTATCAAGGTTTTTTTTTATTTAAAATACCTAATCACTTATTAGATACTGGTTTTCTGGAACATAAGTTAACCTCCAAGAAACCTTTAAAACGCATCAATACTTCTTTTTTTCCGACATTACAATTAAAGACGATTGTCAACTATTATTTTTCTAAGAAAGTAGTCTTCGAATGTATAAAAAGTTACTAAAAACAAACACTTTTAACTCGATTTTTAAGCAATTATAGATCTATTATTTAGACCTATTTAAGCTTGATAACTTTAAACAATTGTAATAAAACTAATGGTATTAAAAAAAAGTGATTCACATTATGTTTACAATTATAAAACATAAAGTTTAAAGAAAGCACAAAACATTTAGTAACAACTAAGTCTTCGTAATAAAAAACACTGAAGCATTATTTTAATCCTACTAACATTTCTTTTGTAGCAACAGTTCTAAAACCAATATGATCTGAACTAGAACTTGGCTCCATTCCCATTTTTGCTGAAATTCTAAAACTTGCGCAATAAGACACATGGCAAAGAAAAGAACCACCTTTCATTACATATTCTAATTGATAAGGATTAGATGGTGTGTATGATTTCTCTGCACCTTTTGGGTTATTTAAAACTTCGTTAGGTTTTAAACTATTATAGTAATTTACATTAAATAAATCTGAAGTCATTTCCCAAACATTACCAGCCATATCATACAAACCAATATTATTTGCCGGATAAGATTTTACTGGAGAGATGTACTCAAAACCATCTTCAGAAATATTAGTTACAGGAAATTGACCTTGCCAAGTATTTGCGTTTGCATTTAATTCTTGCTGGCTATTACCCCAAGTAAATATATTATTTGTTTTATTTCCTTGTGCAGCAGACTCCCATTCTGCTTCTGTAGGCAATCTTCTATTAGACCATTTACAATACGCTAAAGCATCATTATAACTAATATGAACTACTGGAAAATCATCTTTTCCTGCTATAGAACTTCCTGGTCCTTCTGGCTGCTTCCAATTTGCACCAATTTTCCAAGTCCACCATTGTTGGTAATTATCCATAGAAACTACTTTACCAGCATATTTATTAAAAATTAAGCTTCCAGGTTGTAATATAGAATCTGCTGGTTTTGGTGTGTTTGCAGGTAAATCCTTTTTAATCTCGTCCCAATTAATTGGCTTCTCAGCAGTAGTAATATATTTTGTTGCAGCAACAAATTTCTTGAATTGTAAATTAGTAACTTCATTAATATCTATAAAAAATCCATCTACATTTACTTCATGTGCTGGCTTTTCTCTCATCATTGCATATTTATCTCCGTCTTTTGCTCCCATTAAAAATATTTTTGAAGCAACCCAAACCATACCTTCTGGCACTTTCATTTCTAAATTCTCTTTTACAACCTCATCTACTTTAATCTTAGTTTCTTTCTTTTTATTACACGAGAAAAGAAAAAGAGCTGCGAGTATTAATGTTATAATTATTGAATTGTTCTTAGAAATCATAATTTTAAATATAAATATATTATTCTTTAGAGCATTACTTATTGCTTAGCAACACTACCCTAACGTTAAACAAATGTACATATTGAATTCAAAAATTAAGGAATATTATTTTTCTTTTTAAAGATTCAGTAAAAATTACTAAAAAATATTTAAATTTTCTTTAACAAAAAACACATTATCATCAATCATATCAACAAAAAAAAGACTTTTACTGTTAATAGTTTATTCTAAATTATTTATTAGATATAATTAACGAAATATTATTGTTTAACAAATTGTTAAATTCATTAAACATTTGTATCTTTACTTAAAATTAAAGAATTATGGCTCGTAAGAAAAACATTACAAAAGACAACCTAATTTCTTGGTACATGGAGTTTGTACTAGAAAATAATCATGACCCTAAATCAGTTTTCAGTTTTGCTAAAGAAAACAATTTCGAAGAAGTAGATTTTTACAAATCATATGGTTCTTTTGAAGCTATTGAACAATCTATATTTAGCGAATTCTTTAATCATACAATTAAAGTTTTAGCCAAAAGTGAAGAGTACCCAGAATATGACGCAAGAAATAAATTACTAAGTTTCTACTTTACATTTTTTGAAATATTAACAGCAAACAGAAGCTATGTTGTTTACGCCTTAAAAGATACAAAAGACTTTAAAAATCTTAAATCTTTAAAACATTTAAGAAAAGATTACAAAACCTTTATTAATAATATTGGTATCGAAAAAATAGACTTAAAACAAGAACAGTTAGAAAAAATTCAAGATAAAACATTACAAGAATCTTCTTGGATACATTTAATTATAACAATGAAGTTTTGGCTAGACGACACTTCTACTTCTTTTGAGAAAACAGATATTTTTATAGAGAAATCTATTAATGCACGTTTCGACTTAATGGATATAAAACCTTTAAAAAGCATTATTGATTTTGGTAAATTTATTTTAAAAGAAAAGGTGAACTTTAATTAAAGAACTTATGAAAACTATAGATTCTATTCCTACATCAAAAATACAAAGAGCTTCTAAATTAGTTACAACCGGAGCTAAAATTGGTGTAAACTACTTAAAATATTATGGTGATAAAATTACCAAAACAGAAGAAGAAGCAAAGTCTCGTTTAAATGAGAATAACGCAGAAGATATTTACGATGGTTTAAAAACCCTTAAAGGTTCTGCCTTAAAAGTTGCACAGATGCTTAGTATGGAAAAAAGTATTCTACCAAAAGCATATGTAGAAAAATTTTCTCTTTCTCAGTTTTCTGTACCTCCACTTTCTCCTGCCTTGGTTATAAAAACATTTAAAAGATATTTTGGAAAAAACCCAAGTGAAATTTACGATAAGTTCGATTCTGTTTCTGTAAATGCAGCAAGTATTGGACAAGTACATAAGGCAGAAAAAGACGGAAAAAAACTAGCTGTAAAAATTCAATACCCAGGTGTAGCAGACAGTATTGCTTCAGATTTATCTTTAGTAAAACCAATTGCTGTTAAAATGTTTAATATTAGAGGTAAAGATTCTGATAAATATTTTAAAGAAGTAGAAAATAAATTAGTTGAAGAAACTAATTATATTTTAGAGGTTGAACAAAGTAAAGAGATTGTAGCTGCGTGTAAACATATTCCCAATCTTAATTTTCCTGAATATTATTCAGATTTATCTTCTGATAGAATAATTACAATGGACTGGATGGATGGACTTCATTTATCTGAATTCTCTACTGACAACCAAGAAGTTTCTAATAAGTTAGGGCAGGCTTTATGGGACTTTTATATGTTTCAGATGCACAAATTAAAAAAGGTACATGCAGATCCACATCCTGGAAACTTTCTTGTATCTCCAGAAAACGAATTAATTGTAATCGATTTTGGTTGTATGAAAACAATACCTTTAGATTTCTACACACCATATTTTGAACTTGCAAAACCAGAAAGTATTTCTAATCCTGTGCTTTTTGAAAAGAAGTTATATGAATTAGAAATTTTAAGAGAAGATGATTCTAAAGAAGAGTTAGACTTTTTTAGAGCAATGTTTCATGAAATGTTAAGCTTATTTACACAACCGCTACATCAAGAAGTTTTCGATTTTGCAGATGAAGAGTTTTTTGGTAAAATATCTGATCTAGGTAGCAAATATGCAAAAAGCACAGAGTTAAAAAACATGAACGGAAATAGAGGTTCTAAGCACTTTATATACATTAACAGAACTTTCTTTGGTTTGTATAATTTAATGCACGATTTGAAAGCAAAAAATGTAAAAATCAATAATTTTAAAACATTGTAATGGCATCTTTTACTTTTAAAGAAATTCAAGATTTAGACAAAATTTATAAAATAAATTTAATAAACAGTTGCTCTGGTTTTAAATCTGCTAACTTATTAGGTTCAGTCTCGAAAGAAGGAATTGCAAATGTTGCCGTTTTTAGTTCGGTTACTCACTTAGGTTCTAATCCCCCAACTTTAGGCTTTATACTGAGACCAACAACAGTTCCTCGAGACACCTATAAAAATATTAAAGACTCTGGTATTTTCACAATAAATCATATTTATGAAGATATTATTGAAGACGCACACCATACGTCTGCAAAATACCCAAAAGAGGTTTCAGAATTTGATGTAACAAATTTGAAAGAAGAGTATAAAGGTAATTTTAAAGCACCTTTTGTAAAAGGTTCGCCAGTACAAATGAGCATGAAGTTTGTTGAAGAAGTATATATTTCTTCTAATGATGTAATGCTAATTGTTGCAGAAATTCAAGAATTATATATTCATGACGAATTACTACAAGAAGACGGATTGATAAATCTTTCTAAAGGAAATATTGCAACTATAAATGGTTTAGACACCTACGCAATTCCGAAGTTTAAAAAACAACTTTCATATCAAAGACCAAAAAAATAAATATAACTGCATGAAAATACTCGTAACAGGAGCAACAGGCTACATAGGTAAAAGATTAATACCGTTATTACTTAATGATGGCCACACAATTATTTGCCCAGTTAGAGATAAAAAAAGAGCAGAAAACTATTATAAAAATCAAAAAAACATAGCGTTATTTGAAGCAGACTTTTTAGATGAAAATACCTTAAATACATTACCTAAAGACATAGATGCTGCTTACTATTTAATTCATTCGATGTCTAATTCTGCAAAAGAATTTCATGTTTTAGAAGAAAAATGTGCTTTCAATTTTAAAAATTTTACAGAAAAATCTGACATAAAACAAGTAATTTATTTAAGCGGAATTACGAATGATACCAAACTTTCTAAACATTTATTATCTAGAAAAAATGTAGAGAATGCATTAGCTTCAAAAAAATACGCATTAACTACTTTTAAAGCAGGAATAATTGTTGGTTCTGGAAGCTCTTCTTTTGAAATTATAAGAGATATTGTAGAGAAATTACCCGCAATGATTGCTCCTAAATGGTTAAATACAAAAACACAACCTTTAGCCATAAGAGATGTTTTATCTTTTTTATATAAATCTTTAGGTAGAACAGAATTGTACAATACGTCACATGATATTTTTGGCCCAGAAGTATTAACTTATAAAGAAATGTTACTGCAATTTGCAGAAGTAAGAAAATTAAAAAGATGGATTCTTACTGTTCCCGTAATGACACCAAAACTATCTTCTTACTGGTTGTATTTTGTTACCTCTACATCATACAAACTAGCAAGTTCTTTAGTAAATTCTATGGGTGTTGAAGTAATTGGCAACAAGAGTAACATTAATAAAATTCTAGACGTAAAACCAATGTCTTACAAAAAAGCTGTAAAACTGGCTTTTAAAAAAATTGAACAGAATAGTATTATTTCTAGTTGGAAAGATTCTTATGTAAGTAGCGGAAAACTAAAAAATTACGTTCATGAATTTATAAATGTACCAGAATTTGGCTGTTTTAAAGATTTCAAGAAAAGAAAAGTAAAAAATAAAAAAGAAGCGTTAGATAGAATTTGGGCAATTGGAGGAGAAACAGGTTGGTATTACGGTACTTTTCTATGGAAAATTCGTGGCTTTATAGACCAACTATTTGGAGGCGCAGGAATACGAAGAGGAAGAAGGCACCCAACAGAATTATATGCAGGTGATGCTTTAGATTTTTGGCGCGTAATTTATGCAGATAAAGAAAACGGCAAACTCCTACTCTACGCAGAAATGATTTTACCGGGAGAAGCTTGGTTAGAATTTAAAATAAAAGATGGTATTATTTATCAAACAGCAACTTTTAGGCCTCATGGTCTTGCTGGTAGATTATACTGGTATTCTGTAATGCCATTTCATTGGTTTGTTTTTAATGGAATGATTAATAACATTAATAAATAATTTTGAAAAAAGAAAACCTACCAGAAAAAACCTGCTTGGTATGCCAAAGACCTTTTACTTGGCGAAAAAAATGGGAAAAGAACTGGAACGATGTAAAATATTGTAGTGAAAAATGCAGAAGAAACAAGAAAATACAGGCTTAATTTGGTTTCGTAATAACTTACGAGTAAATGACAATGCTTCATTAGAAAAAGCTAGAAATAATCATTCTAAAATAATTGCAATTTATTTTTTTGATCCTAAATTATTTAAAGTCGATGCTTATGGTTTTACAAAAACAGCGAAACACAGAACAAAGTTTCTTATAGAAACAATAGCAGATTTAAAGAGAAACTTATTAGATCTAAACATTACACTTCTTACCTATTTAGAAAGTCCGGAAGATCGAATTTATAAAATTTGTGACACCTTTTCTATCAATACTATTTACACGCAAAAAGAATGGACAAGTGAAGAGCTTGAAACTAATAATTCTATAAAAAACACTCTTTTAGATTCGATAGACATTGTAGAAGATTACGACCAATTTCTCTACAACCCAGAGACTGTTTCTAAAGATTTCTCTAACATACCAAATGTTTTTACCGTCTTTAGAAAAAAACTAGAGAAGACTGTAAAAATAAAGGGAGTAGTTTCCATATCTAAACTACCTCCAGAAAATCTAATTGAAAACAAAACAACAATTCCAAGTTTAGAAGATTTCAATTTTAATAACTTTAAGCAAAGTACAAAATCTGCTTTCCCATTTTCAGGCGGAGAAACCACAGCATTGGAAAGAATAGATTATTATTTATTTAAAACTAAAAAAATTGCTTTTTACAAAAAAACCAGAAATGGTTTAGTAGGTATAGATTATAGTACAAAATTCTCACCTTGGTTAGCAAACGGCAGTTTATCTGCAAAGACTATTTATTGGAAAGTAAAAGAATTTGAAGCTGAACACGGTGCAAATGACTCTACCTATTGGGTAATTTTTGAACTAATTTGGAGAGATTACTTTAAATACATATCGCTTAAATACAATTCGAAAATTTTTAATATCGGCGGAATATTAAATAAAGAATATAATTGGAATACAAATAGAGAGCAAATAGACCAATGGATTAATGGCGAAACAAAAGATAATTTTGTAAATGCCAATATGTTAGAGCTGCGAGAAACAGGATGGATGAGTAATAGAGGTAGACAAAATGTAGCTTCTTATTTTACAAAAGAACTCTTGCTAGATTGGAGAATTGGCGCTGCATATTTCGAATCTACACTACTAGATTATGATGTACACAGTAATTACGGTAATTGGATGTATGTTGCGGGCGTAGGAAATGACCCAAGAGACAGAAAATTTAACACTCAATTACAAGCTAAACGATATGATGCAGATTATAAATTTAGAAAAATTTGGTTAGAAAAAACATTATTTTAAAATGAAAAAACTACGTCTAATTTTAGGAGATCAATTAAACAGTAAACACTCTTGGTTTTCAGAAACCAATAAAGATGTAATTTACTGCCTATTTGAGATGCGTCAGGAAACAGATTATGTAACGCACCATATTCAAAAAATTGTTGGTTTTTTTGCAGCAATGAGAAATTTTGCAAAAGAATTAAAAGAAAAAAACCACAATGTTATTTATTTTAATATAAATGATAAGGGAAATACACAGAGTTTAACCGAAAACTTATCACGCTTAATTAAAGAAAATAATATAGATAATTTCGAATATCTATCGCCAGACGAATACCGCTTAGACAAACAATTAAAAGATTATTGTACAAATTTAAATATTGCCTCTAATGTTTTTTCTACAGAGCACTTTTACACAGAAAAAAAAGATTTAGAGACCTTTTTTAAAGGTAAGAAACAATTTTTGATGGAGAATTTTTACAGAAATATGCGTAAAAAACATCAAATTTTAATAGTTGATAATCAGCCAGAAGGCGGAAAGTGGAATTTTGATGCCAGCAACCGTAAGAAATGGAAAGGAGAAGCATTAATTCCTCAAGAAATTAGTTTCGATATTAATGTTCAAGAAATAGTATCTGATATAGAAAAAGCAGAGATAAAATCAATTGGAAAAATTAATTCGAAATATTTTGAATACCCTATTTCTAGAAAACAATCTTTAAAACAGCTTTCCTATTTCTGCGAACATCTGTTAGTTCATTTTGGCGATTTCCAAGACGCAATGCATACAGATAAAATCTACTTGTTTCATAGTAGAATTTCATTTGCAATGAATACCAAAATGATTTCTCCTAAAGAAATTATAGACAAAGTTTTAGATACTTACAGAAAACAAGAAGACAATATCGACATATCGCAAGTAGAAGGTTTTATTAGACAAATTTTAGGCTGGCGAGAATACATGAGAGGAATGTATTGGATGTTAATGCCAGATTACAAAAAAGAAAACTTCTTAGAAAATAAAAACAAATTACCTAATTTTTTCTGGACAGGTAAAACAAAAATGAATTGCCTAAAAAATGCAATTAACAACTCTTTAGACAACGGTTACGCGCACCACATACAGCGCTTAATGATAACAGGAAATTTCGCACTGCTAACACAAATCAATCCAGACGAAATAGACGCTTGGTATTTGGGCATATATGTAGACGCAATTGAATGGGTTCAACTACCTAACACACGAGGCATGAGTCAGTTTGCAGATGGCGGTAAAATAGCTACCAAACCCTATGTTTCTAGCGGAAGTTATATTGGAAAAATGAGCAACTACTGCGACGCTTGTAGCTATAAAAAAGCAAAAAAATTCGAGGACGATGCATGCCCTTTTAACACACTTTATTGGAACTTTCTAGATGAAAAGCAAGAAAAATTATCTTCTAATTTTAGAATGAAAATGATGTACAGCTTATTAAATAAAATGTCTTCTGAAGATAGATCGAAAATAAAAGAAAAAGCAAATCATATTATAGAAAACTTAGATGAATACTAATCGAGAAGAAATACATGTTGTTTGGTTTAAACGTGATTTACGTTTGCAAGATAATGAGGCAATTAAAAATGCCTTAGAAAATAATAAACGTGTGCTTTTCTTATACGTTTTTGAAAACTCTTTAATTAATGATGATCATTATGATGAGCGCCACTGGGGTTTTATAAAACAATCTATATTAGACTTAAACACAGATTTAAAGAAATACAACACCAAAGTTCTTTGTGTACAAACAGAAGTTGTAACCGCCTTTAATCAAATTTCTGATTCTTATAAAATAAATACAGTTTTCTCTCACCAAGAAACTGGCTTACTAATAACTTATAATAGAGATAAAGAGTTTACACGATACTGTAGAAATAACTCTATAAATTGGACGGAAAACACAAATAATGGTGTTTTAAGAGGTTTAGTAAATAGAGAAGATTGGTTCGATAAATGGGATGATTACATGTATGATTCTCAGATTAAAAATAAATTTGACGAAAACCAATTTATTAATTTTGAAGAAATTAATGAATTAGAAAAATATTTTCAAACAGTTAATTTAGAAACTAAAAAAGAAGCTCCTTTTCAAAAAGGAGGTACAAAAATGGCCTGGAGATATGCAAATACCTTCTTTGAAAAACGTCATGAAAAATACATGTTTAACATCTCTAAACCCGCTTTAGCTAGAGAAAGCTGTAGTAGATTATCGCCATACATAGCCTGGGGAAATGTTTCAATTCGTCAGATATTTCAAGAAGCAACAAAACACAAAACAGAAGCGAACAAAAGACATTTAGGTGCTTTTGTTTCTAGACTTCGTTGGCAAGCGCATTTTATACAAAAATTTGAAATGGAACATACCATGGAAGAAGAAAGTATAAATAAAGGATATCAAAAGTTAAAAAAAAGCATTTCTACAGAATACCAAAAAGCTTGGAAAGAAGGTAAAACAGGTTTCCCTTTAATAGATGCCTGCATGCGCTGTTTGCAAGAAACTGGCTACTTAAATTTTAGAATGCGCGCAATGCTAATCTCTTTCTTTACCCATATTTTATGGCAACCATGGCAAGCATCATCTAAACACTTATCTAAATTATTTTTAGACTTCGAACCGGGCATTCATTTTCCACAACTACAAATGAATGCTGGTGAAACAGGTATTAATATTTTAAGAATTTATAGCCCAATTAAGAATAGTTTAGAGCATGATGCAGATGCTACATTTATAAAAAAATGGATTCCTGAACTTGCACATTTATCCACGGCATTTATACACGAACCTTATTTAATGACTCCATTAGATCAACAATTTAATAATTTTGAATTAGGTATAAATTACCCAAACCCAATTGTAGATGTTAAGGTTGCACGTAAAAAAGCGAGTGACACACTCTGGAATATGAGAAAAAACAAAGAAGTTAGGGAAGAAAGTGAACGAATTTTAAAAAAACATACACTTACTAGTAAAAATAGGCTAATAAATACCGATTAAGACTTATTTTGTTTATGTTTAAATAATTTTTGTTTAACTTATATTAAAAATACTTAAACATAATGATATTTTTTTGTATCTTTGAGTAATGATATTTAACACTACTTATAAAAATAAAGAAGCTACAAGTAAGATTAATACTACTTTGGGCAAATCTTATAGTTTTTTTGAAGCTATAAAATTAGGTGGTGTAGGATCTAAAAGAATGATTATTGATGGTGTAAGTCCAGGATTTCTAAAGGTTATTAATACCGTTTCAGATATTAACTACGGTAATATAGAACTTAGAGAGAAAGGTATTATAATTCATATAAATAAAGGGTTACAGAACTATAGTTGGGCAATACCATATTACCAATTACATACGTACAAAACAGATGGTTTTAGTATTCATGCACAAGGAAATTTTGTGCACTTTAAGAATAATAAAATGCTGAAAGAAAATAAAAAATTTATCGACAGAGTTACAAACTTTAAGATAGAGAATGACAAACAATATCAATTCTATTAAATGAAAGAACTAAATGGCACATCTATTGATAGAGTTATAGAAATGGCGTGGGAAGACAGAACAACTTTCGAAGCAATTCAATTTCAATTCGGTTTAAAAGAACAAGAAGTTATAGATTTAATGCGAAGAGAAATGAAGCTGAAGAGTTTTAAAATGTGGCGTAAAAGAGTACAAGGAAGAAAAACGAAACATGAAAAACTAAGAACATTTGCTAAAGGAAGATTTAAATGCTCTAGACAAAGATCCATATCTAATAACTCTATAACATAATAATAAAATAGTGCTTTGCTTTAATAATTAAGGTACTTAAAAGACAGCACATAAAAAAGACAAAATGATTACAAAAGAAGAAACAGAAAAAATAAACAATTACTCAGACCAAGAGATTGGAGATGACCACATGTTTACTGGCTTAAAAACACCAATGAAAATTGATGCTTTTAAACTTTCTGATGAGGCTAAAAAAGAGAAAATCGCAACTTTATTTTCTGAAATAATGGATGTTATGGGCTTAGACCTAACAGATGATTCATTAAAAGGAACTCCTAAAAGAGTTGCCAAAATGTACATTGATGAGATTTTCTCTGGGTTAAACCCAGCAAACAAACCAAAAGTTGCGTTGTTTGACAATAAATATCAATACAACCAAATGTTAGTAGAGAAAAATATAACCTTCTACTCTAACTGCGAACATCACTTTGTACCAATAATTGGTAAAGCACATGTAGCTTATATTTCATCAGGAAAAGTAATTGGCTTATCCAAGATAAATAGAATTGTACAATATTTTGCGAAAAGACCGCAAGTTCAAGAGCGCTTAACAAACCAAATTGCTGAAGAATTAAAGAATATTTTAAACACTGAAGACGTTGCTGTTATTATAGATGCAAAACATCTTTGCGTTTCGTCTAGAGGTATTAAAGACGATACTTCTACTACCGTAACCTCTTATTTTGGAGGCGCGTTTGAGAGTCAAGAAAAAATAGTAGAATTACAAAACACATTAAAATACTAAGTATGGAATTAATAGATAAAGCACTAGAATTTGAAACTAGAAAAATGAGATTTCCTACTACTAGCGACCGTATTATGGCAGCTAGAGAAGCAAAAGAATTAATTCTTAGCTTAAATGAAGTTTACAAAGAAAATAAGGATGATAACATTATGGACATCATGAAAAGATTAACCCTTATTAAACAAAGGATTGAAAGACGTTTAAAAGGAAAACCTTTAACTTCTTAATATTTAATAAACTTTTTTATTGTTTTTCTAACATTTATAATTATATTACCGATTATAAAAACTGAAAAGTAATAATGAATTTATTAGAAAGAGCTGAAGAATTTGAACATAGAAAGTTCTCATTTAAAACAACGAGTGATAGAATTGTAGCATCTAGAGAAGTGAAAGCACTTATTTTAGAGCTAAACGAAGTATATAAAGTAGAAAAAGATCTAGAAATAATGGATCAAATGAAGCGTTTAACTGCTGTAAAGCAAAAAATAGAAAAACGCTTGAAAGGAAGACCTTAAAAGCATATGAGAAAAATAGTAATAGTTGGAGGAAGCAAAGGAATTGGAGAAGCAATTGTAAATTCTTTAGTTGATAAAAATAAAGTTGTAAACATTAGTAGATCAGCTCCTTTGCAGCCTCACGCTAATCTAACTCATTATAATTGTGACATTCTAACAGATGACTTACCAGAAATTGAAGAAATAGACACTTTAATCTATTGTCCCGGAAGCATCAATCTTAAACCAATTTCTAGACTAAAATTAAACGATTTTAGAGAAGATTTTGAAATAAATGTTGTTGGAGCTGTAAAAACAATTCAACAATACCTTCCTAAATTAAAAAAAGGAGACAAGCCATCTATCTTATTATTTAGTACAGTAGCAGCAAAATTAGGTATGCCTTACCATGCAAGTGTTGCCGCTGCAAAATCTGCTGTAGAAGGTTTAACTAAATCTCTAGGAGCAGAATTAGCACCAGTAATTCGTGTAAATGCAATTGCACCTACTGTTACAGAAACAGATTTAGCATCGAAACTTTTAAGAAATGACAAAATGATAGAAAATATCACGGAACGTCATCCGCTTAAAAAATTCTTAAAACCAAACGAAGTAGCAGACTTGGCAACATTTCTTATTTCTGATAAAGCAAGCTCTATCTCTGGTCAAATTTTTGAACTTGATTGCGGAATTGTAAGTTTTAAAATATAAAAAACATGACAGATATCTATAATATTAAGATCAATAGCCTACAAAATAAAGCTATTGACTTATCCGAGTACAAGAATAAATTTATTCTTTTTGTTAACGTAGCTTCTAAATGCGGCTTTACTTCACAATATAAAGAATTAGAAGAGTTATACAAAAAACATAAAGAAAACTTAATGATAATAGGCTCTCCTTGCAATCAATTTGGTAGTCAAGAACCAGGTGATGCAGATGACATAGCTGCTTTTTGTAAAGTTAACTTTGGTGTAACTTTTTTAATGACAGAAAAAATTGATGTAAAAGACAGCAAGCAACATCCTTTATATAATTGGCTTACTGATAAAAATTTAAATGGTACAAAAAGTTCTTCTGTAAAATGGAACTTTCAAAAATACTTGGTTTCTCCTGAAGGAAAATTAATTGATTATTATCTTTCTATTACAAAACCACTAAGCTCTAAGATTACAAAACAATTAAAATAAAAAAATATGTTTGGCCTATTTAAGAAAAAGTCTGAAGTTGAAAAACTTCAAGAAAAATATAAAAAAATAATGGAAGATGCTTACAAATTACAATCTATAAATAGAACAGATAGTGATACAAAGTATAAAGAAGCAGATGACATATTAAAAGAAATAGGAGTTTTACAAGGAAAATCTTAAAATGAAACAGCTAAAATTAACCTTACTTTTTTTAATAATAAACTTTGGAGGCTTAGCAATTGGAAGTTGGCTAATGAACAATGGACCTCTTACTAATTGGTATACAAATTTAAATCAAGCACCATGGACGCCACCAGGAATCGTTTTTGGAATCGCTTGGACTCTTATAATGATTTGCTTTGCTATTTATTTAGGCAAACTCTTTAAAGAAGAAAATACAAAAAAAAATAAACTAGCATTTCTACTTCAATTTATATTAAATGTAAGTTGGAATTTTATCTTTTTCAATCAGCATTTTGTTTTATTAGGACTGATAATCATTACACTTTTAACCGCTCTTTTATTTGTTTACTTTCTTAAACTAAGCAACAAGGTTAATAATTATAAATACCTTTTGTTACCATATATAATTTGGCTATGTATTGCAACCTCATTAAACCTTTATATTCTAGTTCATAATTAAGATGAAAATATACACACTCCACAAAAAACAGCAATTACCAATATCATTAGAAACAGCATGGGATTTTTTATCAAACCCAAGAAATTTAAAGGTAATTACACCAGATTATATGAGTTTTAATATTGTTTCTAATATAGACAAACCTTTATATACAGGTCAAATTATTCAATATATAGTAACACCTCTTTTAGGAATTAAAACAAAATGGGTTTCAGAAATAACACATATAGAAGATAAAAAATACTTTGTAGACGAACAAATGTATGGCCCTTATGCATTATGGCATCACAAGCATTTTATTAAAGAAATTGATGGTGGAGTAGAAATGGAAGATATTATAGATTATAAAGTTCCATTAGGTATTTTAGGTCAGCTAGTACATCCTATTTTAGTAAAACCAAAATTAGAAGAGATTTTTAATTACAGGCAAAAGAAATTAATTGAACTTTTTGGTGAATATAAAAAATAATGGAAAAAGTAAATATTTTTTGGTTTCGAAGAGATTTAAGACTCGACGACAATGTTGGTTTTTACAACGCATTAAAAAGTGAAATACCTGTTCTTCCTATTTTTATTTTTGATGAAGAAATTTTAAAAAAGCTACCAAAAGAAGATGCTAGACTTAGCTTTATACATGAAAAACTACAAGAAATTCGAACTACTTTAATAAATAAGCACAAAAGTAGTATTGCTCTTTATCATGGAAATCCTATAGAGATCTATGAAAAATTAATTAAGGAATACAGCATTAACACTGTTTTTACAAACAGAGATTATGAACCTTATGCGAAAGAAAGAGATGATAAAATTCAGGAATTATTAGAAAAAAATAATATTGAATTTAAAACATTTAAAGATCAAGTAATTTTTGAGGAAAACGAAGTTGTTAAAAAAGATGGATTACCATATGTAGTTTACACTCCTTTTATGAAGGTTTGGAAAGAAAAATTTAAAACTATTAATTTAGGTTTCTATTATACAAGCTCATTTTTAAAAAACTTAGTAAAGAATAAAGAATTACCAAATCTTAGCTTATCTGATATTGGTTTCACAAAATCAAATCAAAAAATAGAAGACTATACAGTAACTCCTACTCTTATTCAAACTTACGAAGAAACTCGTAATTTCCCTGCTTTAGACAGCACTTCTAAATTAGGGCCACATTTACGTTTTGGAACTGTTAGTGTTAGAAAAATGGTAGAAAAAGCCATTTCTGAAGAAAACGAAATTTTCTGGCAAGAATTAATTTGGAGAGAATTTTTTACACAGATTTTATGGCACTTCCCTCATACATCTAAAACTTCTTTTAAGGCCAAATATGAAAGAATAGAATGGAGAAATAATGAAGATGAATTTAATAAATGGTGTGCTGGAGAAACAGGTTATCCTTTAGTAGATGCAGGAATGCGTCAATTAAACCAAACAGGGTTTATGCATAACAGAATTAGAATGTTAGTGGGTAGTTTTTTATGTAAACACTTATTAATAGATTGGAGATGGGGCGAAGCTTATTTTGCAGAAAAACTCCACGATTATGAAATGGCAAGTAATGTTGGTAATTGGCAATGGATTGCAGGTTCTGGCGTTGATGCTGCACCATATTTTAGAATTTTTAACCCTACAACTCAAATTAAAAAGTTTGATAAAGATTTAGAGTACATTAAAAAGTGGGTTCCAGATTTTCAAGAATTCACCTACCCTAAAGAGATTGTAGACCACAAAGAAGCCAGAGAAAGGTGCTTACTTACTTATAAACAAGCTTTAAATTAAAACAATAGGTTGTCCTTTTTTACTTAATAAGTAGAATAAAACATTGAATGTCAATTAAAATAAATTTTTAAAGACAACAAAAGATAGAAAAATTCGTTAAAAGAAACATAAGGTAGAAAAATTGTAAAAAAGCAGTTTTTCTATTCTAATTAAAATTATTATTTCTTGATAAAAAGCTTCAATTTAGGTTGAAGCTTTTTTTATTAAAAATAAATCACTTTTCATTTGGTTGTGTTCTAATTTTGTATTTAATTTGCCATCTGAAAATAAAAGCCGATGTAGCTCAGCTGGCTAGAGCAGCTGATTTGTAATCAGCAGGTCGTGGGTTCGAGTCCCTCCATCGGCTCAATTTCTTAAAAACCTCAAAATTAATTTTTTGAGGTTTTTTTTATTCTCAAAAACAAGAACTCCATCAAACTTATCAATCGTTAAATTCATACTAAACCTTATTACGCTTTAAAAAAACGGAAGAAAAAAAAGAAGCTTATTATAGCCATAAAACAAAGCATGTATCGTTTAAAAAGCAATTAGAACTAAAAATACTCACCAAGTTGATTCTGAAAAAAAACATTGATAGCCTATAAATTTGTATTTTTATAATATCTTTACTTTTTTAAGCAAATATTTTATCAAAATCATAATTTTTTATGCTAATTATTGGAATTGCAGGTGGAACTGGAAGTGGAAAAACAACAGTTGTTAATCAAATTATTAAACAATTACCAACTGACGAGGTTTGTGTAATTTCTCAAGACTCTTATTATAATGCAACAGATAGTTTGCCTTATGAAGAAAGAGCTAAAATTAATTTTGATCATCCTAGAGCGATCGACTTCGAATTAATTATTAAACATTTAAAAGCTTTAAAAACCGGAAAAACAATTAACCAACCCGTGTATTCTTTTGTAACACACAATAGAACTAAAGACACTGTAAAGACACACCCCAGAAAAGTGGTAATTGTAGAAGGTATACTAATCTTAAATAATAAAGATTTAAGAGATTTATTTGATATAAAAATATTTGTACATGCAGAAACAGATGAGCGTTTAATTAGAAGATTAAAAAGAGACATCAGTGAAAGAGGTAGAAATATCGACGAAGTTTTAAGCAGATATCAAACAACCTTAAAACCTATGCACCAACAATTTATAGAGCCTACAAAGAATTTTGCAGATTTAATTATACCTAATGACAGGTATAATACTGTTGCAATAGACATTGTTAGAACTGTTATAAACGAACGTTTATAGAAATGTCTTTAAACAGCATAAAAAATAATAGAGCTTTTAAAATTCTGACAAATACTTTTGTCTTAATTTTTATTCCTTTTTTTGTATGGATGTTATTTTTTGACGAAAACTCTTATTTGGTTCACAGAAAATTTAACCAAGAAATAGAAGATTTAGAAAGTACAATTTCATTTTATAAAATAAAAATAGCAGAAGACAAAGCAACTATAAAAAAACTAGATGATTCTTTACAGCTAGAACGTTTTGCTAGAGAAAAGTATTTAATGAAAAAAGAAAACGAAGATATTTATATTATAGAGTTTGATACCATAAAAAAGTAATGAGTAAATTTCTATTTAGCGAATTCGAAGAAACATCACCAACTGCCTGGAAACAAAAAATTCAAGTAGACTTAAAAGGTGCTGACTATAATAAAACGTTACTTTGGACAACTAATGAAGGAATTACAGTAAAACCTTTTTATACAAAAGAAGACAGAACAAATTATAGTGTAAAACTACCTAAAGAAGAGTTTAAAATTTGCCAGACAATTATTATTTCTGATGAAACCACAACAAATGAGTTCGCTTTAGATGCATTAAAAAGAGGTGCTACTGCCATTCAATTCATAGCAAACAGAAAATTTGATTATAAACTTCTATTAGATAACTTAGGCTTTAATTCTTTAAACATTTACTTTAAGTTAAATTTTTTAGACGCTGATTTTATTAAAGAATTATCTAAATATGTAAATTCTAACAAATGCTACTTTCAAATAGATATATTAGGAAACCTTGCAGAAGTTGGTAATTGGCATATAAATTTAAAAGAAGATTTTGGGAAATTAGAAGAAATAGTAAAAACTATTGATAACTCTGTTTCTGTTTCTGGAGATTTATATCAAAATGCAGGTGCAAACATTGTACAGCAATTAGCCTACACTTTAGCACACGCAAATGAATATTTAAACTATTTTGGTGCAGAAAACGCAGGTAAAATTCATTTTCAATTCTCTGTTGGTGGTAATTATTTTCATGAAATCGCAAAATTAAGAGCTTTCCGTTTATTATGGGAATCACTTTTAAAAGAATATGATGTTATAGATATTAAAGCCCATATTTTTACACAGCCATCTTCTAGAAATAAAACACTTTATGACTATAATGTAAACTTACTTAGAACTACATCTGAATGTATGAGTTCTATTCTAGGTGGCTCAGATACCATTTCTAATATCTCTTATGATAAAATTTATGCAGATAAAAATGAATTTGGAGAGCGTATTTCTAGAAATCAGCTATTAATTCTTCAGCAAGAAAGTGGTTTTAAAAATGCACAAACTATTGCTAACGGAAGTTATTATATAGAATCTCTTGCAGAACAGATGGCAGAAAAAGCCTTAATTATATTTAAGCAAATAGAAAAAGGCGGTGGCTTTCTACATCAGCTAAAAGAAGGCAATATTCAAAGAAAAATAAAGGAAAACACAGTAAAAGAAGAAGATCTGTTTCTTAAAAATGAAATTGTTTTATTAGGAACAAATTTACAACCTAATAAAGAGAACTTCATGAAAGGAAATATAGAATTAGATCCTTTTGTAAAACAGAGAAATATAAAAACTTTGTTTCCGCCAATTATAAGAAAAAGACTTTCTGAAAACTATGAAAAGAAAAGATTAAAAGAAGAAAGTAATTCACATTAAAGAAAATAATTTGAGTAAAAATAAAGAAATAATAGCGTACCAAAAAGAACAAACAATTCTAAAAAAAGAAGTTCTACATATAAAAAAAACGATGCCTGTTTATATAATAGGAACTGTCTTTTTTATGTTTTTAATTGTTTTTGCTATTGAAGGTAAAGTATACACTTATTTTGGAGGTACTTTAAATTTTATGGCATTCAGTACCTTTTTTACATTAATTATTTGTGTTCTCTATTTTTACAACAGTCAGAAAAAAATAAAAGAAAAAGAAAAATTATCTAAGGCAATTAGTTCTAAGTTATATAATTTAATGAAGCTTGAAGATGACTAGAAAATCTATCGAAAACATATCACTTTCTAAAAAACAACCAACCGCTAAAGAATCATTTCTTCACGAAGGTTTTGTTGCTGGTATTGCTCCTAATTTAAGAGGTCCATACTCTACGATGTACGTAAGAAGACCTTGGACAA
This sequence comes from Polaribacter sp. PL03, assembly GCF_033875165.1. Taxonomy (NCBI): domain Bacteria; kingdom Pseudomonadati; phylum Bacteroidota; class Flavobacteriia; order Flavobacteriales; family Flavobacteriaceae; genus Polaribacter; species Polaribacter sp. PL03. The sequence continues at coordinate 74,334 of NZ_JAWZSV010000006.1, read as the reverse complement.
TTAGACAATACGCAGGTTTTTCTACTGCACAAGAAAGTAATGCTTTTTATAGAAGAAACTTAGCTGCTGGCCAAAAAGGACTTTCTGTTGCTTTTGACTTAGCTACTCATAGAGGTTATGATTCAGATCATGAACGCGTACAAGGAGATGTTGGTAAAGCTGGTGTTGCTATAGATTCTGTAGAAGACATGAAGGTTTTGTTTGATCAAATTCCGCTAGATAAAATGTCTGTTTCCATGACTATGAATGGTGCCGTCTTACCAATTTTAGCCTTTTATATTGTTGCTGCAGAAGAGCAAGGCGTTTCTCTAAGTGATCTTTCAGGAACCATTCAAAATGACATATTAAAGGAGTTTATGGTACGAAACACGTACATCTATCCTCCTGCACCATCCATGAAAATTATTGCAGATATTTTTAAATATACTAGCAAATACATGCCAAAATATAATTCTATTTCTATTTCTGGTTACCACATGCAAGAAGCAGGTGCAACTGCAGATATTGAACTTGCTTATACACTTGCAGATGGCTTAGAATATATTAGAAAAGGAATTGAAGCAGGAATGGATATCGATTCTTTTGCTCCAAGGTTATCTTTCTTTTGGGCAATTGGTATGGATCATTTTACAGAAATAGCCAAATTAAGAGCAGCAAGAATGTTGTGGGCTAAAATTGTAAAAAAATTCAATCCTAAAAATCAAAAATCATTAGCCTTAAGAACACATTGCCAAACAAGTGGTTGGTCTTTAACAGAACAAGATCCTTTTAATAATGTTGCTAGAACAACAATTGAAGCAATGGCTGCAGCTTTTGGCGGCACACAAAGCTTGCACACAAATGCTTTAGACGAAGCAATTGCTTTACCTACAGATTTTTCTGCAAGAATTGCTCGAAACACTCAAATTTACTTACAAGAAGAAACAAATATTACAAAAACAGTAGATCCTTGGGCGGGAAGTTACCATATAGAAAAACTTACAGAAGACATAGCAAATGAAGCTTGGGCACTAATTGAAGAAGTTGAAGAATTAGGCGGAATGACTAAGGCTATTGAAAAAGGAATTCCGAAAATGAGAATTGAGGAAGCCGCTGCAAAAAAACAAGCAAAGATTGATAGCGGGCAAGATGTAATTGTTGGCGTAAACAAATATCAATTAGAAAAAGAAGACCCTTTACATATTTTAGAAGTAGATAATGAAGCTGTTCGTAATTCTCAAATTGAAAGATTACATGAATTAAAAGTAAATAGAAATAGTAAAGATGTAGAAAAATCTTTATCCGATTTAGTAGAAGCTTCAAAAAACGGAAAAGAAAATTTATTAGATTTAGCTGTAAAAGCAGCAAGAAACAGAGCTACTTTAGGTGAAATTTCAGATGCTTTAGAAATTGAATTTGGCAGACATAAAGCAGTTCATAAAACAATATCTGGCGTGTATAGTAAAGAAATAAAAGAAGATAAACTTTTTAAAGAAGCAAAGGATTTAGCAGATAAATTTGCTGAGTTAGAAGGAAGACGTCCAAGAATTATGATTGCTAAATTAGGGCAAGATGGCCATGACAGAGGAGCAAAAGTTGTTGCAACCGGTTATGCAGACTTAGGTTTCGATGTAGATATTGGGCCACTATTTCAAACACCTAAAGAAGCTACAAAACAAGCCGTAGAAAATGATGTACATATTTTAGGAATTTCTTCTTTAGCTGCAGGTCACAAAACTTTAGTACCGCAAGTTATTGCAGAACTAAAAAAATATGAACGCGAAGATATTATGGTAATTGTTGGTGGCGTAATACCCGCGCAAGATTATCAATTTTTATTTGATGCTGGTGCTGTTGGTGTTTTTGGCCCAGGAACAAAAATTGCACAAGCAGCAATAGATATGTTAACTATTTTAATAGATAGTGTTGCTGATTAATCATCAGCAATTATTTCATAAAAATATTTTCTTTATTTGAAACGTTTTCTTTTGGAATCTCATTGAAGAACTCAGCCGCTTCTGTACTTGACGCTCCACCATAAGATGCTAAAAAAGTACCTTTCCCTTTATATTTTGTTTCTAGAATAAATAACATAGACATGTCTGATGGATTACTCATTCCTTCAAACCGGTGTTCTGCAACTATAAAAACTTCATTAGGTAGGTACTTACTTTTTGTTTTATTGTTTATCAGTAGATTGCCACTAACTCTGTAACTATTTATATATCCTACTGCTTCATATTTCTTAATAATTTCTAACTCATTTTTAGAGGTATTCATTTTTATCATTAATTTAGGTTCAATACAAAGTAAAATGAATTAGTTATTAGTTAATGCCACAAATCATTTAGATTTTAACGCAATCAGAAAAAAATTAAAACTCTAATGAACTCTTATTTATATGATAAGAGTTAATTTAATACCTTCATAATCTTAATCTTTGTAAAAAATAAAAGCAATGGCAATTTTAGGAAATATAATTAAAGGAATTATCAATTTAACAGATACACTTTCTTCGGAAACAAATCATATAGAAGCTCAAAAAGAAGTTTTAAAAAACTTACTTGAAACTGCTAAAGAAACACAATTTGGTAACTATTATAATTTTGAAGAGATTCTTACTTCAGAAAACATTGAAAAAGCATTTGCCAAAAAAATACCCTATTTCGATTATAACTCTTTGAATGAAAAATGGTGGTATAAACTTCATAATGGAGAAGAAAATGTAACATGGGTTGGTAACCCTTCCTATTTTGCTTTAAGCTCTGGTACCACAGGTAAAACAAGTAAAAAAATTCCGGTTACAGATGAAATGATTGCCGCCATAAAAAGTTCTGGTATTAAACAAGTTACCGCTTTAAATAACTTCGATTTACCTGCAGATTTTTTCGAAAAAGACATTATGATGTTAGGAAGTTCTACAGATCTTGCAGAAAAAGAAGATCATTTAGAAGGAGAAATAAGCGGTATTAGTGCAAGTAACATTCCTTTTTGGTTTAAAGGTTATTACAAACCAGGTGAAGAAATTGCAAAAATTGAAGATTGGGATGAACGTGTACAACATATTGCAGAAAATGCTAAAACATGGGATATTGGTGCTTTAAGCGGTATTCCTGCTTGGATAGAACTAATGTTACAAAAAGTGATTGAGTTTCATAATTTAAAAAACATTCATGAGATTTGGCCTAATTTAAAAGTATATACATCTGGTGGTGTTGCTTTTGGTCCTTATGAAAAAAGTTTTAAAGCCTTGTTAGGAAAACCTGTTACAGTTATCGACACTTATTTAGCTTCTGAAGGATATATTGCCACACAAGTAAGACCAGATACAGATGCAATGCAGCTAAACACAGAAAATGGTATTTATTTCGAGTTTGTTCCAATGAATCCAGATTATATAAACGCAGATGGTTCTATAAAACAAAATGCACCTTCTTTAACTCTAGAACAAGTTAAAACAAATACAGATTATATTTTAATAATAAGTACCGTTAGTGGAGCTTGGAGGTACTTAATTGGTGATACTATTGAATTTACAGATGTCGAAAAAGCAGAAATTAAAATTACGGGTCGTACAAAATTCTTTTTAAACACTGTTGGTTCTCAGTTATCTGTTAATAAAATGGATGATGCAATTAAATATTTAGAGGAAAAATTCTCTACAAGAATTACAGAATATACTATTTGTGCAAAACGATTTGAAGATGATGAATTTTACCATTCTTGGTATTTAGGTTCTGAAATGATAAACGAAAATGATAAAATTGTTACAGCTTTAGATGATTATCTAAAAAATGCAAATAAAAACTACAGCGTTGCTAGAAGTAAAGCACTAAAAGGAGTTAAAGTAAAAGTAATTCCTGTTGAAAATTTTTATGATTGGAATGACAATAACAAGAAAAAAGGTGGGCAAGTAAAAATGGAGCGTGTTATGAAAGAAGAAAAATTTGCTGATTGGGAAAAATTTGTGACACAAAATTCTAAAAAATAAGAAATTATGAAAACAACAACTAGTATAAATCCTGCTACAGAAGAAGAAATTACAAGTTACAACAGAGTTTCTGAGGAAAGCGCAAAAGAGAAAATTGCAAAAGCAAACGAAACTTATAAAACTTGGAAAAAAACAAGTTTTAATGAACGTTCTAAATTAATGCATAAACTTGCTAATATTTTTGAAGAGAACAAAGAAAAATATGCACAGTTAGCAACATTAGAAATGGGAAAAGTTATTGAACAATCTCGTAAAGAAATAGAAAAATGTGCTTTAATATGTAGATATTATGCAGATAATATAGCCAATCTATTAGCCGATAAAACTGTAGAAACAGAAGCCAGTAAAAGTTATGTAACGTTTCAGCCATTAGGTGTAACATTAGCTGTAATGCCTTGGAACTTTCCTTTTTATCAAGTTATTCGTTTTGCTGCACCTGCAGTAATGACAGGTAACACCGGCGTTTTAAAACATGCATCTAACGTACAAGGTTGTGCTTTTGCTTTAGAAGTGGCTTTTACAGAAGCTGGTTTCCCTAAAGGAGTTTTCACAAACTTAAATGTAACTTCAGATGCTATAAAAACAATAATAGAAGATAAAAATATTGTTGCAGTAACATTAACTGGTAGTGAGCCTGCAGGACGCTCAGTTGCTAAAATTGCAGGAGAAAATTTAAAAAAGACTGTTTTAGAGTTAGGTGGAAGTGATGCTTATATTATTTTAGAAGATGCAGATTTAGAAAAAGCTACTGATCTAGCTACTTATGGTAGACTACAAAATAATGGACAAACTTGCATTGCTGCTAAACGTTTTATTGTTTTAGAAGAAATTTATGATGAATTCTTAAGCCTCTTTACAAAGAAAATGAAAGCAGCTAAAATGGGGGCACCAACAGACAAAGATGTTTACTATGGCCCAATGGCACGAGTAGATTTACGTAATGAAATTCATGAGCAAGTTCAAAAAACAATTAAGCAAGGAGGAAAATTAATTTTAGGAGGAAAAATTCCTGATAGAAAAGGTGCTTATTATCCTGCAACAATTTTAGGTGATTTAAAACCAGGTATGGTTGCTTTTGATGAAGAACTTTTTGGACCAGTAGCATCTGTTATTAGAGCAAAAGACGAAAATGAGGCTATAGAACTTGCCAACAATTCTACTTTTGGTTTAGGTTCTGGTGTAATTACAAGTAATACTAAAAGAGGAGAAAAAGTTGCGTTACAATTAGAAGCTGGTAATAGTTTTGTAAACAAACTAGTAACTTCAGACCCAAGATTACCTTTTGGTGGAATTAAAAATAGTGGTTATGGGAGAGAGCTTTCTAGTTACGGAATTAGAGAATTTGTAAACACAAAGTCTATTTGGATTGATTAATTTTATTTTAAAAATTAATATAAATTAAAAACCTTCACTAAAATAGTGAAGGTTTTTAATTTGTACAGAAAAAATGCTTATTCAATTTTCTCTAAATTCTCTTTTAATTTATCTCTATCTTCAACTAAAACCATAATTTCTTCTGGAGACAAATAATATCTTTTAATACGATTTTTATACTCTTCAGTTATATCTGCATGATTCAAAATAAAATTTTTAGTTTTTAAAATATAAGATTCCATTTTATGTTTTACAGCAAAACTATCAGCAGCTCTTTCAGCTTCAACAATATGGTTGTCTGAAAACAAATATTTAAATCCGAACCAAATAAGATTTAACTTACTTCTATCTTGGTAATCCATAATATGACCCAGTTCATGCCCAATCCAACCAATAAAAATATCTTTAGGTATATCTCTTGTAGAAAATTCTTTATCAGAAATCTTAAACTTCTCGCTAATTAAAATTAAAAATTTTCTGTTTTTTTTTGATTTAAAAAAACTATCAAAGGTTGGTCTCGCTTGCATTGTAGACTTTTTAATATTTTTTTTAAAAGTGAATTCTATATGTATATTTTTTAACTGCGGATAATAATTTAACGCTGTTTCAACCTCTTCTTTTATAGATTTAGGAATTATATGATATTCAAACATAAATATTGTGATTTTTTTAAAACTTTATTACATAAATATACCGCTAACTAGAAGTTCATTTGTGCTTTTATGCTTAAATTTGTAACTCTTTTAAAAAGCATTTCATAAGGATGAAAAAATTATTCAGTTTCCTCTATTCTACTCGTTTAATGGCCATATTATTTATCTTATTTGCTACAGCCATGGCAATCGCAACTTTTATAGAAAATGATTTTGGTACACAAACCTCTAAAGCACTTATTTACAATGCTTGGTGGTTTGAAGCAATTATGGTTTTCTTTGTCATAAATTTCTTTGGAAATATCTTTAGATACAGATTATACAAAAAAGAGAAATGGCCAGTTTTAATGTTTCATGGCGCTTTTTTATTAATTCTTGTTGGTGCAGGAATTACACGTTATGTTGGTTATGAAGGTATTATGTTGATAAAAGAAGGTGAAACTACCAATAAGTTTCTATCTGAAACAACATATTTAAATGCTATTGTAGATGATGGAAACAGTCAGAAACCAGAAGTAAATGCACAAATAATGCTTTCTGCTTGGGGTACAAATTCTTGGTCTTATACAGACAATTTTAAAACAGAGGATAACAATATCGATTTTAAATTCGAATTGGTAGATTATATTCCTTGGGCAGAAAAAAAGTTAATAGAAGACGAAAATGGTATTGAACACTTATTTTTCGTAGAATCTTCTGAAGGAACTAGACATGAACATTGGATTAAAAAAGGAACGATACAAAACATTCATGGTGTTTTAGTAGGTTTTGATGCAGAGAATGACAATGCTTCTATAAACTTTTCTAATAAAGAAGGCGCGCTTAAAATGACGTCTAAAAACAATGGAGATTGGTTTAGAATGGCAGATCAAAAGAAAGGAACTGTCGTAAAAGATTCGGTTCAGAATTTTCAATATTTAACACTTCATAATATAGGTAAACTACAATTTGTAATTCCAAGACCTGCAGAAAGGGGAATTATGAAAACGATTAGTGGCCCTAAAGATGATAAAACACAAGATGTTATTATTGTTGATATAACAGCAAATAACAAAACTGAGAGAGTAGAATTAAAAGGTGGAAAATTTAATTCTGAAGGTTCTAAAGAAGTTTCTGTTGGTGGTTTAAATTTTAGAGTTTTATATGGCGCTAAAATTTTAGAAACTCCTTTTAATATTAAGTTAAATGATTTTCAATTAGACAAATATCCAGGTTCTGAAAGTGCTGCTGCTTACGCAAGTGAAGTTACAGTTATAGATCCTAAAGAAACTTTTGATTACAGAATTTTTATGAACCATATTTTAGATCACGAGGGTTATAAGTTTTTCCAAGCAAGTTATGATTTGTCTGGTGAAAAAGAAGAAACTCATCTTTCTGTAAATCATGATTTTTTAGGAACTTTTGTTACCTATTTTGGGTACTCTTTATTATACACTGGTTTAATTTGTATTCTCTTTGCAAAAAACACTCGTTTCGATGATCTTAAAAAAGGATTAGCAAAAATTAGAAAGAAGAAATTAACAATGTCTATTGTAGCTACATTACTTTTATCTAGTTTCAGTTTTGGGCAACATGCAAATAATCATCAACCAAATAAAATTACCCATCAACAAATAGATTCTATTTTAAAAGCCAATATGGTGGATGCAAAACATGCTGAAAGCTTTAATAAATTGGTTATTCAGGATAATGGTAGAATGAAACCTGCACATACTTTTGCTTCTGAATTGGTAAGAAAAGTAAGTAAAACAGAAAAATTTAAAGATATGGAACCTAGTCAGGTTTTATTATCTATTATAGAAAATCCAAGACTTTGGTTTGAAGTTCCTGTTATTTATTTAGAAAAAGGAAATACAGAAATTAGAGATTTTATAGGTGTTGCACAAACAACTGAATATGCCGCTTTATCAGATTTTATAACACCAACTGGTATTTATAAAATAGAAAAGAAAGTTGCGGAAGCACAAAAGACTAAAATAAAAAACAAGTTTCAAAAAGATTTAATAAAAATAGATAGAAGAATTGGTTTATTATATTCTGCAATTGGTGGTGGAATTCTAAAGATTTATCCAATTCCTGGTGATGAAAATAACACATGGGTTTCTCAGCCAGAAACATCTACAGCTAATTTTAAAGGAACAGATTCTGTTTTTGTTCGTCAGTCTTTACCTGTTTATATTCAGTTTTTACAAAAAGCTAAAAAAACAAATGATTATTCTGAAGCAAATAAAATTTTAGACGGAATTAAAACATTTCAACAAAAGTTTGGTTCAGAAGTACGTCCTTCAGAAAAGAAAATAGATTTAGAAATTTCATATAATAAGATTCAACCCTTTCAGTTACTCTCTAAGTATTATGGTTTTTTAAGTGTCTTTTTAATAATATTTGTTATTTGGCAAATATTTAATTCTAAAAAATGGATTGGTAAAACTGTAAAAATATTATCAATTGGTGTTGTTGGCTTATTTATCTTTCACACTTTAAGCTTAATTTCTAGATGGTATATAAGTGGTTATGCACCTTGGAGTAATGCTTATGAATCTATTATTTTTGTTGCTTGGGCTACAATGTTATTTGGGCTTTTTATGGGAAGAAGATCTGCATTAACAATTACTGCGACTACTTTTCTTGTGGCAATTACATTAGGTTTTGCACATCAAAACTGGCTAGACCCAGAGATTGCTAACTTGCAACCTGTTTTAAATTCTTGGTGGCTTTTAGTACACACTTCTATTATTGTTGCTAGTTACGGTCCGCTTTCTTTAGGTATGATTTTAGGAATCTTTGCTCTTTTATTAATGGTTTTTACCAATGATAAGAATAAAAAGAAAATGGATTTAAACATTAGAGAGATTACTATTATTAATGAGATGGCTGTTACTGTTGGTTTAATAATGTTAACTATTGGTAACTTTTTAGGCGGAATGTGGGCTAATGAAAGTTGGGGACGTTATTGGGGTTGGGATCCTAAGGAAACTTGGGCATTAATTTCTATTATGATTTATGCTTTTGTTTTACACATGCGTTTAATACCGGGTTTACGTGGTAGATATACTTTTAATTTATGGTCTATAATTGCATATGCTTCTATTATGATGACTTATTTTGGGGTAAATTTCTACTTAGCAGGTTTACATTCTTATGCTAGTGGAGATAGAGTTATTACACCAACTTCTATTTATTATTCTGTTGGTTTTGTATTAATTTTAGGAACCTTTGCATTTATTAAATATAAAAAATATTATAAAAAATAATTTTAAAGAGAAGTAAGGAATTATTTTCATAAGAAAATGTATTTTTGCTTCTCAATCATCAACCTTAAAACCTCGATTTTATCGAGATTTCAAAAAGAAAAATAGTGTATGTTTCATAAAAATATTAAATTAATTTTAGCCGGTATAATTTCAGTTTGGGCAGTATATCAATTTACCCTAGGAAATATTATGAACGGAATTTCTGTTTTATTATTAGCAGGCCTTTTTGTTTTATTTTACTTTAAAAACGAATTTATTTTACTAGCGTTTTTACAGTTACGTAAACAAAATTTTGCAGGTACTAAAAAGTGGTTAGACTATATTAAAAACCCTGAAGCTGCTTTAATTGTTAAGCAACAAGGGTATTTTAACTATTTACATGGTATTATGTTAAGCCAAACAAATATGACTCAAGCAGAAAAATATTTGCGTAAAGCTGTAAAATTAGGTTTAGCAATGGATCATGATTTAGCTATGGCAAAATTACAGTTAGCTGGTATTTCTATGACTAAAAGACGTAAACGTGAAGCTACTATCTTAATGGCAGAAGCTAAGAAACTAGACAAGCATGGTATGTTAAAAGAACAAATGCAACAAATGAAACAACAGATGAAGAAAATTTAATTTTCTTTTAAATTACAATTCCAATTAACAACAATAATTAGAAATGTAACTTACATATAAAGCACAAAAAAATCCGATGAAATTAATTTCATCGGATTTTTTTATTTCTAATAGATATCTCTTTATTGTATTCTTGTTAATGTAAGATCTGCGTTGTACTTCACAATAAACAATCCTTTATTTTCTGTTGTTTTAAAAGCCTTGTCTGTATAATCAAACTTAGTTTCTACTCTATAAGAATAACCTTCATCTAAAGTAGACTTTAAGCTGTTACCAGACGCTAAACGCATTAAAACATCATAAGTTACATCGAAACCTTTTGTTGCGTAAGAAGATGGTAATACACCATTTTTAGCTAAATATTTTCTATTAAAATCCATGGCTTTAAAAGCATCTTCTCTAACATACTCATCGCTAACATAAGTAAAACCTAAGTGCGCTAATTTAGCATTGTCTATATTATCAAAAGCGCTTACCTTATCAAAAGTAAAAACTGTTGCTGTAGTTTCTGCAGGCAAACTAATTAAGCTATTAATTGCACTTGCTACAATTATATTATCGCTGGTAGTAATCACCACAATATTCTTCATCTTTGGTTTAAGAACATCTGTAAATTTAGATTTCTTAATGTAACCGTCTTTAGGCGTAATAAGACTAACGCTATTTATAGAATCATGAGATTTAAGAATCTCTCTAATTTTGTTTGCGCTAGAATTAGATTCCGTTTTGCCGTCTCCAACAATAATTATGTTACCATCGTAAAAATTACCTTCTATATATTTTAATAATTTATCTCTAAATAAATCTTTATTAGGCGAAGTTTTAATAATTCTACTAGATGTAAATTTCGATTGTTTTTTAGAATACACGGGAAAAACAATTGATGTATTTACATTATCTGCTAAAAACTGAACCTCTTCTGAATATAAAGGGCCAATGATAACATCGTTGTCTTTAAGGTTATTTTCTGCTACAATTGTTTTTATTTTTGTACTGTTTTTACCAGTATCAAAAACTGTAACATCTAATTCTACACCTTGTTTTCTTAAAGAATCTATTGCTATTTCTGCACCCAAATAAAAATCTGTTACAATGTTAGATAGTTTACTATTCTCAAAAATATCTTTACTAGAAAGCGCTTCTAACTCAGCAGCTCTAAAAGGAAGCATAATTGCAGCCTTAACAGAAACACCTCTTTTAATGTCATCTTTGTAAAGTAATTCATCCTCCTCTATAAACTCATCTATAGGCATAATTTTAATTAGTTGCCCTAATTTTAAGCCTTCTGATAAAGCAGGGTTTAAACTAATTAAGTCTTCTCTAGTTACATTGTAGAATCTAGTTAGACTATAAAAAGTATCGCCCTTTTTAACTTCGTGAATTTTAAACTCCTTCTCTAACTCTGCAATTAACAAATTTCTTTGTTTTTGCTTTTCAGAAATTACAACAGTTTTAGAATCTTCTTTTTCGGTATTAGAACCAGCAACAACATCCTTATTATTATCCTTATTTATAGTACCCTTTTTCAAATCCTTATTAGGAATTATAATTACGGTATTTGTTTCAGGATTTCTACTTACATCAGGATTAAGACGTAATAAATCTTTGGTTTTCATGTCCAATTTCTTGGCAATAACACGCATCGATTCTCCTTCTTTAACTTTATACTGAACGTATTTTTTTTGTTGACCGCAAGAAACGGTAAACGTTAGAATACACAGAAAAACAAAAAATTTAAGATGTTTCATATATTTTATTCCCATTCTATAGTTGCAGGTGGTTTAGAACTAATGTCATACACTACTCTATTAACGCCTTTTACTTGATTTATTATTTGATTTGATATTTTTTGTAAAAATTCATAAGGTAAATTTACCCAATCTGCAGTCATACCATCTGTGCTTTCTACAGCTCTTAAAGCTACCACTTTTTCGTAAGTTCTTTCGTCTCCCATTACACCTACAGAGTTTACAGGAAGTAACATTGCACCTGCTTGCCAAACTTTATCATACAAACCGTCTTCTTTTAAACCGTTTATAAAAACAGCATCAACATCTTGTAGAATACGTACTTTTTCTGCAGTAACATCTCCTAAGATACGTATACCTAAACCAGGACCAGGAAATGGGTGACGACCTAATAATTCTGGATCAATTCCCATAGAAGCTCCTACTCTTCTTACTTCATCTTTAAAAATCATACGCAAAGGCTCTACAATTTTTAATTTCATGTAATCTGGTAAACCTCCTACATTATGATGACTTTTTATTGTTGCAGATGGACCTCCGTTTACAGAAACAGACTCAATAACATCAGGATAAATTGTTCCTTGTGCTAACCAAGTTACATCTGTTATTTGTTGCGCCTCATCATCAAAAACTTCTATAAAAGAGTTTCCAATTGCTTTTCTTTTCTTTTCTGGATCTGAAACTCCTTCTAAAGCTTTCAAAAAACGTGCAGATGCATCAACACCTTTAACGTTTAATCCCATTCCTTCGTATTGCTTTAAAACGCTATCGAATTCGTTTTTACGTAACAACCCGTTGTTAACAAAAATACAATACAGGTTTTTACCAATTGCTTTGTTTAATAAAACTGCTGCCACTGTAGAATCTACACCTCCAGAAAGTCCTAAAACAACTTTATCATTTCCTACTTTTTCTTGAATTGCTGCAACGGTACTTTCTACGAAAGAATCTGGAGTCCAGGTTTGTGCAACGCCTGCAATTTTTACTAAGAAATTTTCTAATAATTGTTTACCATCTTTAGAATGGTACACTTCTGGGTGAAATTGAATTGCATAGGTTTCTTCCCCCTTAATTTTATAAGCCGCATTTGCTACGTCTTTTGTGCTTGCTAATAATTCTCCATTAGTTGGCAAATCTTTTATAGTGTCTGAATGACTCATCCACACTTGGCTTCCTTGAGAAATGTTTTCAAAGAAAGTTTCATTACTTTTTATGAATGATAAATTTGCTCTACCATATTCTCTTGTATTAGAAGGCGCAACTTCGCCACCAGAGAAATGCGCTAAATATTGTGCGCCATAACAAACTGCTAACATTGGTTTTTTTCCTCTAATATCTGATAAATCTGGATGTAAAACATTTTCTCCTCTTACCGAATTTGGACTACCCGATAAAATGATTGCTTTAAATTCTGATTGATTTTTAGGTGGATGGTTGTATGGATGAATTTCACAGTAAATGTTTAATTCTCTAACTCTTCTTGCAATTAGTTGTGTGTATTGCGATCCGAAATCTAAAATAAGTACGTTGTGTTGTTGCATGCGCAAAAATACTATTTCAGATTAAATTTTAAATGCTGAAATGAATATTTTTTATGATAAATTAGAATTCGTTAAAATTAACGAGAATTCGTGTTTTTTTTATCAAATTTTAGAAACGATAAATAATTGCATTAATATTCATTCCTGCTCCAACAGAAGCTAAAATTGCAACATCTCCCTTTTTTACTTCTTGGTTTTCTATGTTTCCTTTTAAAACTAAATCTAACAAAGTAGGTACAGTAGCTACAGAACTATTCCCTAATTTATGAATACTCATAGGCATAATACCTTCTGGTACTTGTTTTTTAAACAATCTATAGAATCGTTTTACTATCGCTTCATCCATTTTTTCATTTGCTTGATGAATGAAGATTTTCTTAACATCATCAATCCCTAATCCGCTTTTGTCTAAAGCTGTTTTCATAGCTGCAGGAACATTTGTAATTGCAAACTCGTAAATTTTTCTACCGTACATTTTAATATAGCGTACACTTTCATCTTCCTCTTTATTAAAAGATTTACCGAAATGTAAAAAATAGGCTTCTTCTTTTGCAAAAGTTTGTGTTGCATGACTAATTATACCAGAATTTTCTTCCGAAGTTTTCTCTACTATACAAGCACCAGCACCATCGCTATAAATCATAGAATCCCTGTCGTACTTATCTATAACTCTAGACAATGTTTCTGCGCCTATTACCAAACATTTTTTTGCAATTCCTGCTTTTATAAAAGCTTGTGCTTGTATTACACCTTCTATCCAACCAGGGCAACCAAAAAGAATATCATAAGCAACACAATTAGGGTTTGCAATACCTAATCTATATTTAACTCTAGTTGCTAAACTTGGTAACATATCTCCTTGAATAGTTCCTGGTTTTATGTCTCCAAAATTATGTGCAAGAATAATATAATCTAGTTCTTCTATATTTAAATTTGCATCTTTAATTGCTTTTTCTGCAGCAAAAAAAGCCATATCAGATGTTTTATATTCTGGTTTTGCATATCGTCTTTCTTCAATACCAGTAATGTCTTTAAACTTACTTATAATAACATCGTTTTCCGAAGAAAAACCACTACCATCTTCATTTAAAAAATGAGTACTTAAAAAATCTTTATTCTCTTTTTTTATTGAAGGAATAAAACTTCCTGTTCCTGTAATCTTTGATGAAATCATATTGTAGGTATTTATGTAACAAAAATAAAAAGAATATTTAGATAAATTTACTATGCATGCATAACAATGGAAAGTTCAAAATAGATAAAACTACTATTTCTAGTTTTAAATTGATAGGTTTACTTTTTAAAAACATTCATTTTAAGTTGCATAACAGTAGCTATTGAGGTTGCTCTGTTCTTCATTCTTTCTGATATTTCTCCTTGAAAATAAGCGTCAATTGTTTGAAATAAATACGATGTCCAAATTGAAAAATGTTCTTTTTCGAACTTTACAAAAGCATTTTTATCTAAATGTTTTTGCATTGTATTATTTTTATAGGTAGTTGTGTTAAACAAAATATCGTTCCAAAAATCTGAAATAACTTCTAGATGTTCTTCTAAATGGTTTTGTGCAACAATATCCTCGAAAAAAGGAATCATTCTTTTATCTACCAATAACAGCTCATAAAATTTTGAGATGATTAGCTTAATGTCTTTTCTTGAAGAGATATCTGTTTTCATCTATAAGTATGAACTATCAAAAGAAAAAGGCAATAAAGAAAGTAAAGATTCTGTTTTTACAATCTCACCAACTTCTCCCATAAAGATAAGAGGAAAAGATTGTTTTTGCTTTATTTCATATTCAGATAATGATTGTCTACAAGCGCCACAAGGACCAACAGGCTTGTCTACTTTTGTAATTGATGAACTTGCTGAAATTGCCAGTTTCATTATTTTTACACCAGGGTAAGTTGCCCCTGCATAATAAATAGCAACTCGTTCTGCACATAACCCAGAAGGGTACGCTGCATTTTCTTGATTATTACCTAAAACTATTTCTCCGTTTTCTAATAACAACGCTGCACCAACATTAAACTTAGAATAAGGTGCATATGCTTTTTTTCTAGCATCAACAGCTTTCTCCATTAACATTCTGTCTTCTGTAGATAATTCTGAAACATCATTATAAACAGTTGCTGTTGTAGAAATTTTTATTTCTTTCATAATTTAGCGGTCAAAAAAAGCAGCCTAAATTGACTGCTTTAAATATTGTTATAAAATTACTAAAAAAATATGGTTTATTAATAATCTTCGTAAATTTCACCTAAATCAAAAGATAAAGAAAAACGTAAAGAGTTTTCTAATGGGTTATTTACATCTGAAGCATTAATTAAATAAGATAAATCTATATTTAAAGCGTTGGTTTTAAAACCACCACCTAAAGTAAAGTATTGTCTATTTCCTTTTGTTTCGCTTTCATGAAAATAACCAGTTCTTAATGCAAATGCATTGTTGTATAAATATTCTGCACCAAAAGCGTAGGTAACTTCTTTAATTTCTTCACTAAAACCTCCTGGAGCATCACCAAAAGAACTAAAAATTCCATCGATCCAACCTTTTTCATTATTAGGGTCGTTTACAGTTGGTACTAATAGTTTTGTAAATTCTAGAGTTGTAGAGATTGTATTATAATCATCTAAAATAAAGTCGAAACCACCACCTAATTTTAAGTTAGTAGGTATAAAATCTTCTTCACCTGGTGTGTAAGAAACTTTAGGCCCAATATTAGCGATATTAAAACCTATTCTATACTTACCATTAAAATTACCATAATTTTCTTCTAGAGACTGGTAATAACCAGAAACGTCTACAGCAAATGAATTAATTGGCTGTAAAGAATTACCAGATGTACCATTAAACGCTAAATTAGAACGAATGTATTTTAAAGAAACTCCCATTGCAAAAGTTTCGCTTAATTTTAAAGAATAAGAACCAGTTGCTACTAATTCATTAGGGTTTATAGACCCATTTGGGTTACCACCATTATCTGTTAAATCTATTTGCCCTAAAGAAAAATACTTAAAATCTACACCCCAAGCAGCTCTATCGCTATATCTATTAATATAAGATCCACTTCCTATAAAAATATCATCTGTTAAGTTACGTAACCAAGGAGAATATGTTATACCTGTATAAATTTGTCTATTACTAAATGCAATTTTTGCTGGATTATGAAACAAAGAGAAAGCATCTGCACTAGTAGCTACACCTATATCTCCCATACCACCTGCTCTTGCATCTGGTACAATTAGTAAAAATGGTGTTGCTGTTGTAATTCCACCAGTTTGTTCAGTATTTGTCTGTGCCGAAACTTTAATTGTTGCGAAAACACTTAATAATAAACATAGCCCTATTTTCTTCATTTCTTTCATCTATATTGAATCTTGTTCTTATTGCAAATATCTAATTTTTATTGAAGTATTACTAATTTCTCATACTTCTCTGAAACCAAATTACTTAAAGTAGATTTAACTCTTAATTTATAAACGTATACTCCTTTTCCTATTTTATTTCCAAAATCATCTAAACCATTCCAAGTAATACTTCTAGATAAGTTACCTATTGTTTGAATACTTTTGTTTATCGTCTTTACTAATTTACCAGAAACTGTAAATATTTGAACTTGTACTTCTAATGGTTCATTGGGTTTATTATGGTTAAACCAAAACTCTGTGTAATTTACAAAAGGATTTGGATAATTTAAAACATTTTCTAAATTTAGTATGGTATCACTAACAACCACGAAGTTTAACGTAGTTTCAGATGAGTTATTGTATGTGTCCCAAGCTTTTATTTTTAAAGTATGAGCGCCAACCTCTAAATCTCTAAGTTTATAAGTCACTTTTCCGTTAGTAAAATCGTTTAATTCTGTTTGATAAAAATCGTTTAACACAATAGGATTTGAAGTATCACCATCTAAAATTCCTATTATATCATGATCTACAGCTGTTATAGATGTATTAATACCACTTACATCGAAAAGTACAGCAATTAAATTAGGTGAAGCATTTGTATTTGCACCATCAATAAAAGATTCATCATTCATAAAAAGTTTTACTTCTGGCCCAGTAGTATCTTTAGGTGCATTTTCATCAATTCCACCTACTAATATATCAATATTATAACCCGATTTTTCTATTGTTCCATTTTCTGCATAAAAGCTTAATTTCCCTTCTCCGTATGCTATTTTAATATCTTTTGGCACAACAAAATCGAATTTAAAAACTCCATTTTCAACGCTAGATTTACCTCTAAAAAGTTTACTATCTTGCGTATCAAAATCTAATGTTTCACCAAAATTATTATTCCCTAAAGTTGTTTTAAAAATTGTTTTATCAAAAACGGTGGTAGACAAAGAGCCATTAAAATCATTTAAAATAATGCCAGAATTATCTACAACAACACCTTCAAAATTAACTTTAGAAAGCGCTTTTAAAGTATCTAAAGGTTGCGATATGTCTTTACCATTTAATTTTGTTATTTTAATATTTGGCTCTGGTACAGCCAACTTCATAGCAGGATCTCCAAAAGAATAAATAAAGAATTTCTGAAAACTAGGAAAGCTATTCTTTGTTTTAGTTAAAGATTCGGCAATTGTAAGATCCTCACCATTAAACTCTAATAAAATTCTAATTAAGCTTTCATTAAAATTTTGTCCGGTACTAATAAAAACTTCTCTTGTAGTAGTTATCATACTGGCTGCACCTCCATTTTTATTCCATAAGGTTAATTCTCCTGCAGTAATTCTATTCGGATTATCGAACCTAGAAAAATCACAAGTAACTGTAATTAATAATGGTAGCGTATTAGGGTTATTAAATTCTTGAATTTGTGGTTTTTCTAAAATTCTTTCAGAAGCAAAACCATCTTCACCTCCATGACCAAAATAATCGAAAACCAAAGTACCTTTTTCAATAGCATTTGTTATTGCTTTTTTAACTTCAGGATAACGCTCGCCACCAGAAGAATTTTCTTGCACATAAGCATCTGCATAAATTTTACTAATATTAAAAATTGGCTTATTGGCTGTAATTTCATCTGCAATAGACTCTACACCTATTTGTATAGGAATATCAAAATCATCATCTATATCATCTGCTAATAAAGTAATTGTATTTCGCCAATCTCCTATAGAATTTTTACTGTAATAACTTAAAATTTTATCTACTACGTCTTTTGCTTGTGAAACACCAGTAACAGGAATTCTACTAGAAACAACATTTAAGGTATGTGCTGGCAGCATAGTACCTTCATTACTATCTAACATAACAAAAAAATCATCTGTAACATAAGACTCTGCTAGATTAAAACTAATGTCAGATAATTTTACAGGTACAATATTATTATTCCCTGTAATTCTATCTTTATAATCATAAGATGCATCACCAAAGAAACAAACATATTTTAGTTTTTTTTCTTCGGATGAGCTTGTTACATATAAATGTTTAATAAAATCTCTTATACCAGTAATGTCTTTAGAACCAGAAGAAAATTCATTATAAATTTCTTCTAAAACAATTACTTTAGTAGTTAAACCAGAATTTGTTAGATGATAATCTGCTAATCTCTGTGCTTCTAAAACTAATTCTGAACTTGTAATTACCAAATAATTAATGTCTTTTAGTGCATGTAAGTTTTGGTTAGCAACTTTTGCATTATTTATGGTTTCTGGTATGTAAAAATTAGACTGACTTAAAATGATATACTCTTTTAATACACCACCAATATCTTTAAAATTAAAATCGGCTCCTGTAGCTTCATTATTAATTATTTTTGGTGATAAAAAATCTGAAACATCCCAGATTTGAAAGATGTTATTTGCATTTTTAATTTGATATTCTACAGTACCAGAAGCATTAAATTGATTGAAACTTCTAAAAGAAAATTGACTTGAATTTACTGTTAACTCTTTTTTACCAACAATTTCTATAAAATCTAAATATGCATTTGCAGAAGGGTTTCCGTTATTATTATAGGTAATTTCTACATTTATGGCATCTAAAGAATTATTAATAGAAGCTGTTCTTTCAGATGCAAATGCCTTTGTTAAAGGTCCGGAAGCAGCAGAATAACTTATTGTATAAAGGTCTTGTGAATTTACTTTAACAGCCATGGTAGAAGAAACTACAGAATTACCCACACCTCTTGTTCTTACAGAGATATTTTGGTTGGCCAATGCATTAGGGAAAGGAATTATAAATTTTTGAGTATTCTCTATATTAAAATTATCCTTAAAAAACCATTGATTACCAGCTCCTAATAAGTTAACTTCTTCTTTTTCGTAAAAAATAAAATCGTCAAATGAAGATATTTGGGTAGTTGCAGAATTTGTATTTGTTGCCTTTAAAGAAATTCTTTTACCAACACTATTACCAACGGTAATAAAATAATATGCTTTATCAGAATATATATTTTGTCTATGTTTTGCAGTGCTATTAGCAGAGTCTATAACCCAATCATGAGGTCCTTTAGCATAAAAAAGGATAAAATCATTCGCATCAAAACTTCCATCTTCTTCACCTTCTATATAAATCGCATTTTGTTGTAAATCTTCATTTCTAAAATCGCTATTTAAAACAGGTAACAAATTACCACCGTTTCCAAATATTTGAATATTCTTAGGGTTCAAGCCGTTTGTAGAAACACCTATTCTTTGCAGCAAGTTTTTATCAATTTTAAAAACACCTGTTGTATCTACAGAAAACTTATACCAATCTCCAGAAGCTAGCACAGAAGTACTAACCTGTGAAAGTGTATATTGCGTTAAAAATATTGTTAGTAAGATTAAAAAAAGTCTTTTCATAAATAGTATTCAAATAACGAAAAATTATAAGAGATATTTTAATAGTTACAAAGATAAGTTATACTAAATTTAAAAAGCTTGCGTTTAATAGAAAGTGAATAAAAAAATGATGCGTTAAATTTTACATTTTTCTTGCAATAAATTATAATTATTGTAAATTGCATACTTAATAAAAACCCTAAATAATTTTCTCTTAGGAAATGAAAAAAATATTAAAAATATCTTTAGTTGTATTAACAACAGTGCTTTTAGCAAGTTGTAATAAAAAATCAACAAATAAATCTACACTAACAGGTTTATCTTTTAATGATCCTAAAAACGGGAATTACATTAGAAACAGTTCTTTTGAAGGACAAGAACCACCATTAGGAATGGTAGATATTGAAGGTGGCTCTTTTACAATGGGGCAAGTTCAAGACGATGTAATGTTCGATTGGAACACAACTCCTAAAAAAATTCATGTTCGTTCATTTTTTATGGATGAAACTGAAGTTACTAATTCTGAGTACTTTTTGTACGTACAATATATGAAAGATGTATTTTCTCCTTCAGAGGAAAAATACAAACATATTTACGACTCTACTTTACCAGATACTTTGGTTTGGAGAAAAAGTTTAGGAAACACAGATATTTTAACTGAAAACTACTTTCGTCATCCTGCATATGCAGATTATCCTGTAGTTGGTGTTACTTGGTTACAAGCTAACGAATACTGTAAATGGAGAACCAATGCAGTTAACTTAAAGAAACTGATAGATAAAGGTCACATTAAAAATATTTTTGAATCTGACTCAACTAGAAACTTCTTTGATACAGAACGTTTTTTAAATGATTCTGACAGACTTTTTGACGGTGATACTACAATATATAAAAGAGGTGTAAGAAATAGAGTTGTAAGAAAAAAAGGAGATCCAAAAGCTGGAAGAAATGCTTTTCAAGGAAGAAAAATTACACAAGCAGATGGTGTTCTTCAACAAAAATTTAGACTACCTACAGAAGCAGAATGGGAATTTGCGGCCAAAGCAATTGTAGAAAATAGAGAATATAATAATGTAAGAGGTAGAAAAAAATATGCTTGGAATGGAAAGTATACAAGAGAAAAGAAAAAAAGACATAGAGGAAATCAATTAGCAAACTTTAAGCAAGGTCAAGGACAATATAGTGGTTTGCCAGGTTGGAGTTCTGATGGTTCTGATATTCCTATTAGAATAAAATCATACCCACCAAATGCATTTGGATTATATGATATGTCTGGTAATGTTGCTGAATGGGTAGCTGATGTTTATAGACCTATAATAGATAACGAAGCGAATGACTTTAATTATTTTAGAGGAAACTTATTTACTAAAAAAATGATTAACCAAGAAGGTAAGGTTGTTATAGTTGGTGATGATGCTGCTGTAGAATATGATACGTTACCAAACGGAAGTATTAGAGCGAAACAATTACCTGGTTCTATAAAATATGTACCTATTACAAAAGACGATGCTAGTTTTAGAACAAATTTTTCTAGAGCAGAAAATGCAAATATTGGCGATGGAGATTTAAACTCTACAAGATTCTATGAAGATGATGAAGATAGATTTGCTTCTAGACCAAGTATGTATAACTCACCTAAGAAACCTACAAGAACTAGAGATGAAGATTCTAACAGAGATATTTTAACTAATGACTCTAAGAAGCGTAGAACTTTAATTAGTGATCAAACGAGAGTTTATAAAGGAGGTTCTTGGGCAGATAGAGAGTATTGGTTAGATCCTGCACAAAGAAGATATTTACCAGAATATATGGCAACAAACTTTATAGGTTTTAGATGTGTTACTGATAAATTAGGACCAATGACTTATAAGAAAAGAAAGGTTAGAAACCCAAATAGATAAATCTTTATCAAAAAAAAAATTAAGCCTCATTGTTATTTTACAATGAGGTTTTTTTTTATATTTAATATATGAAAATTAAGGAAATATATAATCTGTACTCTAAGTATTACTTGGTAGACACAGATACTAGAAACATAAGAAAAAACACCATTTTCTTTGCTTTAAAAGGAGACAATTTTAATGGGAATAAATTTGCTGATGACGCTTTAAAAAACGGAGCATCTTACGCAATTATAGATGAAGAAAAATATAACATTAGTGAAAACACCATTTTAGTTGCAGATGTTTTAAAAACATTACAGGAACTAGCAAACTACCATAGATTGATACTAAAAGCAAAAATAATAGCTTTAACTGGTAGTAATGGGAAAACAACTACAAAAGAATTAATTAACTGTGTGCTGTCAAAAAAATATAAAACGACAGCTACCATAGGTAATTTAAACAATCATATTGGTGTTCCTTTAACACTGCTTTCAATGACACCAGAAACAGAAATTGGTATTGTAGAAATGGGTGCAAATCATCAAAAAGAAATAGAATTCTTATGCTCAATTGCACAACCAGACTTTGGTTATATCACCAACTTTGGTAAAGCACATTTAGAAGGTTTTGGTAGTATTGAAGGTGTAATTAAGGGTAAGAGTGAAATGTATACTTATCTTAAGAAAAATGATAGGACAATATTTGTTAATCATAATGATTCAATTCAACTAGAAAGAACAAAAAACGCAAAGACAGTTTCTTTTTGCAATACAATTAAATTTTTAGAAGCAGACCCTTTTGTTAAACTCTCTTTTAATTCTCATAAAATTAAAAGTAATTTAGTTGGAGAATACAACTACACCAATATAGTAGCCGCAATTACAATTGGAAATTACTTTAAAGTGGAAGATGAAAAAATAAAAATAGCTATCGAAAATTACATTCCTACAAATAACCGTTCCCAGATTATAGAAAAAGAAAAGAATCATATTATTTTAGATGCATATAATGCAAATCCATCAAGTATGAAAGTTGCTTTAGATAATTTTTATAAACTGAACAAACCTTTTAAAACTGTTATTTTGGGAGATATGTTCGAGTTAGGAAAAGAAAGCGATAAAGAACACCAAGAAATTGTAAACTTAGCAGATAGCTACTTATTTACAAGTACTATCTATGTTGGAGAGCACTTTAGCAAAACAAATACAAAGAACAAAAAGTTTAAGAATTTTGAAGAAGTAAAGAATTATATCAATAAAAAACCTCTAGAAAATCAATCAATTTTAATTAAAGGCTCTAGAGGTATGAAGTTAGAAAGATTACTTGATCTTATAGATTGATATTATTTTTATGATACTCTAATAAATTATCAATTGGTCTTTGAATTACATCTGTAATTTGTAAATCATTTTTAGCGGCTACTTTTTCTAAAATATCTCTAAAATAATGAGCTATTGAACCAATAAAATATATTGGAGTTTCATTATTTAAGTCATATGGTAATATTCTGTATTTAAAGAACTCTTGAAAACCTTTCTTTATTAATCTCTTTATATATTTTTCATTTTTAAAATCGAACATAAACTTAGCAAAAGAGGCTAAGTACATATTAGGATTCGCTTCTTTATAAATATTCTTTTTAATGTAATCTGCATCTAAATTAAATTCCTTTTCAAATTTTAACGCAATACTTTTTGGCATTTTTTTATAATAATAGTCTATAATTAACTTTTTTCCAAAGTAATTACCACTTGCTTCATCCATTAAAATATAACCTAAAGAAGGCACTAACATTTGCATCTCTTCACCATCAAAATAACAACTATTAGAACCAGTTCCTAAAATACAAACCATACCAGGGTCTTTACCTGTAGCCGCATATACTGCTGCTAACATATCTTCAGAAACAAAAACCTTTGCATTTACAAAAATAGACTCTAATATATTTTTTAAAACTGCAGTTGGTTTTGGTGTTCCACAACCAGCTCCATAGAAATGAATCTCAGAAACATCATCTTTGATGTTTATAAGTTGAAACATATTAATAATTCGGTTATGTAATTCTTCTTCTGCAACAACAGCAGGGTTTAGTCCTAAAGTACGAACTCTAAACTCTTCTTCTTTCTCACTATTTATAGCAATCCAATCTGCCTTTGTAGAACCACCGTCTGCAATTAAAATCATAATTATATTGTTTTACTCAAATATATAATAACTTCAATCAATGAGCAATAGCAAGTATAACTTCAATCGTTTTCGTATGAATAATTTTATGCTTTTCTTAAAGAAAAAAGAGGTTTTAATGGATAGAAAGGAGATAACCACTTTGTTTTTGCGCTATAAGTTTTATTCTATAAAACTTATAAATATGAATTAATTATGAAGAAAAAAAAACATAACACACTAAATGAAGTCTTAAAATTAACATACTTTTTCAACAAACTATATAGAGTTAACTAACTTTATCTAATTTTTCAAACTCTGAGTTATTAGACACATATTCTGGAACAATATCTTTCATTAACAAAACAATATCTCTATTATCTAATTGATTAAAATCACAAGATAAGTTATCTATTTTTGATTTTAAAATAGAACCATCAAATTTTTCTGCTTTCGCAATCATAATTTTATCATGATAAGTATTTGTTGTATTCTCTCCGTCAGCTAATAATTCTTCGTATAATTTTTCTCCAGGTCTTAAACCTGTAATTTTTATATCTATATCTTCAGGATATTTTAAACCAGATAAATCGATCATTCTTTTAGCTATTTCAAAAATCTTTACAGATTTTCCCATATCAAATATATAAATCTCACCACCTTTCCCCATCGTACCTGCTTCTAAAACTAAGCTACAAGCTTCCGGAATTGTCATAAAATATCTAGTTATATCTTTATGAGTTACTGTTAAAGGTCCACCACTTTCAATTTGTCTTTTAAACAAAGGAATTACAGAACCATTAGAACCTAAAACATTTCCAAAACGTGTAATAGTAAATTTTGTTTTTTTAGACTTCTTACTTATGCAACTAATATATAATTCTGCAATTCTTTTAGAAGCCCCCATAACATTTGTAGGGTTTACTGCTTTATCAGTAGAAACCATCACAAACCTTTCAATTTTGTTCTCAATCGATAAGTCTGCTAAATTTTTAGTTCCTAAAACATTAACTTTAATAGCCTCGTATGGCGATTTTTCCATTAGAGGAACATGCTTGTAAGCAGCGGCATGAAAAACTCGTTGTGGTTTATATTTTTTAAATATTCTAGAAATTTTATGTCTATCTCTTACATCGGAAACAATGGCAACAAAATTTGTAATCCCATTTTGAATTAATTCTTGTTGTAAGTCATAAAGTGGAGATTCTGCCTGATCTATTAAAACAATTAGTTTACAATTATACAAACTTAACTGTCTAGAAATTTCGCTACCTATAGAACCTGCTGCTCCAGAAACTAATATAATTTTATTATCAACTTCTCTTTGAACTATTGGGTTATCTATTAATATTTGATCTCTATCTAGTAGATCTTCAATATTAATTTGCTTTATTTGATTCGCTTGTAAATCACCACCAATCCATTTAGATAAGGGTGGTACTATCTTAACTTCAACATTTAACGCTAATAAACTATCTGTAATTTCTAAAAGACGACTAGGTTTTATTTTTTGTATCGAAATAATTACTTCATTTATATCATTTCTCTCAATAAACTCTTTATCAATCTTAGAAATATCATATATTTTTATTCTATCTATTTTCTTATTTATTTTATTTTTATTATCATCAATAAAACCTAATATTTGATAATTTCCTTTTCGTTCTCTATTTAAAGCTCCATAAGTTATAATACCAGAATCTCCTGCTCCATAGATTAAAGCATTTGTTATTGTCTCTAATTCTGTAGAGATAACTTCGTAAAAAGATTTAAAAACATACCTACTAATAATAAGTACAAAAACAGACACTAAGTAATGAATTAAAATAATTGATTTAGGAATTGTAAAACCCTCATTAATTTTAAATAATTGATTTAAAACAATTATAAAACTAAGTGTACCACTAAGAATAGTTACTCCTATAAATACGTTAAAAACGTCTTTGGTTCCTGTATGTCTTATTACTCCTTTGTATGAGCCTATAAGCAGAAAACTAATCGCTGCAATTATACTAACAATTATTATTTGCGGTATTAAAATTGAGCTATCAAAATTAAAACTAATATCAAAGCGAATAGAATATGCTAAAATAAAAGAAAAACAAATAAGGAAAATATCAATTGCAAAAACAATCCACCTAGAGGCGTACTTATTAAGTGCTTTCAAAAAAAAATTTCTAATCATTATTTAGCAGTATTATTAAACGAATTTACAATAATTTCTTAATTGACCTTGCGATTCGTTCAAAATCATTTTGTTTTAAGTTAGATCCAGAAGGCAAACACAAGCCAGTTTTAAATAAACCATCAGATATATTTCCTCCGTAATACTTATATTTGGTGAAGACAGGTTGTGAGTGTAAAGGCTTCCATAAAGGTCTAGATTCTATATTATCTTCCTCTAACTGAGAAATTAAATCTTCTCTAGTAAAACCTGCAATCCTTTCATTTATTAAAATACAAGTTAACCAGTGGTTTGATAAATAATGATCATTTGGCTCTTTGAGAAAAGTAATACCTTTAATACCTTTAAATAAATCTAAATAAAATTGATTATTAGCCCTTCTTAAAGCTATATTACCATGTAATTTAAGCATTTGAGTACTTCCTATTTGAGCTAAAACTTTACTTATTCTGTAGTTAAAACCAATTTCAGAATGTTGGTAATGGGAAGCTTTATCTCTAGCTTGCGTTGCCAAAAACACCGCTTTATCCTTTTCTTTCTGGTTGTTACATATTAAAGCACCTCCTCCAAAAGTTGAAATAATCTTGTTATTATTAAACGAAATAATTCCAAAATCACCAAAAGAACCACATTTTTTCCCTTTATATTCTGCTCCTAACGCTTCTGCTGCATCTTCTATTAAAGTTATTTTATATTTTCTAGCTATTTTAACAATTTCATCAATTTTAGAAGGCATACCATATAAATGGACAAAAATAATTGCTTTAGGTTTTTTGCCTTTTAAAATTCGATCTTTAATTGCTATCTCTAAATATTCTGGAGAAATGTTCCAGGTATCTTTTTCACTGTCTATAAAAACAGGATTAGCGTTTTGGTACCTAATAGGATTTGCAGTTGCTACATATGTAAAAGATTGGCATAAGACTTCATCATCACTTTTTACACCACTTAAAATAAGGGCTAAATGAATTGCCGAAGTACCAGAATTTAAAGCCGCAACTTTTTTTTCGTTTTCGAAATAACTCTCAATACTTTCTTCAAAAGTTAAAATTGCATCATTATTATCCATTAAATTTTCTGAAAACGAATTTAAAGATATTTCGGAATTCGATAAGAAAATTCTGTTAGGCATTCTTTAGTTGTTCTTGTTTTCTTAAAAATCTAAATAATAAAATATAACTTATAATGAAAACCAATATTAATCCTAATGAAATTAATAGTTGGTTAGATATATCTAACTTATATGTTTTAAAAACAACCCAATTTACAATTAATTGAATAGCTCCATAAATAATAGAAACTTTTAGATGAGACATTTTAGATACATCTACTAATTTTTGATAAATATGATGTCTATGAGGATCTAAAACACTCTCTTTTGTATATAAAACTCTAAATAAAACTGTACAACCTGTATCTGCACCGTATACTAAAATTAACAATAAAATTAAAGGTGAAGACAATTTTAAAGCAAGTAAAAATCCTATAAAAAAAAGTAACATTCCTATAGCGATACTACCAATATCTCCTGCAAAGAAAAGTGCCTTCTTTCTAAAATTATAAAAACCAAAAACGATTAAAGACAATCCAGAAAACAAAATTAAATCTTCATTTACTAGTTGTTCATTGCTATTAATAAAATACATGCCAGATAAAACGACAAGGCTATAAATACCAGTAATACCATTAATCCCATCCATAAAATTAAACATATTTATAACACCAACACCTAGTATTAAGAAAGGTATCGAAATATAAAGAGGTATAATTTGAACATCTAATTGATATAAAATTAAAAATATTGCTAAAAATTGAAAAGGAAATCTGACTTTAGAGCTCAATGTATAAATATCGTCTAAAAAACTAATAAACGATATTAGAAAAACACCAAGAACAAAGTAAGGATACTCATAGTTATTAAAAAAAAAGAATAATAAAATGGCTATTGGAAAAATAATTCCTCCTCCTCTAACTGTTATTTTTGTGTGAGA
The DNA here is from genome assembly GCF_033875165.1 of Polaribacter sp. PL03. Classification (NCBI taxonomy): domain Bacteria; kingdom Pseudomonadati; phylum Bacteroidota; class Flavobacteriia; order Flavobacteriales; family Flavobacteriaceae; genus Polaribacter; species Polaribacter sp. PL03. The sequence goes on along the minus strand of NZ_JAWZSV010000006.1, from coordinate 46,167 downwards.
ACTTCTTTGGTTAGGTTTATCAATAATTTTAAACTTTATAGCAAGTTTTAAATAGATAAAAGAAGCTACAGCCAAAATAATGAAAATTAATATATACGTAATCATAAGTGTATGGATAAATCACAATTATTTATACATAGCTTCATAATATTTAGCATAATCTCCAGAAGTTACATTATCTAACCAAACCTCATTATCTAAATACCATTTAACAGTCTTATCTATTCCTTCTTCAAATTGTAAAGAAGGCTCCCAACCTAATTCATCTTTTAATTTTGTAGAATCAATAGCATACCTTAAATCATGCCCTGCTCTATCAGTAACATAAGTTATTAATTTTTCTGAAGCACCTTCTTCTCTACCTAAGTACTTATCTACTGTTTTTATAATAACTTTAATTAGATCGATATTTTTCCATTCATTAAAACCACCAATATTATAAGTTTCACCTAATTTACCTTCATGAAAAATTACATCAATAGCTCTTGCATGATCATCAACGAAAAGCCAATCTCTTACATTTTCGCCTTTTCCATAAACTGGTAATGGCTTATTTTGACAAATATTATTGATAAATAAAGGAATTAATTTTTCTGGAAATTGATAAGAACCATAATTATTTGAACAGTTAGAAATAACCGTTGGAAATTGATAAGTGTCTTGAAAAGATCTTACAAAATGATCTGATGATGCTTTAGATGCAGAATAAGGAGAGTGTGGATCGTAAGCTGTCGTTTCTAAAAAGAAACCTTCTTTTCCTAAAGAACCATAAACTTCATCAGTAGAAACATGATAGAAAAGTTTATTATCAAAATCATCATTCCAATATAATTTAGCTGCTTGTAGTAAACTTAAAGTTCCCATTACATTTGTTTGAGCAAATGAAAATGGATCTTTTATAGATCTGTCTACATGAGATTCTGCCGCCAAATGAATAACATTATCTATTTTATAATCGATAAAAACATTTTTAACTTTCTCAAAATCACAAATATCACATTTTACAAAAGTGTAATTTACCTTATCTTCTATATCTTTTAAATTTTCAAGGTTTCCAGCATATGTCAATTTATCCATATTAATAATATGGTAATCTGGATATTTATTAACTAATAGTCTTACTAAATGAGAACCTATAAAACCTGCTCCTCCTGTAACTAATATATTCTTTTTCATATAGATATTATTTTTTTTTCAATTTAAAAATGCATTCTCCCAAAGAATCTTTCCAATATGGAATTTCAATTTCAAAATCGGTTTTAATTTTTGTTTTATTTAAAACAGAGAAATGTGGTCTTTTTGCAGGTGTTGGATAATCCTTTGTTTCAATAGGTTTCACATTACAATTAACATTAGCCATAACCATAATTGCTTTTGCAAAATCATACCAAGAAGCAACACCTTCATTAGAAAAATGATATAATTTTCCTTTACCACTGATTTTTTGTCCTTTACTTTTAGATAAAACTGTAAGACAAGTTAATGCTAAATCTCTTGCGTAAGTTGGCGTACCAACTTGATCAAAAATAACGCCTAATTCATCTCTGTCTTCCCCTAAACGCAACATAGTTTTTACAAAGTTATTCCCGTAAGGAGAATATAACCAAGAAGTTCTTATAACTATACCATCAATTTCCGAATTTAGAACAGCTAACTCTCCTAATCTTTTTGTTTTACCATAAACACCAATTGGGCTTACGTCATCTGTTTCTTTATAAGGTATAAACGCTTCTCCATTAAAAACATAATCAGTAGAAATATGAATTAGTTTGGCATTTACAGTTTTTGATACCTTTACAAGGTTTAGAACCCCTTCTTCGTTTACTTTCTGTGCAATTACATTTTCACCTTCTGCCTTATCTACAGCAGTATAAGCTGCACAATTAATTATAACTTTAATTTTATTTTCAACAACAAACTTTTCTAGTTGTAAAAAATTACAAATATCTAAATCTGATGAACCTTTAAAAAAAAACTTTAAATCAGAAAAATCATTAACTAAACTCTTTATCTCTGAACCTAACTGTCCGTTAGCTCCTGTAACTAAAATATTCATTTTTAATAATTAAAAGGTGAATCAAAATCTTTTAAGGAAATTAAGTTTTTATCTTTGTCAGATAATTTAATTTCACTTTCTTTTAAACCCCAATTGATCTTCAAATCTTTATCATTCCAGATAATTCCAGAATCAGATGCTGGTGCGTATGTGTTATCAACTTTATATGCAAAAACCGCAGTTTCACTTAAAACAGAAAAACCATGAGCAAAACCTCTGGGTACAAACAACTGTTTCTTATTCTCTCCTGTTAACTCAACAGCCACATGTTTACCATACGTTGGTGAACCTTTTCGTACATCTACAGCAACATCCATAACACGCCCCTCTACACAACGTACTAATTTAGCCTGATTGAAAGGTGGTTTCTGAAAATGCAAACCTCTTAAAACACCTTTTGATGATTTTGACTCATTATCTTGAACAAATTTTATTTTACAAACGTTTTCTTCAAACTTCTCTAAATTAAAAGATTCTAAAAAATAGCCTCGGTCATCACCAAATACTGATGGTTCTATAATAAAAACATCTTCAATTTCTGTTTTAATAAATTTCATTTTTCTTATTTAGCTAATTTTAATAAATATTGACCATAACCATTCTTTTTTAATGGTTCTGCTAATTTTTTTAATTGGGCTTTATCTATATAATTCATAAAAAAAGCAATTTCTTCCAAACAAGCAACCTTTAAACCTTGTCTTTTTTCTATTGTTTCTATAAATTGGCCTGCTTCCATTAGAGAATCATGTGTACCTGTATCTAACCAAGCAAAACCTCTTCCCATTAACTCTACTTTTAAGCTTTTCTTTTTAAGGTATTCCTGATTTACAGTTGTAATCTCTAACTCTCCTCTATCTGAAGGTTTTATTGTTTTTGCTATCTGAACAACATCATTTGTATAAAAATACAAACCAACTACCGCATAATTAGATTTTGGCTTTTCAGGTTTTTCTTCTATTGAAGTTACATTTCCAGTATTATCAAATTCTGCAACACCATATCTTTCTGGGTCACCTACATAGTAACCAAAAACAGTAGATTTTTTTTCTTCTTCTACATTTTTCCTTGCAGATTGTAACATTTCTGTTAATCCGTGTCCATAAAAAATATTATCTCCTAAAACTAAACAAACGTTATCATTTCCAATAAAGTCGTCTCCTAGAATAAACGCTTGTGCTAAACCATCAGGACTTGGCTGTATTTTATAACTTAGTTTAATCCCCAAATCTTCTCCTGTTCCCAATAACTTCTCAAAGCTTGGTAAATCCTCAGGTGTCGAAATAATTAATATTTCTTTTATACCTGCCAACATAAGAACTGATAATGGATAATAAATCATCGGTTTATCATATACAGGTAATAATTGTTTTGAAACTCCTTTTGTTATAGGGTATAAACGTGTACCACTACCTCCTGCTAATATTATTCCTTTCATATTTTTTTTTATTTTAGAAATGTTAAATTACCAATCTTCAAAATTAAGAATATTTTGTGGTTTCCAACCAATGTCTCTAGCTTTAGAATCATCAAATGTAAGGTTTTTTGTCATTTTTGAAAACTTTCTTAAATTTATTGGAAATTCTTTTCTTGATATTTTTTCAAATAAATCACCAAAAAGAGCGATTGAAAGAGCAATTGGTTTAACTAGGTTTAACACTTTCTTCTTAGAGTATTTTTTTGAAATCGTTGCTGATAATTCTTTAAAACTAGGATGATTTCCATCTGTAAGATTATAAATTCCCGAGTTTTTAAATAAAATTGGACTAAACTCTGCAATGTCTTTTGCTAAAACCATTGATTTTTTAGCTTTACCTCCACATAAATTTGCATACTTACCAGATTTAATACCATTTATCATAGCATGTAAGTTACCCGGCGCGTTTGCACCTACAATAAGTGGTAAGCGAATAATAGTAGCATTTACATCTTTGTTTTTCACCCAATTAAGAAAATATTCTTCAGCTAAAATTTTACTTTTACCATAGGGATCATTAGCTAATAAAGGAGCGCTTTCCTTAATAAAATCTCCTTTATCTAACCCGTAAACTGAAACTGAGCTAACTAAAATAATAGCTTTAGGTAACTCTTCTAAACAATTTAAACCTTTTAAAAAATTCTTTGTTCCAACATAGTTTACTTTCTCAAATAAATCTGCTTCATCTTGTGTTTTTGGAACAATATGGGCTTTTCCTGAGCAATGAATTGCATACTTATACTTCTCTTTTAAATTTGGAAAATTATCAGCAAGATTACATACAATATTATTACTCTTGCCTCTACCTAATGAATGGACATTTAAACCTTTTTTGTTCCAAAAAGAAACAAAATACTTACCCAAAAAACCATTCCCTCCAGAAATTAAAATAGTATCCATCTATATTATATGTTTAAACCAACCCCATTTCTTAAAATATATAAAAGCACTTTCAATTGTTATCCATTTAAACTTAAGCTTTTTATGGGTAAGTTTAGCAAAATGATGATAAATTCTCTCTTTAGGATAATATACTGTTCTTGAAACCTCTAAAATTCTTCTGGTTAAATCTGCATCTTCTAAATACATAAAAATTTTATCATCAAAGAAACCAACAGTCTTAAAAACAGAAGTTCTAATTAACATAAAACAACCTGACAGGTATGGAATATCATACATAATCTCATCATAATCATGATCTTTATACTCATATTTATCCAATCTTTTTTTAAATATTTTTTTCAAAAAATTTGGCATAAACCCTCTTGCGAATAAATCGAAAAAGGTTGGATTTCTTTTGCATAAATATTGAATTTCTTCCGACGGATAGGTAACTTTAGGTAATAATTGACCAAACTCTTTATTCTTATCCATAAAATCAATCATCCCCTCAACTGTTCCTTTCTCAAAATAAATATCTGGATTTAAAACAATATGATACTCGGAATCACAATTTAACGCTTCTTGAATAGCTATGTTATGTGCAGCACCAAAACCCGGATTAGATGGATTGTGTCTATATTCAATTCGATCATCCTTATCTAATATTTTCAAATAATCGGTTGGCGAATTGTCTATTAAAAATAGTTTAACTTTAAAATTAGTATTCAAAAAAGAAGCTATGCACTTCTGAAGCATTTCAACATTATTGTCATACATTACAATACAACTAGTGATTTTATATTTCATTTTTATTCTATTTAAACACTTATTAATACAATAAAAGTTTTGAAAAAAACCTTATGATAAATGTGTGTTTATAATGTTAATTAAATTAAAGTTTATAAAAAAAATTCGAAATATTTATTTTATATCTTAATAACCGTATCTACATATTTTTTAGCAGCTTTAAAATCAGTTAAATTTTTAGCTGTTTCAATAGCATTTAAGGAAATTTTGTTTTTTTCAGAAATAGAAAGATTATTAATTTGTTTAATTAATTCTGCTAGTTCTTTATAATTTCCTGACTCACATAAAAATCCATTCTCACCATGAACAATTACCCCATCTATACCTTCATTTCTAGATCCAATAGTAATACAGCCTTTTGCCATAGCTTCTAAGTATACCAAACCAAATGATTCACTTTCACTTATCATAATAAAACAGTCTGAAGTTTCAATATTTTCAGTAACTAAATCCCTTGTTAAGTGACCAGAGAAATTAACATTTGAAGAAATACTTAACTCTTTACTCGTTTTAATTATTTTTTTCTTCTCACTCCCTTCTCCTATAAAAGTAAGTGAAAAATTCTTTTTAGGGTAAGCTATATTTAAAGCACGAACCAAAGAAATTGGGTGTTTACGCTTTATTAAAGATCCAACGTAAATAAAATTTTTGATAGGACCTGAAATACTTTTGGCTTTTGAATTAGCGACTATAGATTCTGGAATTCCTGAATAACAAATAAATGACTTTGGTCTAACACCATATTTCTTTTCAAATTCTTCTCCAATACCTCTAGAACGATATCCCCAGACATCAATATTATTAATTAAATTAATATAATCTTTACTGTAAAACTTTTTAACATTTGTAGTATCACCATGTAAAATTACACAGGTTTTTACTGAATATATATTTTTTAATAAATTAACTAATACTAAATTTGGATTATGAAAATGCCCAATTATTAAATCTGGTTTAAAACCATCCTTTTTATTTGACTGTACAATTTTTTCAATTTGTTTATCTATAGATTTTTTTGGGAATTTTGTTCTTGGTAATGCTTTAAAAATCGGAAACTTGTTTATAGTAACTCCGTCTAAAACATATTTTTTACTTTTAGTTGTTCTTATGGTGTTTACAACACTTACGGCACTACTTGCTATTATTTTTTCGAAAAAATTAGCTATAAAATGTAAGATTCTAGCGTAAATATGATAGTTGTAAATAACTTTTACCTCATACCCCATTTCTACCCACTCTTTAGCAAAATAATGGCATACGTTTGTTGTATTTAACAACGTAACCTCTGGCTCAGTATAAATGTTAGTTAATAATAAAATTTTATTTTTCATAAATTATTATTTTTTGAATGTATAAATATTGTCTACTTTCTATTAAAAAAAAGAGTCAATTGTTGTTTCCAAAATTCGATTTTATGTTTTTTTCTAATAATAGAAAATAATAAAAGACGACTTGTGATTAATATTAATCTAATTACCTTCACTAAAAAAACATTAAATTTTGAATGAGTTAATGAAAAATAGGCATTAGAACTAACAAAATGTTGGGTAGCTTTAAACTTCATGTTCTTAGTGCTTTTACCTTCTAAATGTTGTATTGATGCTTCTGGAATAGAAACTACTTTAAAACCTTTTTCTTTAACTCTAAAACACAATTCAATCTCTTCGTAATACATAAAAAAAGCCGGATTAAACCCTCCTATCTGATCAAATAATTCTTTTTTTATCATTAAATCTGCTCCAACAATATAGGAAACATTCATTTTTTTATTTAAATGATTAAAAAAACGATTTTTTCCATAACGAATTAATTCTGGAATATTAAAAAAGAATGTATGTTCTAAAATCCATAAAATATCAGGAAATTGTCTTCTAAAAGATCTTGTTGGTTCTAAATTTTCATTTAACAAATTACCACCACAAGCGCCATAATTTAAATTATTATCTAGTTCATTCGATAATATTTTTATAGCATTATTCAATAACAATGTATCTGGATTTAGAAAAAACAAATTTTGTCCCTTTGCTATTTTTACACCTTCATTATTTGCTCTACCAAAACCAATATTCTCACTTAATTTTAAAACTTCTATATTATCATATTGTTTTGTTTTGTTTTCCAATAAATCAACTCCATCTTTTGAATTGTTATCAACAATAATAATTTCATAAGTAATATCAACTGAATATTTTAGTATTGATTCAATTGCATCTATAACTAACTTTGAAGTATTATAATTAACTATAACTATTGATACTTCTAATAATGTATTCTTATTCATTTTTTTTTATTTTTATATATCCCTTACCGATAACTATATACAATACATATATGAAAAAAAAGGATAAAAACATACTAAAAACACTACCACTACCTAACAAAGGATCCGTAAAGAAAGCTGTAAAAGATAAATATATGTAACCAAATAAAATTACAGTTAATATACCATGAGGTAAGTGTTGCAATAATCTTGTTCTCCACCATGCGCAGAAAACACCAAACACTACAGAAAAAAACAAACCGAACCACCTAAACAACACCCAATTAAGTACAGGAAGCCTAGTATTAGGCCCTTTCATCACTCCCTCTTCATGAGGGTAATTGAGCCAAAATAATTGGGCTCCAATTGGCGGAGGTATTGTAGAACTATCTATGATTCTAAAAGGTCCCAAAATTCGAGAAAAAAGAAAAGTGAAGGGTTTCTCTATATTAATATTGTCAATAACATCATTAGAGAAACCTAACCAGTAGACATCTCCATTAGCTAATAATCGAAAAAAAAATGAGGTTAGTGAATCAAGTAAAGTACCTCTACCACCGTGTTGAAACCCTATCATAAGAATTGGAAATAAAATAACAAAAGGTATAAATTTTTTCAAGGATGAAAGAGAGATACTTGACTTTTCGTAAAAATATTTATAGATAAAAAATGCGAAAAATATTTCTAGTATAGATGATTTACTACCTGAAAGTAAGCTGAATATAATAGATGTAAATAAAACTAATATTAATATAATTATAGATTTCGGTTTATTAAAATATAAAAAGAATACATAAACAAGGCTATAAAATGAAGCAAATCTAGAAATATGCGATAAAATACCCCATCCCCCTGAATTAGAAAATGTTGTTAAACGAGATTCTGCAAAAAGAGGTATTCCAAACAAAACGTAGGTTAATAAATGTGTAATAACATTAAGGATGAAAAAAATCCAAAATAATCGATATCCAACACCACTATCATTTATTATTGAATATTGCGAAAATTCTATTTTTTTCTTAGCTAAAAGAAAATAACCAATCCAGAATAGAGCTTCTGATAATACTATAAAAATAAACTTTTCGGTTGAAACGTTACCCGTAATATAAAGAAATACAGGAATTGTATTAGCAAGAATAGCAAAAACTAGTGCAAATAAAATGGGATCAAAAAGACTATATACTGTTTTTTTGATAATAGGTATATATACTATTGTACATATAATAAATGAATAAATATATAGCAATATATTGTCTAAAAATACTTGTGTTAAAAAAGTAAGGTTAGTCATTAAACAATATTTTATTAAAATAATATTTAAATGCTAAGATTTTTCTATAAAAGTAAGAGCGTAAATATGATAAATAACCCAACTTGTTCTTTATCACCTTAAAAGATTCATAAGCTGAGGCATTCGTATTTGAAAGCCCTTCTAAAGAATGGAAAGCAACAATATGATCGCTAATAGCTATTTTATTACCAGTAAGATACATATCTAGATTATATGCAAAATCTGCTACAATTTTATATTTTGTTTCATACCTCATATTACTTAATCTTAAATTATAAAACAGGGCTTGATGAGGTAAAGTATTCAATAAACGAATTTTTTTATTAAATTTTGGTATTGCTATTATATCATTTTCTGAGATTATTCTTCCACAAAGAGCTTGATCTTTAGCTGCTTTAACTAAGTCTAAACTAGGTATAGAAAGTAACCGATCTCCTGCATTAATATTTATTACCCAATCTCCAGTTGCTTTATCTAAACCTTTATTCATTGCTGAATAAATACCTTCATCTGGTTCGCTAACCCAGAAACTAATATTATCCTTATACTTTTTTATTAACTCTACTGTTCCATCATTGCTTCCACCATCTATTACAATATACTCAATGTTAGGATATTTACAATTTATTACACTATTAAATGTTGCTTCAATATCTAAAACAGCATTAAAACAGACTGTTATAACTGAAACAACAGGAAATAATTTATTTTTATTTATTCTTGAAATATTCTCCATTTTAAAAAATTAATATATTTTGTAATTAGAATAAGCACTGTAATACTTTTAAGCATTTTGGCAAACTTAATAAGAAATAATTCATATAACACAACTATTTTTAACTGTAATATAAAAGTAACTTGCAGTTAGGTATCAGCTTTACTAAAATTAAAAAATACTGTTTTATATTTAACTTAAAATTTATCTTCTACTTCAAATGTAAAATTTACATATTTAAGTAATGTTTTTTTCTTTATTTATAATATTTAAAATTTGTTCTCCCATTTTTAACAAAGAATAATTATTTTTAAGAACTAATTCTTCTGAAGAATATTCTTGCTTATCTTTTTGAAAAACACTCAACATCTTTTTTGTTAAATCAATTTCAGATCCGGTTTTAAAAAAAGTTACAGTTTCATCTTCAATTTCTTTATTAACGGCTATATCAGAAACAATAGAAGAAACTCCATAAGCAACAGATTCAAAAACAGCTCCTCCGCCAGGGCCTCCTTCAAATAGAGTAGGTTGTATTATTGCAATACAATTTTTAAGAATTTGAAGTTGATCTATCTTAGGAATATAACCAAGAATTAAAACATTATCACTTAGGTTTAAGTCTATAAGTAATCCTTGTAAAGTCTCAAAATAGTCTGGAAATCTAGCATCCTGGGTTTGACCTGTACATACTAAAAAAACATCTTTATTATCTACGCTATTTAAAAACAATCTAAATGCCTTAAAAGCTGTTACGTGATCTTTATGTTTCCAAAATTGATTAGAAACCATAAAATATTTTTCTGGAAGATTATAAGTTTTAAGATCAACATTAGATTTAAAAAAATCTACATTAAGGATTGGACAAAATGGTAAAGCAAAAACTTTATCAAATGCCTCTTTTCCGTAGAACTTATTAACATCATTTTTTACAGATTTCGAATTAACTATTATTGTATCTGCCTTATTGAGCATACTCGAAAATTGATTATTTCTTAAAGTTATATCTTGTTTAGAAAAAAAACTAGGATAATACTTATGTTGAAAATCATACAAATAACCAACCCAGGGAATAGGAAAATTAGGTGATAAAGTAGAGAAGGTGGGTATAATAATATCGATTTTAAGTTTTAATACTTCTTTGATTAAACTAGTTTCTCCTTCATTATAAAAAATGATCTTAAAACTATCACCAATACCTAGAAAAGACTTTTCAATTGATTCATTTAAAATAATTCTTTGAAGCTGGTACTTTTTATGTCTAAAAAGATTGATAAACCTTTTTAAATTATTCTTAAACCTTATTTTATTTTTTGATTGTTTAGGTATAAAAACAAAAACATTTATTTTATTTTCAGTTCCCTTTTCTAAAGAAGAAAGACTGTTTAAAATCAGTCTTATAAAATCAATACCTCCTCCCCAATTAATAAATTGGTCAGATAATACACCTATGTTATATTTTTTCTTCATACCCTTTTCTTATAAAAAATAATAACCCCATTTTTTCGCAGTCTTTTACAAAACCATACTTCTCATATAATCTAATAGCTGAAATATTTTCTTTATCAACGGATAACTTTATTTCTGGCACTTTTAAATCTACAGCCTTTTTTATTAAATAATCTATAATTAGTTTTCCTTGACCTTTACCTATATATTCTTGAATAATAGAAATTCCAAACCAAACATTATTCCCTTCTTTATCTAGATGCCCATAACCTACAGGTTTATCATCTAAAATTAAGAGAATTGTACAAATATGGTTTTTAATTATAGAAATAGGTCTAGAATTAAAGTATCTAAAGGAATTACTACTATTTCCCATTGAATTTATAAAAATTTTAATGAGATCTTTATCCTTTTTTGATTCTATGTCAACTTCTAAAATCATACTATAGAATTTCTTTTATTTTATCACAAATATATTCAATTTGTTCTTGCTTTAAACCAGGGTAACTAGGTAAATTAATTCCTCTCCATCCTAAATTTTCTGCAATAGGGTGTCTCTGATATTGGGTAGAATACATAGGCATAGTATGCACTGGGTAAAATAAAGGTCGAGTATCAATCCCCGATTTACTAAGATGGTCCCGTAAAACATCTCTTTGTTTTCCATCTTTTGTTAATATTGAACACATCCAATACGAATGGTAGACATCATCTGATATTGGTTCATGAAAAATAATAGAAGAATTTTTTAAGTTAGAACGATATGTATCAGCAACTCTTTTTTTCTCTAACAATACATTATCTATTTCTTCTAATTGAGCTAAACCTATAGCAGCACAAATATTTGTCATTCTATAATTATACCCAATGACATCATGCCAATATTGGCGATGTTTAGCCAAACCTTGTCCTTTGAAATGTACTGCACGATCATAAAGCGTTTCATCATTTGTAACAACCATTCCACCTTCTCCTGTTGTAATCGTTTTATTTCCAAAAAAACTAAATGTTGAGATATCTCCAAAGGTACCAACATGCTTCCCTTTGTATAGAGTCCCAATAGCCTCTGCACAGTCTTCAATTAAAAAAAGGTTATATTCTTTACAAATCTTAAGCAAAGCATCCATGTCACATGGGTGTCCATAAAGATGAACTGCCATAATTGCTTTCGTTTTGGGTGTAATTTTTTTTATTACATCGGCTGGATCAATTTGCCAACTTTTTTCTATAGAATCAACAAAAACAGGCTTAGCTCCCGTGTATACTATTGAATTAACCGAAGCTATATAAGTTAAAGTAGGAACAATAACCTCATCTCCTTCACCTACTCCTAATGCTAATAAAGCTAAATGAATAGCAACAGTTCCATTAGAAACAGTTGTTGCGTAATCTGTACCTACGTAATCAGAAAAACCATCCTCAAATTTAGACACAAATGCCCCTTTAGATGAAATCCATGTTGAGTCAAGACATTCATTTACATATTTTTTTTCATTTCCATTCAAGGATGGTTCATATACTGGGATGTTATACATAATTATGTTTTTTATATTAATTAATTTAGAGTTATTCGTTTACAAATAATTAAATATATTATTATTTATTCCAAATACCCTTCGCTCTTTTTTCTAATATTAAATAAGCTTGTAATGGTCCTAAAACAGCACCAATAGTTAAAGTTAAGCAAGTTGCGAGAATAACACCAGCTGATCCTAATTCTAAGTTTTTAGCAAAAAAAATAGAAAGCGGTATATTAATACTCATAGCAAAAATACTCGAATACATTTGGAGTTTAATTTTACTCACACCATTCAAAAAAGAAGCAAAAATATTATTCCATGTACTTATAATAGCAAATAAAGCCATAAATAAAGATAGTTTTAATGGTATTTCTACTTTATCACCTATCCAAAAATTATAAAAATATCCAGATATTAAAAACATAGCAACAATAAGAACAAAAACTAAAAACCAAATTTGGATTAATCTTTTCATTGACTTCTTTACCCATAATAAATCATTTTTAACATAAGCATCTGTAAAGGCAGACCAGAAAGGAGTTATTATGATAGAACAAATCATTATAGGAACACTAAAGTATTTAAAAGCTATATTATAAGGTGTTACTTCTTTAGGCCCTAATACTTGTGTTATAATCATATTATCTGTTGAAAAAATGATTAATACAGCTATTTGTAAAACAAAAAAATTAATTCCAAGACCTACCAAATCTTTAAAATTATTAAAATCTATCGATTTAAAACTTGGTTTAATTGACTTATATTTAAACTTAAAAAAATATAACGAGGCTATTATTAAAACAATTACGGGAGTAACACTATAAGCGATACTTATGTATAATAAGCTACCTTTAGAAAACTTTGTAATTATAAAAATAGAAATCAGAGATAATAAACTGCCTATAAATTCAAAAAAATTATTAACAGAAGGTGTTTGATCAGCTATGAAAATTACACCAATAATTTTTAAAATAAATCGAAGTGCAAAGAAAGTAAATACTATAATTATTACTGTATTTAGTTCACTTGCTATTTCATTAGAAATATTAAATATAGTACCCCAATTTAAACTAGGCATTAAAACTAAAAAAACAAGATATACTACAATCATAATAATAGATATAATTGCATATGTTGTACTTACATAACTTTTTGCTAATTTTATATCATTTATCGCAAATGCTTCTGTAAGTTTATTTCTTAAACCATTACCCAGACCAATATCAAAAAAACTTAACCATCCAATTATAGAACTTAAAGTAAGCCAAATTCCGTATTTTGTTGGATTCAGGTATTCTAAAGTAAGCGGGACTAATAAAAAACTAACCAAAATACTTAACCCTTTTAATAAAAAAGAGATAAAAATATTTTTTTTTGCTTTAACAGTTCTAACGTGTCCTTTAGTGAAAAAATTAGAAATAAATTCTTTAAACTTCATCAAAATTTTTAATATATAGTCTATGGTTTATGTCTTAATTAATAACCTTCTTTACAAAAGAAGGTTATTAATTAAGAATTTAAAGGTCTGCCCTCTAATTCTTTCAAGTAAAGATTTATCTTAATCTGTTTAAAAATAAAAAATTACTCAGCCTGCTTCAAAATTTCATGACCTGCTTTTAGTAAAATAACATCTTTTTTCATTAATGCAACATCACCTTTCATCATGTCTTTTACTAATGAGGCTAAGTCGTGTTCAGGAACCCATCCTAATTTATTTTTAGCCTTTGAAGGGTCTCCTATTAACAAATCTACTTCTGTTGGACGAAAGTAAGAAGGATCTACTGATAAAACTTCTTTACCAATTTCTACCTGAAAATCTTTATCATTACAAGCAACAACATATGCTTTCTCTTCGACTCCTTCACCCTTAAATTCTACATCAATTCCAACTTCACTAAAAGCTAAACGAACAAAATCTCTAACTGTTGTAGTTACACCTGTAGCTATTACCCAATCTTCTGCCTTATTTGCTTGTAAGATCATCCACATCATACGAACATAATCTTTTGCATGTCCCCAATCACGTTTCGCTTCTAAATTACCTAGAAAAACTTTCTCTTGCAGCCCTAAAGCTATTTTTGCTACTGCGCGTGTAATTTTCCTTGTTACAAAAGTTTCCCCTCTTCTTGGAGACTCATGGTTAAACAAAATACCATTACAAGCAAACATATCATACGCTTCACGGTAGTTTTTTGTTATCCAGAATCCGTATATTTTAGCTACTCCATAAGGAGAACGAGGATAAAATGGAGAGAGTTCATCATAGAAACCTCTTTCATTTTTATTCTCTGGCATACCTCCATATAATTCTGAAGTTGAAGCTTGATAAATTCTAGTTTTCTTTTCTAATCCTAAAATTCTTACCGCTTCCAATATCCTTAAAGTTCCTAATCCATCTACATTACCTACATATTCTGGAGTATCAAAAGAAACGGCTACATGAGACATGGCTCCAAGATTATAAATTTCATCTGGTTGGCATTCTTGAATAATACGAGTCAAATTCATCGCATCAGTTAAATCTCCATAATGTAATTTTAACCTTTGATCTGGATCATGTGGATCCTGATATAAATGATCTATCCTAGCAGTATTAAAAAGTGATGACCTTCTTTTAATACCATGTACTATATACCCTTTTTCTAACAGTAATTCTGCTAAATAAGACCCATCTTGTCCTGTAATACCTGTAATTAACGCTACTTTCATAGTTTACTTTTTTCTTATTTCGAAGTTTTATAATTTAACCTCTTTTATATTATCAATATTCTCTAAAAACCAAGCATAAGTTTTTTCGACTCCTTCTTGTAATTCTGTGGAATATTCCCAACCGATTTCTTTCAATTTGGAAACATCCATCAATTTCCTTGGTGTTCCATCTGGTTTTTCAGAATCCCAAATAATATTTCCTTTATGTCTTGTTACTTTTTGAATGGTTGTAGCTAATTCCTTTATAGTTATATCCTTACCAGAACCAACATTATACAAATATTCTGGAAGTTCATTTTCTAACGCATATACTACAGCTTCTGCCATATCATCTACAAATAAAAATTCTCTCATTGGAGTTCCACTACCCCATAAAATCACATCAGAATTATTGTTTTTAGCTTCATGAAATTTCCTAAGCATTGCTGGTAAAACATGTGAAGTTTTTAAATCAAAGTTATCATGAATACCATATAAATTTGTTGGCATTAGACTTACATAATCTTTTTTAAATTGCTTTCTAATTGCTTGACAAGCTTTTACTCCTGTTATTTTAGCTATTGCATACCACTCATTTGTTGGCTCTAGAGAGCCTGTTAATAAATACTCTTCCATTAAAGGCTGAGTAGCAAATTTAGGGTAAATACAAGAACTTCCCAAAAATATAAATTTATTAATTCCTGATTTCAATGCACAATCAATCAAATTATTTTGAATCTGCATATTTTCCATCAAGAATTGATAGGGATAATCATTGTTAGCTAGAATACCTCCAACCCTAGCCGCTGCATCAATAATCGCTTCTGGTTTTTCTTTTTGAAGAAAAGAAAGAACATCAGCCTGATTTTTCAAATCTAATTCATTACTAGCTTTTCCTATTAAATTAGTATAGCCCTTACTCTCTAATTCTCTCCAAACAGCAGAACCAACCATACCTCTATGACCTGCTATATATATTCTTGTATTCTTTTTCATGTTGTTTTATTTTCCAATCTGGAAATATTCAAAACCTTGCTCTTCTAAGTTAAAAGCATTGTACTGGTTTCTTCCATCAAATATAATAGCACTATTAAGTTGTTTTTTTATTTCAACAAAATCTGGAGATCTAAATTCTTTCCACTCCGTTAACAATATCAAAGCATCTGAACTTTTTAGAACCTCATATTTAGATTTATAATATGTTACATTTTCAACTCCTTTCAAATAAAAGCTCTGTGCTTCTTCAATTGCCTTAGGGTCATACGCTTTTACTTTTGCCCCTCTCTTCAACAGTTCTTTTATAGTATAAATTGCCGGTGCTTCTCTCATATCATCTGTACCAGGCTTAAATGCTAATCCCCATAAACCGAAAGTCATTCCGGATAAATCTTCTCCAAAACGTTTTACAATTTTATTTGCAATTACTAACTTTTGGGCATCGTTAACATTCTCTACAGAGGTTATTAAATTTGCTTTATATCCATTTTCTTCAGCTATTTTCTTTAAGGCTTTTACATCTTTAGGAAAACAAGACCCTCCATAACCAGCTCCTGGATATATAAAGCTATATCCTATCCTTTTATCTGAGCCAATACCTATTCTTACCATATTAGCATCTGCACCTACTCTTTCACAAATATTTGCAATCTCATTCATAAATGAAATTTTTGTTGCCAACATTGTATTTGCAGCATACTTCGTCATTTCTGCAGAGCGAATATCCATCGTTATAAAACGGTCATGAGTCCTAAAAAAAGGAGAATATAATTGCTTCATTTTAGCAAAAGCATATTCAGAGTCTGCTCCAATTACTACTCTATCTGGCTTCATAAAGTCATCTATAGCTGCTCCTTCTTTTAAAAATTCAGGATTAGAAACTACACTAAACTCAAAATCGACTCCTCTTTTATCTAACTCTAATTGAATAGTTGCTTTTACTTTGTCTGCAGTCCCTATTGGAACTGTAGATTTATCAACAACAATTAATCTATTATTCATTGTTTTTCCAATAGACTTAGCTACTGCTAAAACATATTGCAAATCAGCAGAACCATCATCTCCCATTGGAGTACCAACAGCAATAAAAACAATTTCTACATCACTAATGGCATTTTCTAAATTAGTTGTAAAAAACAAGTTTTTATTTTTTACGTTTTTTAGAACCATTTGTTCTAAACCTGGTTCAAAAATAGGAATAATTCCTTCTTCCAATTTCTGAATTTTATTTTGATCTATATCTACACAAATAACTTTATTTCCCATTTCTGCAAAACAAGTACCAGACACTAAACCAACATAACCTGAGCCTACTATTGCTATGTTCATATATATATATATTTTAAAAATTATTTATTCCATTTTTCTTTTAAGCTATAGAAAAATGGTTTTCTAAACACCATTCCAACACCAATAATAATACCTAAAAAGGTCCATATAAATAGAATTATAATTCTCTTTGGTTTTGATCTTTCGAATGGTATTGAAACTGGTTTTATTATAGTAAAAACAGGTGTATCCTCTTTTACCTGAATCTTCTGACTCTCTAATTCTTTTGCTAATTCAGAATAAACATCGTAAGCTAAATTAAAATCAGTTTGTAGTCCCATTAATTTTGTTTTTGCTTGAGCTGAATTAACAAATTGATTCTGGTCCTGAAAACGTGCTAATTGTTTTTGTGAAAATTTAAATTTCTTTTCTTTTTCAATAAAGCGTTCATTAATAAATTTAAGCTTCTCAACTGATTTTTGAACCTTAAAATTTATGATATATTTCTGCAATGATAATTGTGCCTTTTGAGTCATTTCTGCCGCAGCCAAAGGCTCTGGCATTTTCATTGAAAGTTTAATATAACCGTCTTTAGCATTTATATCTAATTTTAATTGACTGCTTAACTGCTTAAGAAGTATATTTTCATCTTCTGTAAGACTCTCTATTTGCAATCCTCCTTTTACAGAAATTACAGTTGAATTGGCATTTGGATTACCTTTAATTTTTTTTAAAATGAGTCTAGGTAGTCCTATAGTATATTTTTTAAGGTATCCCAATACTCCAGGACTACTATAATTCATATAATAGTCTTTATAAGTTATAGCAGAATTGTGTCCTTCAAAAGTAAGAGGTAATAATAATAATTCTTTTTGAAAAGAAATACTACTAGTAACTTGAGGGTATAATGTTGGGGATATACCGGACTTACCACTTAACCCCCCCAAATTAACACCTGCCATTGCTGCTAATCCACTAAGATTTCCTGATATACTTTTCCCCTCTGTTGCCGGCACGATGGTTACTGAAGCAGTATATTCCTTCTTTGAAAAAATAGCAATAAATAAACCAATAGCCATAAAAATTAAAATATATTTTATAACTATTTTACGACCAGCCCATGTGGTTTTAGCAAAGGCTAGTAAATCTATTTTATATTCCATATTAGATTTTTCTATGGGGTTCTTTATTTTTTCTTGGTTCAAATTTTCTAACTTTAAATATAATGTTAATGAGATTTAGATGTTTTATTTATAACTTAAAACCTAAATAATTAATAACCCTCAGTTAATATTTATAATTACACTTTAAAAGTGCATATGTAAACAATTACTTTAGCAAGGATTGGATTAATATCCCCAAAGTAGCTATTGAGGTTGTAATACCTACAATTTCTGTTGTTGATAATTTATTCTTATTTATTGGTTTAGCAGGCACAAAAATAGTTGCTCCAGGAGCTAATCTTGGATAAGATTTAAAGAACAAAAACTTACGTACTGTTTTAACATCACCATTTTGGTAGGAAACATAAATTTTAGATTTTTTGGCTGTTTCTGCAAATCCTCCTGATTTATTAATATAAGATTTTAAACTCTCCCCTTTTTTAAACTGAATCAACGATGGTTTTAAAACCATACCTGAAACTTTCACTGTTTGTTTTTTAGACGGAATGATTAATAAATCGCCTACTTCCATAAACATATCAATATCGGAACCTTTATTCTTAAGGATTTTTTCTAAATCAATTCCAACAGTAAATTTCTTAGAATTTGCCTCCATTTCAGTTAAGGCCTCTAAATCTACTTCCTTTCCTTCATTATTTTCCATATTCTGTAATAAATCTAAAGCATATTTATTTTTTGTTTTACGAACTAAAGCAGCTCCTTTTACATAGGCAAATTCGGTAAATCCTCCTGCTCTTTCTATTAAGTCTGAAATACGTTCATTTTTAGTAGTTAAAACATAAGAACCTGAATAATTAACTTCACCTGAAATTGCTACACTTTTTTGTTCTGCATAGCCTTTCAAATACCTAACGTTAATAATGTCAAAAGGTTCTAAATAAAACGGAACACCATTATTAATCGATAAATTTTTCTTTGAGGAGATAGAAAAAACTTTACTTAATGTAGTAAAACTTCCATCCTTTAATCTTCTTGAAACACTAATTACATCAGGATTTGCTCCTTCTTGAAGCCCTCCAGACAAAGCAATAATATCTTCAATTTGTAATTTATCTATAAATTCAATTGTTTTTGGAGTGTTAATAGCTCCAGAAATTGAAATAGTTCGCGTTTTTCTTAATTCTTTTTCATTAAAAATTCTAACTTCATCTTTTGATTGCAAAAAAATAGAAGTTTTACCACTTAAAACATCTGCAACAGAAAAAGCAATATTCTCCTTGCTTGCATCAGCCTGTGTTCTTACTAATAAACCTCTAGACAAAAAGGCTTCTGAAGTAACCCCTTCTGCTTTTAATAATAGATCTTTTAAATTCATTTTATCTAATAATTCAAAATCACCGGGTCTAAATACTTCTCCTTGAATGGAAACCTTGTTTTCGAACGTGTTTAAAATTTCTTGAACTACCAATTTATCTCCAGCTCGCATTATAAAGTTATCAGACTCTGTTAAAGCAATTTCTTTAACTTCTTTTTGAATACCATTTAACCTTTCTAAAATTAATAATTTTGTATAGGCTTTCGGCGTAAAGCCTCCAAAATAAGAAACTAATTCAGATAAAGTTTGCCCTTCTTTCAATTCATAAACACCTGTTCTTTTAACAGCACCTTCTACAGAGATTAAGTTCTTATAAGGGCCAATCAATAGTACATCTTGATCTTGAAGTTTTAAGTTCCCCTCTTGTGTTCCAAATAATAAGTAGCTATAAATATCTAATGTAGCCACTATTTTATTTGATCGAATCAATTTAATCTCTCTAAAAGTCCCCATTTTCGTAGGGCCTCCTGCAACATATAAAGCATTTAAAACAGTTGATAAAGAATTTAAAGCATATGTACCAGGAACTTTAATCTCCCCTATAATATTAACTTGTACTGTCCTAATTTTAGAAACAGTAACATTTGTATTAATTTTATTATAACTATTTACAGGAGCAGAAATACCAGAGTGCTTATTTTTTAATTTAGAAATAATTTTTTTACTAGCATCACCTAGACTAAATCCATTAACATATATAAAACCTATTCCGTTAATTTTAATACTCCCTCTATTATTAACAACAGACTTATATGTTATTTCAGAAGCTCCCCATAAATCAATCATTATTTCATCACCTGGACCAATTTGATAATTTTCTGGAACTGCTATATTTACACTCGGTGTAAAAGAAATTTTAGAGTTATTAAAAAAATCATACCCAAAAGGTGAAGTCGTTGATGATTTTTTCTTAACAACTTGACCGTCTTTTAAACCAAAGGCCTCACTGCTAGTAGATAATTTTGAATCAGCTTCTATAGCTTTACTTTCAACAGCTTTTATTTGATTTAAGCTATTCACTCTTCTTTTAAAGTCTGCTATTTTGTTTAGAGGAATACCTTGAGCTTTACCAAGAACTTCAACTTGCCCCATTGTATAGCCTTTTTCTTGAATCCCGGTCCAATAAGATTCGATTTGATTATCTGACATAGAATTAACATCTATGTTTTTAAGCTGACTGATATCTTGAGCAGTCAGTAATGATGAAGTTAAAGTAAATAGAATTACTAGTAAAAAAAGTAAACAATTTTTCATTTTTAAATATATAATTTTGACTTAAATAATAGTTTTAAAAACTATTTAGTTGAAACTTTAAATTTTCTTTAAATTTTCTTTAAATTTTCTTTCTCTTGTACTTCTTTTCTTAATCCACTACTAGAAAAGCGGTGTTCTCTTTTATTAAAATACAAATCGATCCCTTTTTCTTCACAGTATTGTCTACCTGTAAATTTTTTACTAGCATACTCGTCACCAATAACACGAACATCTATCTTAAAAGACCTTAAAATATCTTCTAAATCTTGTTCTGTTGCATATGGTACAATTTCATCAACATATTTACATCCTTTTAATTGAATGTATCTTTCCACTACAGATTGTACTGGTCTATTTTTTTCTGGTCTATCTAATGTAGGATCTGTCTGCAAACCGCATATTAAATAATCACATTCACGTTTTGCATCTTCCAACATTTTTATATGTCCTGCATGTAATAAATCAAATGAACTAAAAGTTATACCTACTTTCATACCTTTATTTTTTATTTAACAACCAAGAAGAAGATTGTATCTTATCTCCTAAACCATCAATTAATTGAATTTTTAATTCTTCACAAATTGGAGCTTCTGGTATTGAATTATTATTTTGATCTCCTCCATTAGCAAAACCAAGGTCATAATCTTCTCCATATTTTTCAAAAATAGCACGAATAGATTCACATACTGTTCTATCTTTATCTACAGAAATAATTGCTTTATCTACGGCTTTAATATTCTGTACAATAAATAAACGCTCTTCTTCTTTTTGAAATTCTTTAGAGCCTTTAAGACCTCTCTGCAAGTCACTATTAACAATCACAAATAACTCATCCGCTAAATCTTTAGCACTATTAAAATATTCTAAATGACCTTTATGTATAGGATTGAAGTATCCAGAAACAATGATTGCTTTCTTTTTCATTCTTTTTATTTTTTTTGGCAAATATAGATTAATTATTTACTTTACAAAGGGGTGTTTTCCTCCTGTTCGTAATATACTACTATTTCTAATATCATGAACAATTTCTATAGAGCTTTTAACTTCCTCTAAACCAAAACCTTCATTTAAAATTATTTTCTTATAACTTTCAGTATGTAATTCAGTAAAACCTTTACTAAATTCTAACTCTTCATTATCTATAGTTATCGATCTAAAAGTTCTTTGCTCTTTCTCTTTAATTTCTTTTGGAAGGTCATCTTCATCAATAGACAAAAACCACCTAACTCTCGCATTTTCAAATTCTAAATAACCTGCTGCTTTATTCTTTTCTCTAAGATGAACTACATTCTCTTGCACATTTCCAAAAATCCAAGATAGCATATCATAGAAATGAACTCCAATATTTGTAGCTATTCCACCAGATTTAGATTCATCTCCTTTCCATGAAATATCATACCATTTTCCTCTTGAGGTTATGTAGGTTAAATCGATATCGTATTTACCTTTTTTATTAGCTAAATCTACTTTATTCTTTAGTTGAATAATAGACTCATGCAATCGCAACTGAAGTATGGTGTTAATTTTCCCTTTAGATTCTTTCTCTATAGCTGTTAAAGCATCTATATTCCAAGGGTTTAATACAATTGGTTTTTCGCAAATTGCATCTGCACCTCTTCTTAACGCCATTCTAATATGAGAATCATGTAAATAATTTGGCGTACAAATGCTTACGTAATCTAAATTAATATTCTGATTCCTCTTTAACTTTTCTATATGTCGATCAAATCGTTCAAATTCAACAAAAAAATCTGCGTTAGGAAAATAACTATCCATTACTCCTACAGAATCGAACTTATCTAATGCTGCAATTAAATTGTTATTTGTGTCTTTAATTGCTTTTAAATGTCTGGGCGCAATATATCCTGCAGCACCTATTAATGCAAAGTTTTTCATCTTTATAATGATTTATTTACCTCCTTAGGGTTGAAAAAATTCTTAACATCATACACAACAGACTTCTCTTTTTTTAGTGAATTTAAATCTAAATCTTTAAATTCATTATGGGAAACCGTTAATACAATAGCATCAAACCTTTTATTTGGTAAAATATTTTGAGACTCTAAATTATATTCTTTTTTTACTTCTTTAGGATTTGCACATGGATCGAATATAGTAACGTTGGTACCAAAATCTACCAACTCATTTACCACATCAACCGCTTTTGTATTCCTAACATCAGGACAATTTTCTTTAAAAGTAATTCCTAATACTAAAACTTCTGCATCTTTAACCTCTACATCTTCTTTAATCATCAACTTTGCAACTTCAGAAGCCACATATTTACCCATACTGTCATTCACTCTTCTTCCAGATAAAATTATCTCTGGATGATAACCGTATTCTTGAGCTTTTTGGGCTAAATAATAAGGATCTACACCAATACAATGCCCACCAACCAAACCTGGTTTAAAAGGGAGAAAATTCCATTTTGTACCTGCTGCCTCTAGAACATCTTGCGTATTAATATCCATTAAATTGAAAATCTTTGCCAATTCATTAACGAAAGCAATATTTATGTCTCTTTGTGAATTTTCAATAACCTTAGCTGCTTCTGCTACTTTTATTGTTGGTGCTAAATGTGTACCTGCAGTAATAACAGATTTATATAAATTATTAACCTTAATGCCTATTTCTTTTGTAGAACCAGAGGTTACTTTTAATATTTTGTCAACAGTATGTTTTTTATCACCGGGGTTGATTCTTTCTGGTGAATATCCTGCAAAGAAATCTTTATTAAATTCTAAGCCAGATATTTTTTCTAAAACAGGAATACAATCTTCTTCAGTTGCACCTGGATATACTGTAGATTCATAAATAACAATATCTCCTTTTTTTAAAACCTTTCCTACGGTTTCACTTGCCTTAATTAATGGTGTTAAAACCGGTCTATTATTTTTATCTACAGGAGTTGGAACTGTAATAATAAAATAATTACTATCTTTTATATCTTCAATTGCTGTTGTAACAAACAATCCTTTATTGTGTATATTCTCCTTCACTAAAACAGCCTTTAAAACATCGCTTTCTATTTCTAGTGTAGCATCATTTCCTTGTTTTAATTCAGAAACTCTATTCTTATTGATATCAAAACCAACTACAGCATATTTTGTTGCAAAAAGTCTTGCCAACGGCAAACCAACATACCCTAAACCTATTATAGTTATTTTAATTTTACTCATTTTATAAATTTTCGAAATACCATTTTATAGACTCTCTTAATCCATCTTTTAATGAAAACTCTGGATTATAATTTAATTGTGTAATAGCTTTTTTTATTTCTGCATGAGAATGAGGAATATCTCCTAATCTATTCGAACCATAGATAACATCAATGTTTTTTATTTTAGGATTATACTCTGATAAAAAATCTTTTAAATATAAGACCAAATCATTTAATGTATTTCGATCTCCAAAAGCAGCATTATAAACAGTATTAACAGCACTTTTTTCAGCTATTAAACTTAATAAATTAATCTGAATAATATTATCTATATATGTAAAATCTCTAGAATGCAATCCGTCACCATTAATTACTGGAGATTCTAAATTTATTAATTGGTTAATAAATTTAGGTATTACAGCTGCATAAGCTCCGTTTGCATCTTGTTTCCTCCCAAAAACGTTAAAATATCTTAAACCAATAGTCTCTAAACCATAGGTTTTTCCAAAAACATCTGCATAAAGTTCGTTTACATATTTAGTAATAGCATACGGAGACAATGGTTTCCCTATTACATCTTCTGTTTTTGGCAATGCTTTAGAATCTCCGTAAGTAGAAGAACTTGCTGCGTATACAAACCTTTTTACATTGTTATCTCTTGCAGCAACAAGCATGTTTAAGAAACCCGAAACATTTACATCATTTGACGTAATTGGATCTTTAATAGACCTAGGAACAGAACCGAGCGCAGCTTGATGTAAAATATAATCAACACCAGAAGCAGCCAACATACAGTCATCTAAATTTCTAATATCTCCTTCAATTAATTTAAAATTTGAATCCTCTAAAAAAGTAGTAATGTTTTCTCGTTTCCCTGTAGAAAAATTATCTAAACAAATAACAGTATTTTTTTTATTAAGTAATGCTTCGCACAAATTAGCCCCAATAAAACCAGCGCCTCCTGTTACAAGTATTTTTTTTCCTGATAAATCTATATTCATTTAGAAGTACTATTTAGCTTTTTTTTGAAGAAAACAAATGTAATAAAAAAGAACCACTTTAATCTTTTAATAAAAAGACTAAAAACAAAAAATCCTTCACAAATTGTGAAGGATTTTTACCTAGGTGGGCAATGAGGGATTCGAACCCCCGACCCTCTCGGTGTAAACGAGATGCTCTGAACCAACTGAGCTAATTGCCCTAAGCGGCTGCAAATATAATATAGATTTTAGATATACCAAACAAAAACATCATATAATTTACTTTTAATTTAAAAACTCTTTAAAACTAAAAAATCCTTCACATAAATGTGAAGGATTTTAACTTTGGTGGGCAATGAGGGATTCGAACCCCCGACCCTCTCGGTGTAAACGAGATGCTCTGAACCAACTGAGCTAATTGCCCTAAAGCGGTTGCAAATATAACACAGATTTTAGATATACCAAACAAAAAACATATTTTATTTAAATAATTTCTGCAACAACAAAAGTACTTCCTCCAACATAAATTACATCATCTTGATTTGCAGAAGCTAACGCAGACTTAAAAGCAAGTTCTACTGTAGAATACTTTTCTCCTATTAAGTTAAATTCTTCTGCTTTTTGCTGTAAAAAGACCTCAGACATACCTCTTGGTATATCTGGTTTACAAAAATAATAGCTAGCATCTTTAGGAAAAAGAGGTAAAACATCTTCTAATTTCTTATCTGAAACAACTCCTAAAATAATGTGAATTTTTTTAAAAACTTCTCTTTTTAGTTGATTCAATACAATTTCTAACCCTTCTTTATTATGTGCTGTATCACAAATTACTTTAGGTTTTTTTTGTAAAATCTGCCATCTTCCTTTTAAATTGGTGTTTTTTACAACATTTAACAACCCTTTTTTAATATTTTCTTCTGAAACCTGAAATCCTTTTAACTTTTTAACTGCCACAACAGCAGTTTTTGTATTTTTTTTCTGATAATCTCCTAACAAATCGGTATTGTAGATTCCATTATCATCTGAAGCAAAACAAATTGCTACTTTTTCTATTTTTGCTTTAGCAACAAAAACACTTTTTACCGTTTCTTGCTCCTCTCCTATAATTACTGGAACTAGTTTTTTTATAATACCTGCTTTTTCAAATGCTATTTCTGGCAATGTTTCTCCTAAAAACTGCGTATGGTCTAAACCTATATTTGTAATTACAGAAACTTCTGGATTAATAATATTTGTAGAATCTAATCTTCCTCCTAAACCAACTTCTATAATTGCAATATCTACTTTTTCTGAAGCAAAATAATCGAAAGCTAAACCAACCGTCATTTCGAAAAATGATAACTTTTGTTTTTCTAAAAATTCTTTATGCTTTTCTATAAATAAAATTACTTTTTCTTTCGGAATTTCATCACCATTAATTCTAATTCTTTCTGTAAAGTTTTTTAAATGCGGAGATGTATACAAACCTACTTTATAACCGGCTTCTTGTAAAATTGATGCTAACATATGGCTTGTAGAGCCTTTTCCGTTTGTGCCTCCTACATGAATTGATTTAAACTTCTTTTCTGGAAAGTCTAACTCTTTTGATAAAATTAAAGTATTTGTTAAATCCTTTTTAAAAGCTGCTTTACCTTCTCTTTGATACATTGGTAATTGCGCAAACATCCAATCTAAAGTTTCTTTGTATGTCATAAAATTTTAATAAGACCTTTCTTTAAATAAAAGGTGACATTTTAAGAAACAAATGTAAGTGATTATTTAGACAAAGAGAACTTATAAATAATAGTTCCTGTTTGAATACTTGGAGCATCTTTAGCAGAACTCCATGTTGTTTTTAAGGCAGCTGCTATTGCTGGTTTTGTTAAGCAAGGTTTTGTATTTGTAGTTCCTTTTGCTCCTATTGTAGCACTAGTTACTTTACCGTTTCTATCTACTTTAATAGTAACAACAACAACGCCTTCTTCTTGGCAATCTGGTTGTTCTTTTGGCTTAGATAATGCTTTTCTTCCTGCTAAATTATAATCTCCACCAGAACCACTTCCTGCATTACCGTAATATTTAGAAGATTTTGCATCTCCATCTTTTTTTCCTTTTACTCCTTTAACCTCGTCATCGCCTTCTCCCTTTGGTTTTCCTTCTGATGCGTTACCATTTAGAAGTTTATTTAAAGCATCTTGATTTTCTTTAGATGGTTTTGGCTTTGGTTTTTCTTTCGGAATTATTTTTTTTTCGATTTCTTTTATTGGTTCCTTTTTCTGCTCTTTTACTTTTTCTACAACCGGAACGTCTTTAGAGGTATCATTTGTAATGATTTCTTCTTTGATAATCTCTTTTGGGGTTTCCTTAATTTCTTCTATAACTTCTTGCTTTTTTACAACTTCTTTTGGTGCCGTTTTTTTAGATTTTTCAATAGGCTCTCCGCTACCTAAATTAGTGTCTCCAAAATTAATTGCCAAACCGTATTCTTCTGGCGGATCTACATATTGCATTCCGTAATTAAAAATACCGAAGATTAAAATCATCAGAATAACTGCTGTAATTATTGCAGATTTACGTTTATGTTTGGTTTCTAATATTTTCACTTTTAATGTTAAATATTCTTATTGTAGTTATTATGTAATCTCTTTTTTAAGCTTGCAATTGCGTTAGGGATTGAAATGACATCCTTTTTTTTTCGGAAAAAAGATATAATGGAAAGCCCGTTAAAACGCCCAAAAAATTATTTGCCTTTTACAGCTAAAATCATTTTTAGTTTATTCTTGTTTGCAATGTCAATTACCTTCATTACGTTTTTATAAGGTACGTCTTTATCGCCACGAATTACAATTGTTTTTTTCTTATCTGAACCTATTCTTTTTAAGATTTCACTTTCTAAATTAGTGGCACTAACTTTTGTTTTATCTATATAAAAAACTGATTTACTAGTGATGGTAATTGCTACAGATTTACTGTTTTCTGTTTTTCCACCAGCTTTTGGTAATAGAACATCTATTGCACTTACGGTTACTAATGTAGATGTAAGCATAAAGAATATTAACAATAAAAAAACAATATCTGTCATTGAAGACATATTGAATGTTGGATCTACTTTATTTCTTCCGCGTAAATTCATTTGAACTATTTAAAGATTCAAAAAATTAAATAATTAAAAATTGAGTTAATTATCTAATCTTTTAATAAGATTATACCGGTTCGTTTAATAAGTCTAAAAATTCTACCGACTTCGCTTCCATTTGATAGACAACTTTATCTGTTCTAACCACTAAATGATTGTACGTAATATAAGCTATAATACCTACTATTAAACCAGCTACAGTAGTTGTCATTGCGGTGTACAGACCGTCTGAAAGTAATTTTATATCTATTTGACCACCAGCATTTGCTATTTCATGAATAGCAACAATCATTCCTATTACAGTTCCTAAAAAACCAATCATTGGAGCTGCACCAGCAATAGTTGCTAATACACTAACATTTCTTTCTAATTGATATACTTCTAGTTTACCCGCAGTTTCAATTGCTGTATTTATGTCTTCTAAAGGTTTTCCTATTCTAGAAATTCCTTTTCCTATTAAACGAGCAGTTGGCGTGTTATTACTTTTACATAGTGCACCGGCTTCTTCTAATTTTCCGTTAGAGACAAAATCTCTAATCTGATTCATAAAATTTTCATCTACTTTAGAAGCTGCTTTTATTGCAAAAAAGCGTTCGAAATAAATATATAAACCAACAGTTAATAACACAAAAAGAATTGCTATTATTATTTGTCCTCCTAAACCACCGTCCATAATTAACTTATAGATCGACAATGTTTTTTCTTCGGAAACCGCTTCTTCTAACAAATCTTTATTTTCTTGAAAAAATGACAACATTTATTATTGTTTTTAAGTTCTTACTTATTAACGACTTTTCTTTTTTAAAATTGCTTCAAAAAATAAAAGTCAAAATTTAATATCAAAAAAAATGCCATTCTGTAAATTTACAAAATGACATTTTTAAAATTTATTTTTATTCTGATTATACAAACATTCTAATAACTATAAACGCTGCAGAACCAACTAGAAAACCAATTAATGCTAACCAAGATATTTTTTTGAAATACCAGAAAAAATCTATTTTCTCCATTCCCATTGCTACAACACCTGCTGCAGAACCAATAATTAACATAGAACCTCCTGTTCCTGCTGAAAAAGCAATAAAGTGCCATAAAGGATTGTCTAAACCTTCAGAAAACATACCTAAACTTGCAGCAACTAATGGTACATTATCTATAACTGCAGAACCTACACCTAATAATAAAACCACTAAATCTGATACTACTGTACCATCTAACTCAGAACCAATTAATGGAATTCCTTGTTTTAAACTATCTGCAAAATTAAATAAAATACCTAAAGATTCTAATGCTGCAACTGCCATTAATATACCTAAGAAAAATAAAATACTTGGCATTTCAATTTTAGATAATGATGAATGAACAGGACTATGATGTGCTCCTGCTGTATGCTCATCTGCTTGCCCACCATCTACATTAGATATAGAAAATTTAGAATTACTATAGATCTCTGCAAAAGTTGCAACTATAGCTAAAGATAACATCATACCTACATAAGGTGGTAAATGTGTTACTGTTTTAAAAACAGGTACAAATAAAATAGATCCTAAACCTAAATACAACATTCTTGCACTGTGTTGGCTTTTTGGCTTTTCAACTTCGTTTTCATCAAAATCTATATCTCCTTTAAAAGCAGGTAAAAAAGTTGCTAAAAATGATGGCACAACCATACATAATAATGAAGGGATAAATAAATACGTAAATAACATACCTGTACTTACTTTATCTCCAATCCAAAGCATTGTTGTTGTTACATCTCCAATTGGTGAAAAAGCTCCACCTGCATTCGCTGCAATAATAATTAAACCTGCAAACCAAATTCTATCTTCTCTTGTCTTAACAATTTTCTGTAAAATTGAAATTAATACAATTGTTGCAGTAAGATTATCTATAATTGCTGATAATATAAAAGCTAATATAGAAAACATCCATAAAAGTTTCTTTTTACTTTTAAAATTTACATATCCTTTAATAGTAGAAAAACCATCGAAATAATCTATAATTTCTACAATTGTCATTGCACCTAATAAGAATACTAGTATCTCTGCTGTTTTACCTAAGTGATGTAATAAGGTTTCTTCTACTAAATGTAATTTATCTTCATGAACCATAGATGCAAAACCATCTACCAAACCATGTTGACTAGAATCGAACCATTGGGTAAAATTATCAACACCTAAGGCAACTAGAGCCCAACAAACCGCCATCATAATTAAGGCTGGTATTAGTTTGTCTAATTTTAAATTATGCTCTAAGGTAATGGCCAAATACCCCATTACAAATACTATAATAATTACTGACTCCATATTATTTAATTTAGTTTAAATCAATTGTTTAAGCGCTATTTCGAACGCAGTTGAACATATTTTTGTTTTTGACGCACTCTTTTTAAAGGTGTTTTGCAATGCTTTTTTAATAATATTAGATGTATCATCAAAAATAGCTTTGTCTTGCATTGGTAAAGCTACTCTTGCTTCCATTAAATATGCAAAAACTCTTGCAATACCACAATTAGATATAAAATCCGGTAACAAACTTAAGTGATTATCAGTATATTCCATAATTGGTCCAAAGAAAATTTCTTTGTCTGCAAAAGGAACATTTGCTCCTGGAGATATTACCTCTAATCCTGTATTTATCATTTGTTGAACCTGGTCTTTAGAAACCAATCTTGAAGCTGCAGCAGGAACAAATATTTCTGCTGGTAAACTCCATATTTTTTGATTAATCTCATCAAAAGGAATCATTTTATCAGAAACCAATTTATTACCGTCTTTAGCTAAAAACAAAGCTGTCATTTCTTCCATAGAAAATCCTTCTTCATTAACAACACCACCATCTCTATCTATAATTCCTACAACTTTAGCACCTAACTGAGTTAAGTAATAAGCTGCTGCAGAACCTACATTTCCAAATCCTTGTACAATTGCTCTCTTCCCTTCAATTTGCCCACCGTAAATATTATAATAATGTTTAACAGCTTCTGCAACACCATAACCAGTTAACATATCTGCAACTGTATATTTTCTAGATAAATCTGGCGAGAAATATTTATTTTCTATAACTTTAATTACACCTAAGCGTAATTGACCAATTCTATTAATTTTATCTGCCTCAGTAGGTTTAAAATGTCCATTAAAAATACCTTCTTGTGGATGCCAAACACCACAATCTTCTGTAATAGGAATTACATCTTTATCTGCATCTACATTCAAATCTCCACCAGTACCATAATAATGTTTTAAAAGTGGTGTTACTGCTTTGTACCAACGCTCTAAAACTTGTCTTTTTCTTGGGTCATTTGGGTCGAAGTTTATACCAGACTTTGCACCACCAATAGCTGGCCCAGAAACGGTAAACTTTACTTCCATTGTTTTTGCTAAAGATAAAACTTCGTTCTTATCTAAGCCTTTTCTCATTCTTGTTCCACCACCAGCTGCACCGCCTCTTAACGAGTTAATAACAGTCCAACCTTCTGCTTCTGTTTCTTGATCTTTCCAGTGAAAAACAATTTCTGGTTGCTTATTTTCGTATTTTTTTAATAATTCTTTCATCTTTTATATTTATAAGTTTCAACTTAATTCCTAAATTTTTTCATGCATTTTTTACGACATTCTTTTATCTAGAGAAGCTAAAGTTGATTCATTTTTTTAAATATTTTTAGAATTATTAATAGTTGTACTGTCCTCTACAAACTTAATGTAAAAAAAACAATTTTTAAAACTTTTTAAATCAAAAACTAAGGTAAAAAAATAACACCAGATGAATGGTCTTTACTAGCACCTGTAACACTTTTTAAGCAATTTACCTGATTATCAATTTTCAAGACTCCTAAAAAAGCAAAAATCAAGGCTTCTTTATAGTTAATTAATGCATCTGAAGATTGTTCTATTTTAATATTTGAATAATATTCTACACGTTTCATTAAAAAAGAATTAAACACACCACCACCGGTTACTAAAACCGAATTAGAATCTTTTATAACTTTTGCTATCTGTATAGCAACATGTTCTACAAAAGTGCTTAATACCGAAGAAACATCACTTTCTAAACTATCTATTAAAGGAAACACTTCTTTTTGAACCCACTCTAAACCAAGAGATTTTGGCGCTATTACACCATAAAATTCTAAAGAGTTTAATGCATCTAACAGTTTCTTATTAATTTTTCCTTCAGATGCAATTGCACCAGACACATCATACTCTAAACCTATTTTATTTGCATAAAAGTTTAAAACAATATTTACAGGGCATATATCAAAAGCAACCCTTTTATTATCTTTCTTAAACGAAACATTAGAAAAACCGCCTAAATTTAAACAAAAATCATAATTAGAAAACAACAACTCATCTCCAACTGGCACTAAAGGAGCACCTTGCCCACCTAAATCTACATCTTGTGTTCTAAAATCACAAACAACTTTCTGCTTTGTAATTTTAGCAATTTCTTTACCAGAGCCAATTTGTAATGTAATTCCTTTTTCTGGCTCATGTAAAATTGTATGCCCATGTGAAGCTACAAAATCTACAACTGCTATCTTATAATTATTAATAAAGTTATTAATAAGTCCTCCTAAATATTTTCCATAAGTAATATCTAAAGCCAGCAATTCTTCCGTAGAAAAATGAATTGCGTTTTGTAACATTTGTTTCCATTTTATAGAGTATGCAATCGTTTCCGCGTAAATTATTTCAAAATCTTGATATTCATTTTTTAAAAATTTCACATACACTAAATCAACACCATCCAAAGAAGTACCAGACATTAAACCTATTGTAAAAACCTCATTATTCTTCATATCTGTAAAATTAACAAATGTTATTGAAAATACGTTACGAAATCGATATCTTTGATGTCGAATACTAAGAATATAATAAAAATACATACATATGGATTTTAGTTTAACAGAAGAACACATCATGATTCGAGATGCTGCAAGAGACTTTGCACAAACAGAATTGTTACCTGGTGTAATAGAAAGAGATAATAAGCAAGAATTCCCACAAGAATTAGTCAAAAAAATGGGAGACTTAGGCTTTATGGGTATTATGGTAGACCCAAAATATGGCGGAAGTGGAATGGACGCTATTTCTTACGTATTAATTATGGAAGAACTTTCTAAAATAGATGCATCAGCCTCAGTAATTGTTTCTGTAAACAACTCTTTAGTATGTTATGGTTTAGAATCATATGCATCTGAAGAACAAAAACAAAAATATTTAACAAAATTAGCAACAGGAGAATTTGTTGGTGCCTTTTGTTTAAGCGAACCAGAAGCAGGTTCAGACGCTACTTCTCAAGCTACAACTGCAGAAGACAAAGGTGATCATTATGTAATTAACGGTACAAAAAACTGGATTACAAGTGGTGGTCGTGCAGATGTTTATTTAGTAATTGCACAAACAGATAGAGAAAAAGGACACAGAGGAATTAATGCTTTTATTGTAGAAAAAGGAACAGAAGGTTTTCACGTTGGCCCAAAAGAAGATAAATTAGGTATCCGTGGTTCAGACACACACACTTTACAATTTAACGATGTAAAAGTACCAAAAGAAAACAGAATTGGTGAAGACGGTTTCGGATTCAAATTCGCAATGAAAACACTTTCTGGAGGAAGAATTGGTATTGCAGCACAAGCATTAGGTATCGCTGCAGGAGCTTATGAATTAGCATTAAAATACTCTAAACAACGTAAAGCTTTTGGTACAGAAATTTGCAACCATCAAGCAATTGCATTTAAATTAGCAGACATGCACACAGAAATTGAAGCTGCAAGAATGTTAGTTATGAAAGCTGCCTGGGACAAAGACCAAGGTAATAATTACGACATGTCTTCTGCGATGGCAAAACTATACGCAAGTAAAGTAGCTATGGAACATACCGTAGAAGCAGTACAAATTCATGGTGGAAACGGTTTTGTAAAAGATTACCACGTAGAACGTTTAATGCGTGATGCTAAAATTACGCAGATTTACGAAGGAACTTCAGAAATTCAGAAAATTGTAATTTCTAGAGGAATTATCAAAGGATAAAATACACCTTATATAAAGTACAAAAATCCATCTTTCTATAAGATGGATTTTTCTTTGGGCGCAACCTTTCAGGTCAGGCTTTTCGCACTCGCTTTTTTGTAAAAACAAAAAGAGCTCAAAGAATTGCTACAATCCTTTGCGCTTAGATAAATTAAAACTACTCTTCAAATTCGATATCATACAACTGTAAACCAGAAGAAGGTGCATTGTGCCTTAAATACTTTCTGTCATTATCTTCTTTTAAAGAAGCTTTAATAAACTCTAAATCAAGATTACCTTTACCAACTTCAAATAAAGTAGCCATCATTAAACGTATCTGATATCTTAAAAAACCTTTTCCCCTTACTTTTAAAACATAAGATTTCTCTGGAAAAAAATTCGCAGTTAAAATAGTATTCTCTACAATTTCACAAGAATTAATTATTCTTTTAAAAATTGCATTTTCGCTCGGTTTAGTACAATATTTATGAAAATGATGCTCCCCTTCAAATAATTTTGCTGCAGTTTTCATCAACTCAATATCCAATTTTTCACTAATATTCACTAAAAAAGGTGCTGCAAAAGGATGGTTTTTATCTCCAAAAGAAAAATAATAGTGATATTCTTTAATCTTAGGAGTATTTATAATAGTAAACTTCACATCTACCTCACAAATAGAAACAGCTCTAAAATCTGGAGAAAAATTAGAATTTAACGATTTGATAAATAAATCCTCTTCAATTTTAGAATTCCTAAACAACTGTAAATAATAAGAATTTGCAGACACCTTAGCATCAGTTCTACCAACACCAATGGTCTTAAAGTTAAAGTCTTCAAAAACAAAAGACAAACTTTTATCAACCATGTCATGCAACGTCTTAGCATTGTTCTGTTTTTGCCATCCAGAAAAACGGAAACCTAAAAACTCAATACCAACTATATAAGAAAATGAATATTTCATAGGTGCAAAAGTACAATAATTACATATTTTTTCACAAAACATGCATTTTTATGAATATCCTAAAATTATAGTTCACTTTTTTACGAACCTGATATTTTACACCTTTGAAAATAGAAAAAATATAGTTATCTCAGTTTAACCCCCTTTTTTTTGAGGGTATATACTCATAATATAGCACTTACAAAACAAACACCCCTTGTGTATTTAAATTTAATATATACATTTGACTCGTTCAAATAAAATAAATTAAACTTAAAAGAACATTATTATGAAAAAAATCATTTTTACTTTATTATTAGCAACTAGCCTAGTAGTAACAGGACAAGAAAAAGAAGACAAAGGAACTTTCAGTTTAAGCGGAACTGTAGATGTATATCATAGTAGCAACCTTAAAAGTGGATCTTTAGGTTCTGTTGGTGTTTTATCTGATGTACCAGCTAACGGATTTGGACTAGGTATGGTAAATACTATTTTTGCTTACGAAAAAGGAAAAGCAGGAATTGTTGCAGACTTAGCTTATGGCCCAAGAGCAAACGCAGCAAATGCATATACAGGTGCAATAAATCAATTATACGCTTATTATAACGCCTCTGAAAAAGTAACTTTAACTTTAGGACAGTTTAATACGTTCTATGGTTATGAAGTAATTTCTCCTTCAGGAAACTTTAACTACTCTGTATCTTACTTATTTAATGCAGGTCCTTTTTCTCATACAGGTTTAAAAGTAGATTATGCTGCAACTGAAGATTTATCTTTTATGTTAGCAATTACCAACCCACATGGTGTTACTGCGGGTGCTAACCCTACAAATGACTACCAATTAGGTTTTCAAACAGGTTATAAAGGACAATATTTTAATTTAGCTTATGGTGCTGATGGATTTGGTTTCACAGATGTATTATACTTAGATTATACAGGTGGTTTCGATGTATCAGAATCTTTCTTCTTAGGAATAAATGCTGCATATTCAAACTCTAGTGATGCAGATGCTGGTTACCAAGGAGTTGCTTTATACTTACAAAACACTTTCTCAGACAAATTATCTTTAGGATTTAGACCAGAATTCTACACAACAACTTCAGGTGCTGGAGATGCAAGTGTATCTGCTTTTACTTTATCTGGAAACTATTCTTTAACAGGTAGTTTAACTATTATACCAGAAATAAGATATGATTCTTCAGATGACGGTTTAGTTCCTTTTGGAAAAGATGTTACTGGAGCTACTATAGCAGCAGTGTACTCTTTCTAAGAAATAAAAAAAAATCAACTAACTAAATTTTATAAATATGAGTTTATTCTTAACATTATTACAAGATACTCCAACAACAGAAGTAGCCAAAGCTGTTGAACAAATAAACGGAGATATGGGAATGCTATGGATGCTAATTGCTGGTATCTTGGTTTTCTTAATGCAAGCAGGTTTTACTTTAGTAGAATCTGGTATGACAAGAGCTAAAAATGCGGTGAATATCGCAATGAAAAATTTATTAGATATCTGTGTAGGTTCATTAACATTTTGGTTAGTTGGTTACTCTTTAATGTATGGTGATACTTCTAACGGATGGTTCTTTTGGAGTGGTTTATTCCAAGGAGAAGGCGCAGATTTATTTTTCCAAACTATGTTTGCTGCAACAACTGCAACTATAGTTTCTGGCGCAATTGCTGGTAGAACAAAATACTCAACATATATTATTTTCTCTATTGTTATGACCGCCGTTATATACCCTATTTCTGGTGGATGGCAATGGCAAGGTAGCGGATGGTTAACAGAAATGGGCTTTATCGATTTTGCGGGTTCTTCTATTGTACACTCTGTAGGTGGTTGGGCTGCTTTGGTAGCTGCATTTATGGTAGGTCCAAGAATTGGAAAATATGTAAACGGAAAAGTTTTACCTATACCTGGCCATAATCAAGTTTTAGCAACTTTAGGGGTTTTTATCCTTTGGTTTGGTTGGTTTGGTTTTAATGGTGGTTCTCAATTAGCTTGGGGTGGAGCAGATTCTATTGCAGCTTCAAACGTAGTTTTAATTACAAATTTATCTGCAGCAGCAGGTGGTCTTGGAGCTTTAATTACAACTTGGATCTGGTATGGTAAACCTAATTTAGCACAAACATTAAACGGTTGTTTAGCTGGTTTAGTTAGTATAACAGCTGGTTGTGGAAACATGACTGCGGGTGGTGCCGTGTTAGCTGGTTTAATTGGTGGTGTTATTGTAGTATTCTCTATTGAGATTATTGAAAAGAAATTAAAAATTGATGATGCAATTGGTGCAGCTTCTGTGCATGGTGTTGCTGGTGCTTGGGGAACTTTAGTTATAGGTCTTTGGGGCGTAGATGGTGATACTGCTATTGGATTATTTAACGGTGGTGGAGCTTCTCAACTTGGAGTTCAAGCTACAGGTGTTTTAGCTTATGCAGCTTGGTCAGTAGCTTTATCTTTTATTGTTCTGGGTATTTTAAAAGCAACAATGGGACTTAGAGTTTCTAAAGAAGTAGAAATAGAAGGTTTAGATATCTCTGAACATGGTTCTATTGCTTACCCAGGTGTAAGAGTTAGAGACTTTGATGAAGATAAATAGACTTTAATTTTAAATTAAAAAAATAATAAAATCACACGACGTAGCTGTTGTGTGATTTTCTAGGAAAGCATATGTTATTTTTTTAAGCAAGTAAAAACAATTAACTATATAATTTAAAAATGAAAAAAATAGAAGCAATCATAAGGAAATCAAAATTTAGTGCAGTAAAAGATGCGTTACATGAAATTGGCGTAAATTTTTTCTCTTACTGGGATGTTACTGGTTTAGGAAATGAAAAAGAAGGTCATGTATATAGAGGCGTTAGTTATAGCACAAGTGATATTCAAAGAAGATATTTATCTATTGTAGTAAATGACAATTTTGAAGAAACTACTGTAAGAACAATTATAAAAGCAGCTTCTACCGGAGATGTTGGTGATGGTAAAGTTTTTGTAAGCGATATTAATGAAGCTTACAGAATTAGAACTGGTGAAAAAGGAGGAGAAACTTTAAATTAAACTATTACAACATTAATTATTATGGAATTACTTACTACAAATAACGTATGGATGATGATCTGTACAGCACTAGTTTTCTTTATGCATCTAGGTTTTGCATTTCTAGAGATTGGTTTAACAAGACAAAAGAATACAATTAATATTTTATTTAAAAATATATTTATAATTACAGTTGGTTTATTACTGTATGCCTTAGTTGGTTTTAATTTAATGTACCCTACTTGGGGCGCAAATTCTGCAGGTTATTTAGGTGATTTTATATTTGGCATTTCTGCACCTTTAAAAGACGGAGCATTAGATTTGGCTTATAATGAAGGGTATACTTATTGGACAGATTTCTTATTTCAAGGAATGTTTGCTGCAACTGCTGCAACAATAGTTTCTGGTGCCGTTGCAGAAAGAATGAAAATTGTTCCTTTTATGATTTTTGCAATCCTTTATGTAGGTTTTGTATACCCTATTGCAGGTTCTTGGAAATGGGGTGGCGGATTTTTAGATCAACTAGAAACACCTTTTTACGATTTTGCAGGTTCTACCTTAGTCCATTCTGTTGGAGGTTGGGCAGCACTAGTAGCTGTTTGTTTATTAGGAGCTAGAATTGGAAAATTTAAGAACGGGAAAATACAAGCAATACCAGGACATAATATTCCTATTGCTACTGCAGGAGTTTTAATACTTTGGTTAGGTTGGTTTGGTTTTAATGGTGGTTCTGTTTTATCTGCAGACCCTGCTTTAACTTCATTAACACTAGTAACCACATGTTTAGCCGCTGCAGCTGGAGGTGTTATAGCTGCTTTAGTTTCAACGATAATGTATAAAAACCTAGATTTAACAATGTTTTTAAATGGTATTTTAGGAGGATTAGTTGCTATTACTGCAGGAGCAGATCAAATGTCTCCAATGGATGCAATTTTAATAGGAGCAATTGCAGGAGCTATAATTGTTTTTGCAGTTACTTTAATTGATAAATTAAAGTTAGATGACCCTGTTGGTGCTATTGCTGTTCACTTAGTTTGTGGTATTTGGGGAACTTTAGCTGTTGGTATTTTTGGTAATCTAGCAGGTGGTGCACAATTTGTTAGTCAACTAATTGGTATTGTATGTTATGCTGCTTTCTGTATCTCTACTTCATTTATCATTATATATACCTTGAAAAAAACAATGGGTATTAGAGTAAGTGAAAGAGAAGAATTAGAAGGTTTAGACATGCATGAACACGGTATGGATGCTTACCCAGATTTTCGCTTAAACGAGCATTAATAAATAAAAAACACATATTATTTTATACCTGCAAATTCCAAAATTTGCAGGTTTTTCTGTTTATTATCAATTTCTCAATATAAAATGGTTTAATTCCTATTACTGAATTATTTATAGCAAATTTTTGATTTCATCATAAAAATTATATTAAAAGCGACTTATTGTTAATTTTTTCTCAATAAAAAATATAAATTAGCGAATATAATTGAATACAATATGGAGAAACAAGGATTATACTTACCAGAATTTGAACACGAAAATTGCGGTGCTGGTTTCATCTGTAATTTGAATGGAGAGAAGACAAATCAAATTATACATGACGCACTAGAAATCCTAGTAAAACTAGAGCATAGAGGTGGTGTTAGTGCAGATGGAAAAACAGGTGATGGGGCAGGAATATTAATAGATATTCCTCATGATTACTTCACTAGAGTTTGTGAATTTCCTATTCCAAATCAACGAGAATATGCCGTTGGAATGGTGTTTCTTCCAAAAGTATCAAATCAATACGATTATTGTAAAATTACCTTCGAAAAAGAAATAACAGAACAAGGACTTACTATTTTAGGATGGAGAGAAGTTCCTGTAGATTCTAGTCAATTAGGAGAAATTGCTTTGGCATCAGAGCCAAATATAGAGCAATTATTTATAGGTAAAACAGACGAAATTGATGAAGCTACATTTAAAGCAAAGTTATATGCAGCTAGAAAAATAGCAGAACATACAATTAGAAAATCTAAAATTTCTGAAAGTAAGTTTTTTTACGTACCAAGTTTATCTATAACCACTATCATCTATAAAGGTATTATTATGCCAGAAGATATAGGACCTTATTATAAAGATTTACAAGAAATAGATTTAGTAACACGTTTGGCATTAGTACACCAACGTTTTTCTACAAACACAATGCCAACTTGGGAGTTAGCTCAACCTTTTAGACACATGTGTCAGAATGGTGAAATAAACACTTTAAGAGGTAATGTTAGTAGAATGCGTGTTCGTGAAGAAATCATGAAAAGTGATGTTTTTGGACCACAAATAGACAAATTATTTCCAATTATTTTACCAGGAAAATCAGATTCTGCTTCTATGGATATGGTTGTTGAGTTATTAACTCACACCGGTCGTTCATTACCAGAAATTATGATG
The DNA here is from genome assembly GCF_033875165.1 of Polaribacter sp. PL03. NCBI lineage: Bacteria > Pseudomonadati > Bacteroidota > Flavobacteriia > Flavobacteriales > Flavobacteriaceae > Polaribacter > Polaribacter sp. PL03. The sequence continues at coordinate 5,334 of NZ_JAWZSV010000006.1, read as the reverse complement.
ATGATGATACCTGAGGCTTGGGAAAAACATGCAACAATGTCTAAAGAGCGTAAAGCTTTTTATGAATACAATGGTTGTATAATGGAACCTTGGGATGGACCCGCTTCTGTACCTTTTACAGATGGAGATTACATTGGCGCTTTATTAGATAGAAACGGATTAAGACCTTCTAGATATACAGTTACCAAAAGTGGTAGTTTAATTATGTCATCAGAAATAGGTGTAGTAGATGTTGCACCAGAAGATGTAAAAGAACACGGTAGATTAGAGCCAGGAAAAATGTTCTTGGTAGACATGAACGAAGGAAGAATTATTGAAGATGAAGAAATAAAAAGTAAAATTGTTTCTGAAAGACCTTATCAAGAATGGTTAGATAAAACTCGTTTACATTTAAAAGATGTTCCTTATACTAGTGAAACATGTCCTATTGAAACAATAGATATAAAAACACGTCAACGTTTATTTAATTACACATTTGAAGATATTCAAGAAGTAATTACACCAATGGCACAGGTAGGTAAAGAGGCTTTAGGATCAATGGGAATTGACACACCTTTAGCAGTATTATCAGACAGACCCCAATTAATATCAAACTATTTTAAACAGCTATTTGCACAAGTAACAAACCCTCCTTTAGATGGTATTCGAGAAGAAATTGTAACTGACATTAGTTTAAATTTAGGAAAAGACAGAAATATTTTCAGCATTACAGACAGACAATGTAGAAAATTAAGAATTCAAAATCCGGTAATTTCAAATGCTGATTTAGAAAAAATTAGAAATATAGATATTGAAAGTTTCAAAGCAAAAACTATTGAAATTTTATATCCAAAAGCACAAGGACTAAATGGTCTTGAAGACGCTTTAGATGCAATTATTATTGAAGTAGAAAAAGCAATTGAAAATAAGAATAATATAATTATCCTTTCAGACAGAGGTGTAAATCAAGAGTTTGCTCCTATTCCAGCTTTACTAGCATGTTCATTTGTTAATCATCAATTAAATCGTTTAAGAAAACGATCTAACTTCGATATTATTATAGAATCTGCAGAACCACGTGAACCACATCATTTTGCTACTTTATTTGGCTATGGTGCAAGTGCTGTAAACCCTTATATGGTTAATGAAATTATTAGAACGCAAGTTAAAGAAGGCTTCATTACGGGTATGGATGAACAAGGAGCTGTCGATAACTTTAACAAAGCTATTGGTAAAGGTATTTTAAAGGTAATGAACAAAATAGGAATCTCTACTTTACATTCATATAGAGGTTCTCAAATTTTCGAGATTGTAGGGTTCAACTCTCCTTTTGTAGAAAAATATTTTCCATATACAGCTTCAAGAATAGAAGGTATAGGATTATATGAGATTGAAAAAGAAATAGATCAACGTTATAAACAAGCATATCCAGATAACCAAATTGACAAAAACTTAGGTTTAAATGTTGGTGGAGATTATAGATGGAGAAGAAATGGTGAACGTCACTTATTCAATCCAACAACGGTTGCTAAATTACAACAAGCTGTTAGATTAAGTGATCAAGCAAGTTATGATGTGTATGCAAAAGCAATAAACGAACAGTCAGAAAGTTTAATGACAATTCGTGGTTTATTTCAATTTGACAACCTAGACCCTATTCCATTAGAAGAAGTAGAACCATGGACAGATATTGTAAAACGTTTTAAAACGGGCGCAATGTCTTACGGATCTATCTCTAGAGAAGCTCACGAAAATTTAGCAATTGCTATGAACAGAATTGGAGGTAAATCTAATTCTGGTGAAGGTGGAGAAGACAGAAAACGTTTTCAGAAAGACATCAATGGAGATAGTAGAAACTCTGCTATTAAACAAGTAGCTTCTGGTAGATTTGGGGTAACATCTCATTATTTAACAAACGCGAAAGAAATTCAAATAAAAATGGCTCAGGGAGCTAAACCTGGTGAAGGTGGTCAATTACCCGGAGAAAAAGTATATCCTTGGATTGCTGCCGTACGTAATTCTACTCCTTTTGTAGGGCTAATATCACCTCCTCCACATCACGATATATATTCTATTGAAGATTTGGCACAATTAATTTTCGATTTAAAAAATGCGAATCGTGAAGCTAGAATTAATGTAAAATTAGTTTCAGAAGTTGGTGTAGGTACAATTGCTGCTGGTGTTGCAAAAGCAAAAGCAGATGTTGTTTTAATATCTGGTTATGATGGTGGTACAGGAGCTTCTCCACTTACCTCTTTAAAACATGCAGGCTTACCTTGGGAACTTGGTTTAGCAGAAGCACAACAAACATTAGTACTTAATGATTTAAGAAGTAGAATTGTAGTAGAATGTGATGGTCAGTTAAAAACGGGACGTGATGTTGCTATTGCTGCTTTACTAGGTGCTGAAGAATTCGGTTTTGCAACTGCTCCTTTAGTTGCTTCCGGTTGTATTATGATGCGTAAATGTCATTTAAATACTTGTCCGGTTGGTATTGCAACTCAAGATAAAGAGCTACGTAAAAACTTTAAAGGAACACCAGAACACGTAATTAACTTCTTCTTTTACATTGCAGAAGAATTAAGAGCAATTATGGCACAACTTGGGTTTAGAACACTAGACGAAATGGTTGGTCAGACTCATAAAATTAACGCAAATCATGCCATTAAGCACTATAAAGCTAAAGGTTTAGATTTATCAAGTATTTTACACAGACCAACTGCCTACAGAAGCATGACGGTTAAAAATACAGAAGGTCAAGACCATAATTTAGAAGGCGTTTTAGACTTTACTATATTAAAAGATTCTCACAGAGCTTTATATAGAAAGGAAAAAATGAACTTAGCATATCCAATAAAAAATACAAATAGAGCTGTTGGGGCAATTGTTAGTAATGAAATCTCTAAAATTTACGGTCATTTAGGTTTACCTGAAGATACATTAAATATCAACTTTACTGGCTCTGCAGGACAAAGTTTTGGTGCATTTGGGGCACATGGGTTGACATTTATTTTAGATGGTAATACGAATGATTATTTAGGTAAAGGATTATCTGGCGCAAAATTAATTATAAAGAAACCTGCAAAAGCAGACTTCTTAGCAGAAAACAATATCATTGTTGGTAACGTTTGTATGTTCGGTGCAGTAGCAGGTCAAGCATATATCAACGGAATCGCTGGAGAACGTTTTGCAGTCCGTAATTCTGGTGCAACTGCAGTTGTAGAAGGAGTTGGAGATCACTGTTGTGAATACATGACAGGTGGTAAAGTAGTAGTTCTTGGTAAAACAGGAAGAAACTTTGCTGCAGGTATGAGTGGAGGTATTGCATATGTATACGATCCAGAAAACAAATTTGTAAACGGTCTTTGTAATACAGAAACTATAGAATTCGAAGAAATTTCAGAAGAAGTTGCTGCAGAGTTAAAGGCTACTATAGAAAAACATGTTTTATACACAGACAGTAAAAGAGGTACTGCATTGTTAGCAGATTGGAGTACAAGTTTAAAAAACTTTGTAAAAGTAATGCCTACAGAATACAAGAAAGCGTTAAAACGTTTAGAAACAGAAGAACCAATGTTCGAAGAATTAACTAAAGCATAATGTCATGGGAAAAGTAACAGGATTTAAAGAATTTGAAAGACAAGATGAAACATATACTTCTGTAAAAGATCGTGTAAAAAATTATAAAGAATTTACAGTTCCTCTTTCTGAGAAAGAAATAACAAAACAAGGTTCTCGTTGTATGGATTGTGGTATTCCTTTTTGTCACAGTGGTTGCCCATTAGGTAATCTAATTCCAGATTTTAACCACATGGTGCATCAAGGGGAATGGCAAAAAGCATCATGGATACTACATTCGACAAATAATTTCCCAGAATTTACAGGTAGATTATGCCCTGCTCCATGTGAACAATCATGTGTATTAGGCATTATTGAAGACCCAGTTTCTATTGAGAATATTGAAAAAAATATTGTAGAACGTGCGTTTAAAGAAGGATGGATTAAGCCACAGCCTCCAAAAAACAGAACAGGTAAAACAATTGCCGTTATCGGTTCTGGGCCTGCAGGTTTAGCTACGGCACAACAATTAAATAGAGCAGGTCATACAGTTACTGTTTTTGAAAGAGATGATGAAGTTGGAGGTTTATTAAGATACGGAATTCCTAACTTTAAGTTAGAAAAAGGAATAATCGACAGAAGAATTGCTATTTTAGAAGCAGAAGGAATTATATTCAAAACTAACATAAATGTTGGTGTAAATTATGATGTAAAAGACTTAAAAGCTTTTGATAGTATTGTTTTATGTGGAGGGTCTACAGAAAGACGTAGCTTACCAACACCAGGTATAGATGCAAATGGGGTTGTACAAGCAATGGATTTCTTAACACAACAAACTAAAATTGTATTAGGTAAAGAAGTAAAAGACCAAATAAAAGCTACAGATAAAGATGTTATTGTTATTGGCGGTGGAGATACAGGCTCAGATTGTATTGGAACTTCAAATAGACATGGAGCAAAATCTGTAGTTAACTTTGAAATTATGCCGAAACCTCCAGGACATCGTTCACCAACAACTCCTTGGCCTTTTTGGCCTTTACAATTAAAAACTTCTTCTTCTCACAAAGAAGGTGCAGATCGTAATTGGTTAATTAACACAAAAGAATTTGTTAAAGATGCAAACGGAAAATTAACTGCTCTAAAAACAGTTAATGTCGAATGGAAAATGGTTCCCGGTAAAAGACCTGAATTAATTGAGATCGCAGGTACAGAAAAAACTTGGCCTTGTGGCTTAGCTCTATTAGCATTAGGTTTCACAGGTCCAGAAAGTACTTTAGCAGACAAATTAGGTATAGAGAAAGATATCCGTTCTAACTACAAAGCAGCATACGGAAAATATCAAACCAATGTGAAAAACATCTTTACAGCTGGAGATATGCGTCGTGGACAATCTTTAATTGTTTGGGCAATATCAGAGGGTAGAGAAGCTGCAAGACAAGTAGATTTGTTTTTAATGGGTAAAACAGAATTACCTTCTAAAGACGTTGCTGGAGATTTAGTTGCTATGTAACAATTATAAAAACATATTGTTATAAAAAAGGCATCAGTAATACTGATGCCTTTTTTGTTTCAAAAAATCTTAAAACTCATTTGGGCGTGCCCATTTCTAAAGAACTACGTTTGCAAAATAAACAAATAGATAAATGGTCAGGCTATGCATTACAAGTCCTCGTTCGTACCTCACTGCGGGCTTTTCATTTCTATCCTTCACGCAAATAATAAAATAATATTATAAATAGTTAAACCCAATAGATAGTTAATTTATCAATAACTAAATAAGGCTCATAGAATCAATTC